>NZ_VTXF01000020.1:0-101529 GCF_013114585.1 Vibrio sp. 99K-1
GGGCACCAACCATATTCATCAGCTCTAGAGGATGCTGTGGCGAAAATGGGGCACCATCCATATTCATCAGCTCTAGAGGATGCTGTGGCGAAAATGGGGCACCATCCATATTCATCAGCTCTAGAGGATGCTGTGGCGAAAATGGGGCACTATCCATATTCATCAGCTCTAGAGGATGCTGTGGCGAAAATGGGGCACCGTCCATATTCATCAGCTCTAGAGGATGCTGTGGCTAAAATAGAGCCCCACTCATATTCTTCAGATAAAGATGATGACAAATAAACTTCATGAAGTTTACATTATAGCCACGAGGTTACCGGTGGTGGGGATTCCCGCCACCTTGATTTATCAACCCAACTTCCACTTAACCAATTCAGACACTTTCTCATTCGCTACCTTGGCGATCTCCAAGTAATCCTCAATAGAAAAGTAACCAGGCTCACGCAACAGTTCTGGAATTCTTGAATGCTCAAACACCATCACATCATTACCAACTGGAACAGTGCCGATTATGCGGCCGTTTTCTAACGTCATTAAAAGTTTGGTGGTAACACGGGCTGGAGTTGGGGCAGGGAACTGGTTGGTTTCTTTGTTCCAGTATTGCCAAAGAACATCATCACATTCGTTTTGGTATTGGATTACTTTGTCGCGGATTTCTTTGCGGATTCGATTAGGTTGGAGTGTTTGGAGCCATCCGCATAGCTTTCTAAGAGGGAGGCATATCATTTCTTGCTGACCGCTAGAAGTAGGTATCAGGATTACCTTGATCCTCCAACGTTCTGGATTAGATTTAATCTTTTCGTGTTGTCCCTGCCATGACATCCCCATACCTTCCACGATAGATTTCATTGGAGTGTAAGGTTCACCGTTGTGTTCAACAACGAATAAATTTGCTCCGTAGAAAGGGACTTTGATTTGGTTAGGCATAGGCGCCTCCATCTTGTGTAATTTGAGTTGATTTCTCATCACACAACATGACCAAACATTGGGTGATGAGCTGAACAGAGTTTGGTCATACCGTCTACACAGAAAACGGCTCGCCGAAGCGACTCCATCCAGCCCACCATAATTTGGGTGTGCTAAACCGCACGCATAAAAAAACCAGCAACAAGCTGGCGTCTATACGCCTGTGTAAATTTCAGGTGACCAAACCTGTCACTGGATTTTGCCAGTGAGTTTTCAGTATAAGGGGGTATATAGCAAAAAACAACTGTAGGGCTGTCAGCTCCTAGTTGTTTATTCCAAAGTATGCAAGCATGCCTATCCAGAAACCAATCAAAACGACAAGGCACAAGTTAAGGAAAGTTTGACGAAAATTGCTAGGTAATTACCTTTTGTTCTAGTTATGCGTGTTGGAGAATATGAGATATGCATCAGAGAGGGTATTTGTTTGTTACGTTATAGTCAGTGCTTCTACGACGCTACGCGTTGATATTGTTAGTGAAAGGATTTTTATATGGGAAGTACAGGCTCTGGACGTTTTACGGATTATACGGGTGTGAGAAATGCTACAGGTCAAACGGGTGGTGAAAGTGGGACGGACAAATGCGAACTATCCTTTTCATGTATTCTCGAAGATGTGGGACAAGCGAGCTACTACAGTACGCATAGTTCACTACCAACTATTGGTACCACTGTATTGATTCAACTAGGTCAACCACGAATTGTAGCAGTTCATAGTCAGAGTGCTTTAGAGTGTGGAGCTCTTCCTACACAGTTTAATTATCTAGCAGCGTGCATGAATGATGGGCATTCATATGTAGGGATAGTTACTAGTGTTACAACAACCCCATTGCCATTGATTCAACTTGATGTTCGACACATTTAAATCTAGAGGATGAACTCATGGTTCTAGTTGTTGGAGAGGTTTTTGTTGATTACACACTTTCAACCTTTAACGAGAAATGCAAAATAAGACTCGGAGGAGTTGTTCATGCATGTCGAGGTCTCTGGGCTAGTGATAAACGTTATAGCGCGGCCATAATTTGCCCAGAATACTTGCAAAAAGAAGCACAAAGTTACCTAATTGCACATGGATGTGAAGAAGTCATTATTCTCGGGGATATTACTGGGTCACCTAATGTTATCTCTATCTCTGATGTAAAAGAGTTAGCACATCAAGGTTATGAGGACTTATTGAGGGATAATAAGAAGATTAAACTTAAGTTCGTCCCTCAACAACTTGATAGTTTTGAAGATGTGTTGATTTTTCCAGGGAGTTTTAATCTCGAAGAGTTATTTGAGCAATTCTCTAGTAAGGCAAAATTTAGTTTTGATATAGCTTATGGAATAGAATCTTTTTCAGAACTAGATTTCTATCGTGGAAGAATTTCCCTTTTGCTTACATCTACATCCTCCGAATTATTTGAATCTAATGCTAAACAAGATATTACACCACTTATAGACTTAGCTTCTTCTTTGTCCGTTGAATGTTTCATACTGAAAGAAAATCGAGGAGGAAGTCGAGTATTTGATTTGACTTCTGATACCTCAAAAAGAATACCCGCAAAGTTAGGGAGAACTCAAAATTCTGTAGGGGTTGGAGATGTCTACTCTGCTGCAGCTATAGCGCATAAAGATTTAGGTTGGGAGAATGCAGCATGGATAGCATCTATTGCCGCCACTAGTTACTCTCAAACAACTTTCCCAGACGATTTCAAACGTGATGTGCAAAGAAATCTATCTCTACCATTAAATGTTTCGAAAGGACTAGGCGGAGTATGTTTACCTTGGCATGAAAGACCTAAATACAACATATACCTTGCGGCACCGGATTTCTCATATATAGATAGAAAGGATCTAGACTATGCTATAGCGAGTATGGAATATCATAATTTCACGCTCCGTAGACCAATTGTTGAGAACGGTGAACTAAATGAAGAGTCTTCAGAGCTTGAGAGAAAACAGACATATTTTCAGGATGTAAAACTTATTGAAGAATGCGATGTAGTGTTCGCTATTCCTTTAAATCGTGATCCTGGAACATTGATTGAAATTGGTATAGCTCAAGCGACTCAAAAACCCGTTGTTACTTATGATCCGAAGGCGGAAAATGATAATAATATGGTAATCATGGGTAGTAACTCATACTCAACGGACCTTGATTCAAGCCTTAATTCTATATTTGATATTCTTTCGGGCATGGAAAATGAATAAAATGGAAAAAGCAATAGTACTAACATCTGGTGGTTTAGATTCCACGACGGTTGTGTATCAGCTCATAGCTAAAGGTATAGAAGTGTACCCCCTATTTTTTGACTATGGTCAGCATTGTGTGGAAACAGAGTGGGCAAGGCTTAACGAGGTAATCCCTCTGGAGCTTGTAGTGAAACCAGAAAGAGTTGATATAAGTCAAATATTTGAAGGCTCTCAATCAAGGCTTATAAAAGAAGCTGATTTATGGAATGAAAATGTTATAGATGAAGACCTATACATACCATATAGAACTATGTTATTTTTCGCCGCCGCAGCTGCACGAGCTCAAACATTGGACATTTTCAATGTATTTACTGGCTTTATAAACAGTAATCATGCAAAAGAGATCGATTGTACTTCTGCTTTTATGAATAAATTAGATGGACTGACAGAATCAATTGGACCTGTTAGATTCCATTCACCTTTTAGGTTCGCAAGTAAAGCTGATGTAGTTAGTGCAGCTCTTAAACTGGATGTTCCCATTGGGAGGACATTCTCATGCCAGGCTTCAAGTTCATTTCCTTGTGGCGCTTGCCCAAATTGTGTCGAGCGTCTAAACGCGCTTTCTGAATTTATTGAGATATGAAAACTAATTTAAAAACAATTGAATATGCGGTTGATATATTGAAATCTGCTAGACAGTTAGCAGATTACGCCATTGAGTTAGGTGTTTCTCAAGAGGAGCGTGAGCACCGTCCTGTATATGATCATATGGGAGCTATATTGGCTGATTCTATCCTTCAGGCTGGGCTAAATTATGCATCTGTTGTAAAGCCCAGAGTTGAATCTATTCTTAACTCGCATTCAGAAAAAAGAACGTCATATACTCTTATTGAAATGATTGATAATCAACAAACGGCAGATTTTCTTAACTGGTCACATACAACAAAAATCAATCGGTTCGAGAGTATCGTTCGTTTCATGTACTCAAATAATGTAAATACTTCGGCAGATCTACGAGAAAAATTAGAAATAGATAGTTTTGGAATTGAGCTTCTGGAA
This sequence comes from Vibrio sp. 99K-1, assembly GCF_013114585.1. Taxonomy (NCBI): domain Bacteria; kingdom Pseudomonadati; phylum Pseudomonadota; class Gammaproteobacteria; order Vibrionales; family Vibrionaceae; genus Vibrio; species Vibrio sp. 99K-1. The sequence continues at coordinate 4,198 of NZ_VTXF01000020.1, forward strand.
TTAGATGGAGTTGGACCTAAAACTGTCGATTACATGAAGTGTCTAGTTGGAATAGATTCTGTAGCGGTTGACCGCCATATTCGAACTTTTGCGCAAGAAGCAGGGATTGTGCAGAAGGACTATGAGTTTTTGCATAAATCATTTTGTTCTGCTGCTGATTTACTATCGATATCTCGTAGAAGTTTTGATTCGTGGGTATGGAGTACTCTTGCTACGTCGAAAAATCCCCAGCAGTCATTCATTTTTTGATTACACCAGATACTCTACTTTTACATAATCTAATAACTGTGGATGTAGACAAAGCAAAAAACGGTGACTGTTGATGTTAAGCCAGAGTCAAGCGCCAAACTTGATAAGCATCCAATAAAGCCCGTGGTTGAGAAGCACTCAATAGAGTAGCTAGCTTTTTTGTTGATTTGTTGAAAGCAGAAGAGTCATACAAACGACTAAGGCACCAATTGGCGCCTTTATCTATTCAATTCAACAATTTTTTCCCTTCGCCGCTAACAACATTGCCAACCTAGAATTCGCCGTCTCAGCAATTTTCGCGTAATCCTCAATAGAAAAGTAACCAGGCTCACGTAGCAATTCTGGAAGCCTTGAACGCTCGAATACCATCACATCATCACCCATCGGGACATTACCGATCACGCGGCCATTTTCTAATGTCATTAAAAATTTGGTGGTAACAGGGATTGTACTTGGGGTGGGGAGTTGGTTGGTTTCTTGGTTCCAGTATCGCCAAAGAACATCATCACATTCATTTTGGTATTGGATCACTTTGTCGCGGATTTCTTTGCGGACTCGATTAGGTTGGAGTGTTTGGAGCCAGCCGAAGAGTTTTCGAAGCGGGATGCAGAGTAAATCGCGGTTTTTAGAATCTTGAGCAACTGTTGCTATAACAGCAACACTCCATCTCTCTTTATTACTACCAAGTTTGCGGGATTGGTAACTCCAATCTAAACCCATACCTTCAACAATTGGCTTCATTGGTATGTGGGCCTCGCTATCGTGGTTGATAACGATTAGGTTTGAACCGTGGAAAGGTACATTGATTTGGTTAGGCATGATTGCCTCCTGTGTATAGCAGGTATTAACCACCACACAAAGGGACCAATCTTTGGGTGGTGAACTGACCGAGGTTGGTCCTACCGCTGCACAGGGAACGGCCAGCCGAAGCTGCCCCGATCAGCCCACCATTATTTGGGTGTGCTGAATCGCACGCATAAAAAAACCAGCAATAAGCTGGCGTCTATGCGCCTGTACAATGAGATTTAACTCTAAACGGGGGACCAATCCCGCCACTGGATTTTGCCAGTGAAGTCTAATTATGAGGCTAGGAAGGCATTAAATCAAGAGATTGAGTTTAAAGAGTGAGTTTAAGGATTAGCTCAAATTGTGATCGACACAGTTTTTTAAAATTATATAAATGTATGAAACTAGATGTATTCATTTCGTTTTGGTTATATATGCATGTAGATGATTTTTAGGGGCTGTGTATGAGATATGTGGAATTTGAATCTGATGGTTCAGTAGTTGATACCGAAACTTTCGAGAAAGATATCGATAAGTATCAAGGCTTGATTAGATGCTTAGAGTGCAAAAAGAAAGCTTGGCACACCAAATCTTATACAGTTCGAGAGGTAACTCGCGCTGCCTGCTTTAATGCACATCATCTAAAAGGGTGTGAGAAGGCAACATCGATGTTAGTTGCTGAAGATATGGAAAATGAAGCTCACGACGATGATCTGGAAAAAAGTAATACCGATATACATGTAAACCTTGATAAAACTAAACATGACTCTATTGAAGTATCAACGCCAGCGGACAAGCATCAAGATGAGGAACATAATTGGACCCCGTCTCCACAAGCCGTAAAAGCAGGAGGTAAGAATAGTGATTTTCCGGATAGTAAATCTTTACGTCAGATATTAAGTTATTTGGTTAAAAACCCAGAATATGGTGAAGGTAAAACTATTAAGATTACCGCCGACTCAGGGCGTGAGCTTCTCAATGGTATGCTTAGGGACAACTTAGTTGAAGTCTCAAAAATCAAAGAAGATGACTTTAGAACTCAGCAGATTTTTTGGGGAGAGATTAATAACTATAAAGAGAATAAAGATGGGACCCTATTTCTCAATTATGGGGGGCCTAAAGATCCATCTCTAATCTTGCCAAAAGAGCTAAAAGAAGACGTTATGAGAGTTTATAAGCTGAATTCCTTAGAACGATTTAAGGGCTCTCACTTTATTATGTTCGGTGTCGCGGGAGAGAAGAAAAATGGTGGTGTCTTGTTGCGATCGACTATGCCTAAGTATATGAACTTCATTAACTATCGCGAGAGGGCCAATTCCAAAACCGACCCTGCTGTAGAAGAAACTTCTTCCCAATAGAGTACAATACTTGCTGAAACATGATTTAGCCTAGAAAGAAATAAAGACATAGTTCTCATGCTTTGCTTTAAGTGCAGCATTGTTATTTCATGTTAATTCGCTACAATGCCCCGGTACTTATAAAGGCGCATCTGTATTTGTGCCTAAATTTGTACCAATTCTTACATATATCCCCATTAAGTTTTCTAACTTTTTGAATTGAATATATTAAATAATTTTCATGTGTTGCTTGGTGTGCAACACCACTGTAAAGGACAAATAATGCCAATTATTACTCTTCCTGACGGTAGTCAGCGTCAATTTGACAACCCTGTATCAACTCTAGATGTTGCCCTATCAATCGGTCCTGGTCTTGCGAAAGCAACCATTGCTGGTCGTGTAGACGGCGAGCGTGTTGATGCTTGTGATCTTATCGAAAACGATGCAAGTCTAGAAATCATCACTGCTAAAGATGAAGTTGATGGTCTTGAGATCGTTCGTCACTCTTGTGCTCACCTTTTAGGCCACGCGGTTAAGCAGCTTTTTCCAGAAGCGAAAATGGCGATCGGTCCTACCATCGATAACGGTTTCTACTACGATATCGACCTTGAGCACTCTCTAACGCAAGAAGATCTAGAAAAGATCGAAAAGCGCATGAAAGAGCTAGCGAAGACCAAGTACCAGGTTGTTAAGAAGAAAGTTAGCTGGCAGGAAGCGCGTGATGCTTTCGAAGCTCGCGGCGAAACATACAAGATGGAAATCCTAGACGAGAACGTTTCTAAAGACGACCGTCCAGGCCTATACCACCATGAAGAATACATCGATATGTGTCGTGGTCCACACGTACCACATATGGGTTTCTGTCAGCACTTCACACTACTAAACGTAGCGGGTGCTTACTGGCGTGGTAACAGTGACAACAAGATGCTTCAACGTATCTACGGTACTGCATTCCATGATAAAAAAGCGCTTAAAGCTCACCTAGTTCGTCTAGAAGAAGCGGCTAAGCGTGACCACCGTAAGATTGGTAAAGCATTGGATCTATTCCACATGCAGCAAGAAGCACCAGGCATGGTGTTCTGGCACCACAACGGTTGGACTATTTTCCGTGAACTAGAAGTGTTCGTACGTCAAAAACTTACTGAGTACGATTACCAAGAAGTAAAAGGCCCACTAATGATGGACCGTGTACTTTGGGAACGTTCTGGTCACTGGGACAAATACGCAGAAGCGATGTTCACAACGTCTTCAGAGAACCGTGAATACGCTATCAAGCCAATGAACTGCCCGGGTCACGTACAGATCTTCAACCAAGGTCTTAAATCATACCGTGATCTACCGCTACGTATGGCTGAGTTCGGCTCATGTCACCGTAACGAGCCGTCTGGCGCACTTCACGGCATCATGCGTGTTCGTGGCTTTACTCAAGATGACGCTCACGTATTCTGTACTGAAGACCAAGTTCAACAAGAAGTTAAAGCTTGTATTGAAATGGTTTACGACACTTACACAACTTTCGGTTTCGAAAACATCGTTGTTAAGCTGTCTACTCGTCCAGAGCAACGTGTAGGTTCTGACGAAATGTGGGACCGTGCTGAGGCTGACCTTAAGCTTGCACTAGAGTCAATGGAGATTGCATACGAGATTCAAGAAGGCGAGGGTGCATTCTACGGACCTAAGATTGAATTTACTTTGCATGATTGTTTGGACCGTGCATGGCAATGTGGTACAGTGCAGCTCGATTTTGCATTACCAGAGCGTTTAGGTGCAACTTACGTAGGTGAAGATAACGAGCGTCACACGCCAGTTATGATCCACCGCGCGATTTTAGGTTCACTAGAGCGTTTCATCGGTATTCTTATTGAAGAATACGCTGGCTTCTTCCCAACGTGGTTGGCGCCAGAACAAGCAGTTGTAATGGGCATTACAGACAAACAGTCTGAATATGTACAAGAAATTACGAAAAAACTGCAAAAAAGTGGATTTAGAGTCAAAGCAGACTTGAGAAATGAGAAGATTGGCTTTAAAATCCGCGAACATACTTTGAAACGTGTACCGTTCATGCTTGTGTGTGGTGACCAAGAAATGGAAGCCGGCGAAATTGCAGTACGTACACGTAAAGGTAAAGACCTTGGCAAGTTTAAAGTGGATGACTTTATTTCATACATCCAAGCTGAGGTTTCAAGCCGTAAGCTCAATCTGGAGGAATAGCTATTAAAGGCGGAAGACGTGGCCAGCAACCGGCCAAACAAAACCAGCACCGTTTAAACGGTGACATTCGTGGCGTTCGTGAAGTGCGTCTAACTGGCGCAGACGGCGAAGCTGTTGGTGTAGTATCAATCGCAGAAGCGATGGAAGCTGCAAATGAAGCTGGTATGGATCTAGTAGAGATCAGCCCTAACGCCGAGCCGCCAGTTTGTCGTGTGATGGACTACGGTAAGTTCCTCTTCGAGAAGAGCAAAGCTGCGAAAGAGCAGAAGAAAAAGCAAAAGCAGGTTCAGATTAAGGAAGTTAAATTCCGCCCTGGAACTGATATTGGAGACTATCAGGTAAAACTACGCAACCTGACTGGTTTCCTTGAAGACGGCAACAAAGTGAAGGTAACAATTCGCTTCCGTGGCCGCGAAATGGCTCACCAAGACATCGGTGTTGACGTTCTTAATCGTTTGAAAGCGGATACTGAAGAATTTGCAGTAGTCGAATCTTTCCCAACGAGAATTGAAGGTCGCCAGATGATCATGGTATTGGCCCCTAAAAAGAAGTAATTAACGGCTTTGCAAGTAATTGAACCCTGCAGCCTCTGGTTGCGGGGTTTTATTCGCCCTAATTACTATGTTATTAACAACTCAACAATGCGGAGTTATTCATCATGCCTAAGATGAAAACCAACAAAGGTGCTGCTAAGCGTTTCCAGAAAACTGCTGGTGGTATTAAGTTTAAGCACGCTGGTAAACGTCACATCCTGACTAAGCGTACTACTAAGAACAAGCGTCAGCTACGTCCGAACTCGATCCTTCCTAAGTGTGAAGTTGCTCAAGTTCTACGTATGATGCCATACGCTTAATTCTTTTTAGTTTATAAATTCGTTTAGTTTAGGAGAAGCATAATGCCTCGCGTAAAACGTGGTGTACAAGCTCGTGCACGTCATAAGAAAGTTCTAAAACAAGCTAAAGGTTACTACGGTGCACGTTCACGTGTTTACCGCGTAGCTTTCCAAGCAGTTACCAAAGCTGGTCAATACGCTTACCGTGACCGTCGTAACAAGAAACGTCAATTCCGTCAACTTTGGATTGCACGTATCAACGCGGCATCTCGTCAAAATGGTCTATCTTACAGCCGTTTCATCAACGGTCTTAAGAAAGCATCTATCGAGATCGATCGTAAGATTCTTGCTGACATCGCAGTATTCGACAAAGCAGCATTCGCTGTTCTAGTTGAAAAAGCGAAAGCATCTCTATAATTTAGAGTTAGCTTTAAGGTTTAAGAAAAGGAGAACTTCGGTTCTCCTTTTTTATTGCCTGTAATTTATCCTCTAGAGATTCCCAACTCCTTCCTCCGTCAGTCTTGGGAATGACGAGTAAACTTCCGCATCTAATTTTTATTCGCTTGAACAGGCATTCTGGTATATAAACATCTACCTAACCTTATAATGCTAAGCGACTGAATAAATGACCGCACCAACCACTATGACGTTCTTCGAACGTTTTGAAGCTGACATCCTTTCTGGCAAAAAGACCATCACCATTCGCGATGAATCAGAGCGTGATTACCAACCGGGTAGCGTTGTTGAAGTATCAACGTTAGAAGAAGGGCGCGTATTCTGTAATCTTAAGATCATCAGCGTAGAACCGATTCTGTTTGATGAGCTGGGCGAGTTCCATGCACAACAAGAGAACATGACGCTGCAAGTGTTGAAAGATGTGATTCAAGATATCTACCCAGGTATCTCTCAGCTTTACGTTGTTTCTTACGAGCTGGTTTAATCGCTAACAACGAACCTGTAGTGCTTTTCTTGGATAGATAGGAAGGATTAATGACTGAGTTATCGAGCGACACTAAACAGCAAATCTTGCTTCAGCTTTATTGTCGTGAACAAATGGAGCAGCCTTTAATTCCTCGTGCCGATCTCGATATATCTCTGTATGACAGCGAAGGCTTTTTTGCTTGGCGCGAAACTAAGCGCGATTTTGTTATCCGTGATATTGAAAGTCGTGTTTGGGTAAAAAGCTGTCCGGCTGGCTACATTACTGAAGTGCATTTTAAAGCGGATGGCACTCTATCTGAGTACCGTTTGTTTGACCGCTTTAAGACGGTAGGGCGGTGGCAGTTAGAAGACGGCTTACTGCACGTTGAGATTACTAAGGGCGATAACCGATATGAATTTGCGGTTGTAGCTCGAGCAGACCTTAATATCCACTCTGCGGTGGAATTTAAGAACGGTGAGCTTCATTCGTATCTGAAGTTGGTGCAAGCTGAGCGTTAACTCTTTTCGCCGAGCTTGATTCAGCGAGCGACTTTCCAAAAAACAAAAAGCCAACAGTGATGTTGGCTTTGTTGTTTCTTGTGAAGCTAACCGAGCGTTAGCATTCTATCAACTCGGTTTATCTGCTGCGTCTATGCTTCAAAGTTTGTTAAGTGTGAGTGCAGTTCACTTCCAACATCTTGCTTGGCACAAACCGTTAGTAGGTCATCAATAAAGTACTTGAGAGCGCGAGCCTCGATGCGTCGAATGCCTTGTTGCTGCTCTTCAGTTAGGTAACCGTAGATGGTCGCTGCTCCAAAATCACCAAAGATCATTTGGCCTTGCTCATTGACTAGGGTGTTGTGCGCGTACAAATCACCGTGACAAACCTTGTTGTCATGCAGGTGATTAAATACATCGATCATCTGGGTCACGATGTTGTCGATTTGCGAGATTGGAAGTTGAAAACCTTCTGGGAAAGTATCACGTGTGCAAGTTTCGAGTGTCGGTGGTAGCCCTAGGTTATAGTAGCTGCTTGGAATGAGTTCCATCACCAAAGCTAGGTAATCTTGTTCCTCTACTTGGGCGATAGATTTTACCAAGTTGTTATGGTGGCCAGCTTGAAGGCACGCTTCCAGTTCATCATGTGGGTAGCCGTCACTGGTGACTTCACCCTTAAACACTTTAACCGCCACTTCCTGTGGGAAATCAAAGTCGCTGTTTAGCCAGCTTGCATGATAGATCACGCCAGACGCGCCTTGACCAAGAACTTGATTTAGCGAGTAGCTTTGAGAGCTAACCGCAGATACGCTATCTAAGCTGCTAGGGTGTTTGCAAAACGGGTTGCCCGCAAACGCTAGCCAAGCCAGTTTTGGTAGCTTGATAAGGAACTCTGGGAATTCCGTTAGTTGGTTTGCAGACAAGCGGACCAGTTCGAGGTTGGACAGGTTTTCCATACTCTCAGGTAAAGCGCGAAGCTGGTTGCCTGCGAGTGCCAGCTTTTGCAGTCGTGGTCTTTCACCCAGTGAGTTCGGTAGAACTTCGATGGCGTTGTCGGTTAGGATCAACCAGCGCAATTGAGGTGGTAGAGACGCTTCGCTCACGGTTTTGATTTGGTTGGTCTTGAAACCGATCATTTCAAGCTTAGGAAGTGACCCAAGAACATCAGGAAGGTGCGTGAACAGGTTATTCGACGCAAAGATGATACGCAGGTGAGTAAGCTGTGATAACTCTTCAGGTAAGTCTGATAGCTGATTCCCCGAAAGATCGAGAATCTCTAGTGAATCGGCTAGATCCAAGATTTCTAATGGAAACTCAGTGAGACCTTCTGATAGCTTTAAGCGCTTAATACCTTTAAGTTGCCCTGATTTTAATTGTTCTAGAGTATGCAAACCTTAGCCTTATGATTAGATGTTCGAGGCGCGTAGTGTACTTGTCTCAATCGAGAAAGGCGAGTATCCGCAACAATACTCGCCTATCTAAGCTCAGTGGTCGTTGGTATCAAGGTTCAAGCTGAATACGATTTTGGCTAACGCCGACCTCCTCAACAAAATCCAAGTCATGACTGACTAAGATAAAAGCCCCTTGGTATTCACGCAAAGCTGACGCCAATATCTGCTTTGAGTCGATATCTAAATGATTATCTGGCTCATCAAGCAGCAGTGATGGGGAGTCTTGCTTGTGGCTGACAATCAACATTGCTAGCTTCATTTTCTCTCCACCACTCAGGTGAGCGACTTTGCGGTACACAGAATCACGCCTAAAGCCGATGCCTGCTAACAATGTCCGAGCATCACTCTCTGTGAGCCCGTCGCTATGTGTCATGAGGCTATCGAACATGGTGTTATGGGTATCCAGTAAACCAAAGTGTTGATCAAGGTATACCGTAGATCCTAAGCGTTTGATGGTACCGGTGTAGTGCGAGTGCTCGTTGTGAATCGCTTTCAACAGTGTCGATTTACCACAGCCGTTTGCGCCGCTGAGATAACAGCGTTCACCTTGTGACAGAGAAAAATTGATAGCAGTACCAGACCCATATTCAAGTCGGCAATCTTCAACCGTTAACAGCGAATTCTTTTTTTTGCTATTGCTCTGTTGTAGATACAAGGCCTGCGGTTTCAGTTGCTCTTTTTGTTCTTTAAGAGATTGAAGCTTATCTTGATTTTGTTCCTTTAAGTTATTTTGGCTAGTGGCTGATGCTGCTTGTGTTCGTCCGGCTTTGTCTTTCATCGCATCCATTAAGATCTTTGGCTGACTGCCGGATTTTCGCAGTCGGTTTCCTTGCGCCTCTCGCTGTTGCGCTTTTTCTTTATTGGCTTGAGCTTGGCGATCCAGTCGTTTCTTTTCTGATTGGTGATGAGCAATCTGTTTATCTAGTGCATCGGCCTGATTCGACATTTGTTTGAAGTAGTCATCGTAGTTTCCTTTATAGAAACGTAACCCCAAACTGTTGAGGTGGTAGATCCCTTCCATGTGTCTCAACAGGCTTCGGTTATGGCTAACCATCAGTATTTTGCCTTCAAACTGTTGGCACTGTTCTATTAACCAGCTGTGCCCGTCACTGTCTAAATGATTCGACGGCTCATCGAGAATCAGTATGTTGTGGTCTGACGTAAACAGTTGATGAAGCTGTAAAAGGGCAAGTTGCCCACCGCTTAATGTGTTGCATGGCGTGGCCAACTCGCTGGTTATTTTCAGATTGGCTAACAGCCTCTGAGTGTTTTCTTGCAAATCCCAATCGTCACCAACGATGTCAAAATGTTGAAGCTCGCAGCTGCCTTGTTCGATAGCTCGCAAGGCATTGAGTTTATTCGTGATACCTAAGAAATCAGCAATGCTGATCGTGCTATCCAAAAGTTCTGAAGGCAACTGTGAGTAGAAACCAACCGAGCCTTGTCTAGACACACTCCCAGATGTCGGCTGTACTTGCCCTGTGAGCAATGAAAGTAACAACGATTTTCCGGCTCCGTTTCTTCCAACTAAGCCAGTCAGTCGCGAGTTCAAATTGAAGGTGATGTCTTTAAATAGCCACTCACCAGTATCGAGCTGGAATGAGAGATTATTGGCTAAGATAGTAGGCATAAAAATACCTCCCTTTACGTATAAACGAGTAAAAGGGGCGAGGCGCTTTTCGTGCAAGATCCAGCTGGATGCTAACAACAGATCGCCATAGGCGTTACTTAGATAGATGACCTATGAAAGAGAGAAAGCGGTATTGAGATGGTTTCTGTCTTTTAGGTGTGCTCTGGAAGATGCAGGCCGTTAATCGGCGGATCTTTAAGAGCTTAATATGTCGCGAAAATAGATGACGAAGTAACGCCCACTAACCCCGAGTGTCCAAATGATTTTTAAAAAATAAATCGGATGTCAGGATGTTAGTACTTCATTATGGCGTTATTCTCTTTTGAAATGATGGTGGAATGGTACTGAATGCGAGCTTAGAAAGTCAACAGGGTGAAGTGATTAAAATGTACCCAAATAATAAAAGCGCCGATGAGACGCTTTTATTGATTCGATGAAACTTGACGCTACTTAATAGCAGGGTATCTAGCTTATAGCCCGCTGATAGTCTAGCTAACAGGACGGCTGCGCTTGACCACCAATAGCACGCCAGCACATATCAAAACTGTCGTTGATGTACTTTTCTGACTGCTCTGGCTGCGGCTCTTGCTGATCAACAAGCCAATTCGCACAGATCAAAAAGTGGCTATGGATGAAGTGTCTAACGAGATTAATGTCTAACACCATCAATTCTTCGGCTTGTTGTCCTTTCAAAATGATGTCATCGAGTGACGCAAACATTTGTGAAACAATGACTTCACGAGTTTGAGTCGTTGGGTCAAAGTGCACATTGGTGAAGAATTTCATGGCGACTGGGTTTTCCAATGCCCACTCAATTCCGGTCATCCACATGAATTTAAAGGCTTGATAGCGATTTTGTTCAGCGATTTCTGTGTGTTGAGCCAGAGTAGAAAATAGCTCTACTTTCAATTCACGAAACAGTTCATCAATCAGTAGAGATTTGTTCTCAAAGTGATGAAACAGTGTCGCTTTTGCTACACCGGCGGTCTTCGCTATTTGCCCAGTAGATGTGCCCTCTAACCCTTGTTGGGAAAAGAGTAGGAGCGCAGCATCTAGGATTTTTTGCCTTTTTGTAATCATCGATTCAGTACTTTGAACATCATTTTTTTGATTGGGTTGTTGTATGGAGGGTGCATCAACTTAGTGAAGTTGATCTTGCCTCGAGTCAACACGGTTTTTGCATGGCTAAAGGTCTTGAAGCCTTCAATACCGTGGTAGTGTCCCATGCCTGAAGGGCCAATACCACCAAACGGTGCGTCTTCTGCTGCTACATGCACCAAAGAGTCATTGATACAAACGCCGCCTGAATGAGTGTCCGATAGGAATCGGTCTTGGGTTTTCTTGTCGTGACTCATTAGGTACAGCGCAAGTGGACGTTCTCTTGTTGTGATGTAGCTTATCGCTTCGTCAATTGAATCATACGGCACGATAGGAAGCACAGGACCAAACAACTCTTCTTGCATTGCCACCATGTCATCATTCACTTCGGTGAGAAGGTGCGGTGTCATTCTGTGGTTCACGTCGTCTTGTGCCTGCTCGGTAACGGTGTGTATCACAGCACCTTTTGACTTCGCATCTTCAACTACACCTTTTAATCGATTGTACTGGCGCATATTAACCACTGAGGTTAAGTCTTTGCTCTCAATTCCTGCTTTATAAAGCTTCTTGAAGTAGCGCTTGTAAGCGGTGATAAATGCATCGACTTTCTCTCGTGGAAGCAAGATGTAATCCGGTGCGACACAGATTTGACCTGCATTTAAGCTCTTGGCAAACAAGATACGTTCAACCGCGTCAGCGACATCGAAATCAGGCGCAATGATGGTCGGAGACTTTCCGCCTAGCTCAAGTGTAACCGGCGTTAGGTTAGCAGCTGCCGCTTTCATTACGTGCTTACCAACAGAGGTTGAGCCTGTAAACAGGATATGGTCAAACGGCAGCTGGCTAAACTTAGCAGAAACGTCGGCTTCACCTTCGATGATCGCCACTTGTTCTTCACTGAAACCTTCGGCCAACATCGCTTTCAAAACACGGTTTGTTGCAGGAGTAAACTCAGACATCTTGAGCATTGCAGTGTTACCTGCAGCCAATGCTGTGATGAGAGGACCCAAAGAGAGCATAACTGGGAAGTTCCAAGGCACGATGATGCCAACTACACCTACTGGCTGATAATGCACAGTAATCTTGGCTGGTGTTAGCATCAAGCCGGCTTTACGACGTGAAGGCTTCAACCACTTCTTAAGATTTTTATCACTGTAATTAATCTGGTGTAGGGAAGGGGTGATGTCAGCAATTAAGCTGTCGTGCTTTGCTCGATGGCCATAATCTTCAGATACCGCTTCAATTAACTGCTCTTGATAGCGCATTAATAGCTTTTTTAAGACTGAGAGATCATTTCGTCTCTGCTCAAGTGTTGGATTAACGTTGTTACGGTAGTGATCTTGTTGTCGGTTGAATATTTGATCCATGTCGTTGGTGCTCGACGTGTTTGGTTCAAGGTCTAGATTATGGCTCATAGTATCCCCTAAATTCGAAAGCTGACCGATTGGTTGGTCAGTTAAAATTACAAGAAGTTAGGATCGAATACAAGATATGGACAAGAAAAGTTTGTTTTTTGTTCAGTTGAGCAGGTGCTGAGTTGAACTGGTTAGGGAGATAAAAGGTGCCTTTGGGGCAATCAAAGGCACACGCGATTTGATTGCGGGTTAGGCTGAGACTTTCTCGCAACGCATAAAGATGAAGTTAACGTTTTTCGATAGACGCTCGTACGTTTCTTCTGAGATGGCTTTGGCCTTCTCGTCGATTGTGCCTTCGGTGATTTGTGAAATCAGCAAGCCAGATTGACTGACAGCTTGGCAAAGCTCGGTTAATGAACGGCGGTAGAAGCTTACCTGAACGGGGGTTCCAACCGTGTTCCACTCTTCTCGAATGAATTCGCGCTCAAAGTAGTTACCTGAAAGGGTGCACTCAAAATCCGCAAAAGGGTGGTGAGTGGAAAACACGATGTAGCCTCCCGGTTTCAAAACGCGATACACGTCATCAAAGACAGGCTTTAGATCTTCAATGTAATGCAGTACCAATGGGCACACGATGACATCAGCGCTGTTATCAGCTTCCTTAGGTAAACCAAGAGCAGCATCTTGCGCGTATGCGGTCACATTGGGGATTTGTTTTCCGTTCACTAGGTCAACCATATCTTGAGACAGGTCGGTACACGTGACTTTGTTGGCACCTTGGTCGATAAACCACTGTGCGTATATACCTGAGCCGCAACCAAGGTCGACAATATCGAGCCCTTTAACATCGTCTAGTAAGGCTATGGTTGATGGGCGTTCTAATAGGGCATTATAAATATTATCGCGAGCAGCAGAGTCGTATTGCTTTGCGTAGGTGGTGTACATTTCGGACATGATTTAACACTCATCAATAGGTATGGAAGAACAGGATACTGACTATCTTAGTGATAGCGAGAGTTGTGATATTGAAGTGCCGATATTTGTCACAAACCTGACTTAACATCACCAAAATAGCCAAGAATTTTAGGTGTGAATGCTATTTTATTCACCTGATTTTTTATGAGAAAGTGCTTTATATTTAATGCGCTTCAGCCTGCTTTTTGCCCTAAAACCTTGTAATTCCTTACCTGTCACTTTTAGTCGATATGTCGATAAAAAAACGTAATCGTAACCACAAATATCAATGGTTGGACTCGCTCTTCATAATATCGGTTAATGCAGCCAACAAATCGTTTTTGAGCGTTTTTTGTTGGGTTATACCTCGCTATTCCAAAGAGGTATCTTCTGTCGATGGCCCTATAGTGTGAGGTCTCTAGAATTGGAAAATTCGGTTAATTTGGAACGCATCCGTGCTGAGTATAATGTAAAGCACTGGAGCCAAGGTTTTTATGGAATTGATGACAACGGTGAAGTGTATGTTTCACCAAGCGAAACGGATCATCAAGTCCCACTAAGTAAGATCGTAAAACAGTTAGAGCAAAGAAATATTGGTTTACCTGCTCTTGTGCGTTTTCCTCAAATAGTGCATCAGCGTGTGCACAATATCTGTAACGCATTTAACCAAGCGATTGAAGAATATCAGTACGACAACCGCTACCTACTGGTTTATCCGATTAAAGTTAACCAGCAAAAAGAAGTGGTTGATGAGATCTTAGCGAGCCAAGCTCAATTAGAGCAAAAGCAGCTAGGTCTAGAGGCGGGCAGCAAACCTGAACTATTAGCGGTATTGGCGCTGGCTCAAAAAGCGAGTTCTGTGATCGTGTGTAACGGTTACAAAGACAGAGAATACATCCGTCTTGCTCTGATTGGCGAAAAGCTAGGGCACAAAGTATTTATCGTTCTAGAGAAGTTGTCAGAGCTTGATCTTGTTCTTTCTGAAGCGAAAGCACTTGGCGTAAAACCTCGTTTGGGTTTACGTATTCGTCTTGCTTCTCAAGGTGCAGGTAAATGGCAAGCAAGTGGTGGTGAGAAGTCGAAATTCGGTTTGTCTGCATCACAAGTATTGACCGTTATTGAACGCTTGAAAGCAGAAGACCAACTGGACGTTCTTGAACTTGTGCACTTCCACCTAGGTTCACAAATGGCAAACATTCGTGACGTGCGAAATGGCGTGAGTGAAGCGGCTCGTTTCTACTGTGAACTGCGTGATATTGGCGCTCAACTGAAGTTCTTAGATGTTGGTGGTGGCTTGGCAGTCGATTACGACGGCACACGTAGCCAATCTTCAAACTCAATGAATTACGGCTTGCTTGAGTACGCTCGTAACATCGTGATGACAGTAGGGGATATTTGTAAACTCTACAATCAGCCACAACCTGTGATTATTTCGGAGTCTGGTCGCTCACTGACTGCGCACCATGCTGTGTTGATCACCAACGTGATTGGTACTGAAAGCTACTCACCGGAAGACATGGCAGCGCCAGAAGCAGACGCACCGCTGTTGCTTAACAACATGTGGAAGAACTTCTTAGAACTCGATGCTGGTAACGACGACCGTGCGTTGATAGAGATCTACAACGATACGCAGAGTGATATTGCAGAAGCGCACAACCAATTTGCGACCGGTATGCTGAACCTTCAGCACCGTGCTTGGGCTGAGCAGATGTCTTTGCGTATCAACTACGAGCTTAGCACTCGTATGAGTACTAAGAACCGTTACCACCGTCCAATTTTGGATGAGTTGAGTGAGCGTTTAGCAGACAAGTTCTTCGTGAACTTCTCACTATTCCAGTCATTGCCAGACGCTTGGGGTATTGATCAGGTATTCCCTGTATTGCCATTGAGCGGTTTAGACAATGCGGATGAGCGTCGCGCTGTTGTATTGGACATCACTTGTGACTCTGACGGTACGATTGACCAGTATGTTGATGGTCAAGGCATTGAAACAACATTGCCAGTGCCAGCGTGGAATCCAGATGAACCATACCTAATGGGCTTCTTCCTAGTTGGGGCGTACCAAGAGATCTTGGGAGATATGCATAACCTATTTGGAGATACGCACAGTGTAGTGGTCAACGTTGACGAAAGCGGTGAAGCGAACATCGATTACATCAACGAAGGCGACACAGTAGAAGACATGATGCGTTACGTTCACATTGATATGGACCTAATTCGTCAGAACTACAAAGAATTGGTAACGGCGAAAGTACCAGCGCAAGAGCAGCAAAGCGTACTTGAAGAGTTAGAGCAAGGCTTGATGGGTTACACCTATCTTGAGGATTTTTAATGAACGATCTATTTACGAAACCAGATTACTCGCTGTACTCCAATGCGATGACATTTATGCGTCGTCCTTTGGTGCAAAACCCAATCGATAATGATGCTGATGTGGTTGTATTAGGTGCGCCGCTAGATATGGCGACATCTGGTCGTCCGGGCGCTCGCATGGGCCCTGATGCGATTCGTCGTGCATCGGTAAACTTGGCGTGGGAAGGTAAGAAATTCCCGTGGGACTTCAATGTATTTGAACATACCTCGGTGATTGACGCTGGCGACCTTGTGTTTGATTGCGGTGACGCAGAAGACCTAACTCAGCGTTTGGAAGCTGCAGCTGATGCGATTTTAAGCAGTGGAAAAACATTGCTTGGTTTAGGTGGTGATCACTTCATTACATTGCCCTTGCTAAGAGCATACGGCAAGAAGTACGGTGAGATGGCGTTGATCCACTTCGATGCACATACAGACACCTACAATCAAGGCA
The DNA here is from genome assembly GCF_013114585.1 of Vibrio sp. 99K-1. Classification (NCBI taxonomy): domain Bacteria; kingdom Pseudomonadati; phylum Pseudomonadota; class Gammaproteobacteria; order Vibrionales; family Vibrionaceae; genus Vibrio; species Vibrio sp. 99K-1. The sequence continues at coordinate 20,326 of NZ_VTXF01000020.1, forward strand.
GCCGTTACGACCATGGCACCATGTTCTACCATGCACCAAACGAAGGCCTTATCTCGCCAGAACATTCGGTGCAGATCGGCATTCGTACCGAGTACAAACAAGAAGGTCATGGCTTCAACGTAATTAACGCGATGCAAGCTAACGACATGAGCGTAGACGAGATCATTGCTCAAGTGAAAGGTATTGTTGGTGACAAGCCAGTGTATCTGACGTTTGATATCGACTGTCTGGATCCTGCATTTGCGCCGGGTACTGGCACGCCAGTGTGTGGTGGTTTGAACTCAGATAAAGTTCTGAAAATCATCCGCGGTTTGCAGGGCATCAACATGGTTGGTATGGACGTTGTAGAGGTTTCTCCAGCGTATGACCAAAGCGAAATTACAGCGTTAGCTGGTGCGACGATTGCGCTTGAGCTGCTTTATGTTTGGACTGCAAATCGCCTCGCTAAATCATAATGTTTCATCGGTAACAGCATAACGCTATATACTGGTTCTAAAGCCCACTAAGGTTCAACTTAGTGGGCTTTTTTTGTTTTCTAACCATCCAACTGACTGAGCTATCACAAAGCCCCATAACGCTTATGGGAAAAGTTGGTTAATCTGCTGCCAAATATCTCTTATGCAACTTATTTTATTGGTTTTTTGTGGTTTCTATAAATCAATAGCCTGCTTACTGTCTCAAAGATGGGAATTGTTGCTGTTTAGTTGTTGATGCATAGCTCACTTCAATTAATGCCTTATTTTCGCTAATGATTTGTTAACTTTATTGCGGTATAAATTTATGAAATTCAGAGGTGCGTATTGTTGTGAGTTTATTTGCATATAAATCAGTACCCTATTAACTTTTAACTAGTGTTCTGGAAACCCTTAGAAAATAGACTTCTTTGTAAGAAGGCGTCTACTAGCACAGACATGGCATTTTTTATGGGGAAGACTAGGCTTAAAGGTAAGTAAACTATAAAAAAACAGGTGAAATTTATTCTCTTTTCTGCCACTTCTACTAATCATCTGAAGGTGATTAGTAGAAGTGAGAGATAAGTTAATCAAACCTGAGATTGCTATTACAAATAATGTTCACCGCTCTTTAAGAAGCGATTTGTGACATCGGGGGATATATGGATATCGAAGTTTCGCGTCAGACTGTAGTTGTTGAAGCTACTAGCGGAAATGTGGTTGTAGTTAAGCCTGACGGCAGTGCCAGAAAAGTTTCGGTTGGCGATATCATCCGTGAAAACGAGATTGTTATTACTGCACATGATGCAGAACTTTTCTTAGGCGTACCTAATGGCGTTGTTGAGGTTGGTGAGAATTGTGTCGGTTGTGTCGACCCCGAGTTGGCATGGGCAGATGCGCCAATCGCCGGAGAAGTGAATATTGACTTGGCACAAGCTGACGATGAATTATTTAACGATGACGACCTTGCGGCGATTCAAGATGCCATTTTAGCCGGTGCCGATCCAACTCAAATCCTAGAAGCAACGGCTGCTGGTGGCGGTCAGGGTTCTGCAAACGCAGGCTTTGTTACTATAGATTACACCTACATAGAAACTCATCCTTCGACTTTCTTTGAAACTTCTGGTCTAGAAGATCAATCTGTTGATGAAGACAGAGAAGAGCTCAGATCGATCACGCTCTCATCGGGTGGTCAATCCATCGCTGAAACACTGACAGAAGGTTCCATTTCAGGCAATACTTACCCTCAATCGGTGACGGTTACTGATACCGTTGTTGCGGGTAGCTTAGCGCTTGACCCAGATTCTTTTGCTCCAGAAACACTTTCTCTCGCTTCGCTCCTTAGTGAACTTAATAGCGACATTACCTCTAGTGGCCAACCGGTAACTTTTACGTTTGATTCAGCCTCCAATTCGATTATTGGTGTTCAAGGTACAGATGAAGTACTGCGCATCGATATTGATGCCGTGAGTGTTGGAAATGACGTTGAATTATCGCTGACCACAACTGTTTCCCAACCGATAGATCATGTTCCGTCGATTGGTGGCGGTCAGGTTTCCTTTACGGGCGACCAAATCAACATCGCCTTTGACATACAGGGCCAAGATACCGCAGGTAATCAGCTTGTCACACCTATCAATGCGCAAGTGACCGTCTTTGACGGGGTAGATCCGTCTGCTGAAAGTGTGAATATCAGTAACGTTGAAACAAGCAGTGCTGCAATTGAAGGCACGTTTTCAAATATTGGTAGTGATAACCTTCAATCAGCAGTCTTCGATGCAAGTGCATTAGAACAGTTTGATGGCGTACTCAGTGACAATCAGGCGACCGTTGCATCTTTGTCTGCTGATGGAAGTACCATCACACTGTCAATCCAAGGTAGTAGCGATGTTATTTTAACCGTTAGCTTAGATACTGACGGCACCTATCGATTTGAGCAATTGAGACCAATAGAGCAAGTTGGTACTGATTCGTTGTCTTTCTCTTTGCCAATCACGGTTACCGATTTTGACCAAGATATCGTAACCAATACCATCAACCTCGCTATTTCTGATGGTGATAAACCAGTCATTACCAATGTCGACAGTATTGATGTTGATGAAGCTGGTATTGTTGGTGGGTCTCAAGAGGGAACCGCGCCCGTAGCGGGTAGCGGAAGCATCACTGCCGATATTTTTGAAAGCGACATCATCGATCATTACGAGCTTGAACCTACGGAGTTTAATACTGGTGGTTCTTTAACGTCTAATGGCGAAGCCGTATTGCTTGAGCTTATTGATGAAACTAACGGTGTAAGAACTTACGAAGGCTATGTTGAAGTCAATGGCTCTAGAATTACGGTCTTTGACGTTAAAGTTGATAGTCCGTCATTGGGGAACTATGAATTCACTCTGTACGAAGAGCTTTCTCACCAAGGCGCTGAAGACGCGTTGTTGACCTTTGCTCTGCCTATTTATGCCGTTGACGCGGATGGAGACCGTTCAGCACTATCTGGCGGTTCGAGTACACCAGAAGCCGCTGAGATTCTCGTCAATGTCACAGATGATGTTGTTGAGCTCGTTGATAAGGTTGAGTCAGTTACTGAGCCAACTTTAGCGGGCGATACTATTGTTTCGTATAACCTGTTTAATTTCGAAGGTGCGGATGGTTCGACAATTCAATCATTCAACTACGATGGTGTTGATTATTCACTAGATCAAAGCTTACTGCCTTATGCTCCTCAAACCTTCAGTTTCACTGAGGGCGTGGTCACTATCTCGCTTAACGGTGATTTCAGTTTTGAGGTTGCTCGTGATATCGATCATTCAAGTAGCGAAACTATCATCAAACAGTTTTCATTCTTAGCCGAAGACGGTGATGGCGACACTGATACATCAACGCTTGAGTTAAGTATTACCGATGGTCAAAATCCGGCAATCAATCTGATTCCACCTGTTACTTTATCTGAAACCAATCTTGCTGATGGCTCTTCACCAAGTGGAAGTGCAGTAAGCGCAACCAACACGATCACCTTTACTTCTGGTAGTGATGATGTGGCGAATTTCCGCATTGAGCCAACCGAGTTCAATGTCGGCGGTGCACTGACGTCCCAAGGGCTTGCAGTCGAGATAAAAGAAGATTCTTCTAATCCGGGTACTTATATCGGTTTTATTACTAACGGCTCTGGCTCTGAAATCCCAGTGTTCACCATTAGCTTCTCGTCCACCACGCTTGGCGAATACACCTTTACTTTACTTGAAGCGCTAGACCATGTGGATGGCCTAGCGAACAATGATCTGAGCTTTGATCTTCCAGTATATGCGGTAGACAGCGATGGTGATGATTCTGTTGTGTCTCAACTGAATGTGACTATCGGTGATGATGTTCAAATCATGCAAGATGGCACCTTAGATATCGTCGAGCCTAATCTTGCTGACGGTACGGTGACCACCAACACCATTGATGTGATGCCAAACCAAAGTGCCGATGGCGCGACGATTACTCAGTTCACCTATGACGGTCAACTTCGAACGCTTGACCAAAATGACACGGGGGAGCAGCAATTCAGCTTCACAGAGGGTGAGTTGTACATCACGCTTCAAGGTGACATGCGCTTTGAACCAAACCGTAATCTAGACCACTCCGCTAGCGAAGACATTGTTAAGTCCATAGTCGTGACGTCGAATGACTTTGATAACGACCCGGTGACATCAACCGTTACTTTGACTATTACTGATGGTGATAACCCGACTATCGATGCGGTACCGAGTGTTGCTCTTGAAGAAGCGGATCTGGCTGATGGCTCATCACCAAGCGGCAGTGCGGTTAGCCAAACAGAAACTATCACTTTTACCAACCAAAGTGATGATGTTGAAAAATTCCGTTTGGAGCCGACTGAGTTTAATACTGGTGGTACTCTGAAGTCTGATGGCTTGGTGATTGAGATCCGAGAAGAGCCTGCGGGTTCTGGTAACTACATCGGCTTCACCACAGACACTTCAAATGTCGAGACTACTGTCTTCACACTTGCATTTAGCAGCACGACTTTAGGTGAGTACACCTTTACGCTTATAGAAGCGATTGATCACACACCAATTCAAGGTAATAACGGCCTAACGTTTAACTTGCCAGTGTACGCGGTTGATAGCGACGGCGATGATTCTCTAATGTCGCCACTTGCTGTGACGATCACCGATGATATCCAAGTCATGGTAGATGGCGCGTTTACGATTGAAGAGCCGACTGTCGCTGATTTAGCAGCGGGTACGCCGACAACCACGACTGTGAATGTTCTTGATGAAGAAGGGGCAGACGGCACGACTATCACCCAAATCAATTATGACAACGGCACCGTGTTTACGCTTGACCAGAGCAATACGGGAGAGCAGAAGTTTGTGGTTGCTGAAGGTTCGCTTTATGTCACGCTGCAAGGTGATGTGCGCTTTGAACCAAATCGTAACCTCGACCATACAAGTGGAGACATTGTTAAGTCGATAGTCGTGACTTCAAGCGACTCAGATAGTGATGTTGTTACTTCTACGGTGACGTTGACTATTACTGATGGTGACATTCCAACGATCGACAATGTACCGAGCGTTACTTTATCTGAAACTAATTTGAGTGATGGTTCTACGCCAAGCGGTGCCGCGGTAAGTCAAACTGAGACTATTACCTTTACCAATCAAAGTGATGATGTGGCGAGCTTCCGTATTGAACCGACAGAATTCAATGTTGGTGGGTCGCTCAAATCAAATGGGCTGGTGGTTGAGCTAAAAGCAGACCCAAGCAAACCAGGTGGTTACATCGGCTTTGTGACTGATGGTTCGAACGTCGAAACCAACGTGTTCACGATCAGTTTCTCTAGTACTACCCTCGGCCAATACACTTTCACGTTATTGGAAGCGTTAGACCATGTGGATGGTTTAGCGAACAACGATCTTAGCTTTAACCTTCCTGTTTATGCGGTAGACACCGATGGCGACGATTCATTGGTGTCACAGTTGAATGTGACCATCGGTGATGATGTTCAAATCATGCAAGACGGAGCTCTAAATATTGTCGAGCCAACGGTTGCTGATTTGGCTGCGGGTACACCTTCGACAACTACCGTTAATGTATTTGATCAAGAAGGGGCAGACGGCGCGACCATCACACAATTTACTTATGATGGCGGGGCTGTATTAACGCTTGACCAGAACAATACTGGCGAGCAGAAGTTCGTTGTTGCTGAAGGTTCACTGTATATCACTATCCAAGGTGAGCTTCGCTTCGAGCCGAACCGTAATCTCGACCATACTGGCGGAGATATCGTTAAACAGATCGAGGTCACCTCAAGTGACTTCGATAAAGATACAGTGACCTCGACAGTCACCCTGACGATTACCGATGGTGATATCCCGACCATTGATACGGTGCCAAGTGTTACTCTGTCTGAAACCAACCTTGCTGATGGCTCAGCGCCAAGTAGCGGTGCTGTAGGTCAAACTGAGACGATTACTTTTACTAATCAAAGTGATGATGTGACCCGTTTCCGTATTGAACCTACCGAGTTCAATGTTGGTGGGGCACTGAAATCGAATGGTTTTGCGGTCGAGATAAAAGAAGATTCAGCGAATCCGGGCACTTATATCGGTTTCATTACCGATGGTTCAAACACTGAAATTCCAGTGTTCACGATTAGCTTTTCGACCTCGAACCTTGGTGAATACACCTTTACTCTATTGGAAGCGTTAGACCATGCAGATGGCCTAGCGAACAATGATCTGAGCTTTGATCTTCCGGTTTATGCGGTAGACAGCGATGGCGATGACTCTTTGGTGTCTCAACTGAATGTAACCATCGGCGATGATGTTCAAATCATGCAAGACGGTACGTTAGATATTGTTGAGCCAAATCTGGCTGATGGTACGGTAACAACCAATACCATTGATGTAATGCCAAACCAAAGTGCCGATGGTGCGACAGTTACTGAGTTTTCTTTTGGTGGCATCGTTAAAACGTTGGATCAGAGTATCGTAGGCGAGCAGAAATTCAGTTTCACAGAAGGTGAGTTGTACATCACCCTTCAAGGTGAGATGCGCTTTGAACCCAATCGTAACTTAGACCATTCCGCGAGCGAGGACATTGTTAAGTCGATAGTCGTGACATCCAATGACTTTGATAATGATCCGGTGACCGCGACTGTTACGTTGACCATAACCGATGGCGATAACCCGACTATCGATGCGGTGCCGAGTGTTGCTCTTGAAGAAGCGGATCTGGCTGATGGCTCATCACCAAGCGGCAGTGCGGTTAGCCAAACAGAAACCATCACTTTCACTAATCAAAGTGATGATGTGGAGAAATTCCGTTTAGAGCCGAGTGAGTTTAATACCGGCGGTACGCTGAAATCTGATGGCTTGGTTATTGAGATTCGAGAAGAGCCAGCGGGTTCAGGTAACTACATTGGCTTCACCACAGACATTTCAAATGTAGAAACTACAGTCTTCACTCTTGCATTTAGCAGCACGACTTTAGGTGAATACACCTTCACGCTTATCGAAGCGATTGACCATACACCAATTCAAGGTAATAACGACCTAACGTTTAACTTGCCAGTGTACGCGGTCGATAGCGATGGCGATGATTCTCTCATGTCGCCACTTGCTGTGACGATTACCGATGATATCCAAGTCATGGTAGATGGCGCGTTTACGATTGAAGAGCCGACTGTAGCTGATTTAGCCGCGGGTACGCCGACAACCACGACTGTGAATGTTCTTGATCAAGAAGGGGCAGACGGCACGACAATCACCCAAATCAATTACGACAACGGCACAGTGTTTACGCTTGACCAGAGCATTACGGGAGAGCAGAAGTTTGTGGTTGCTGAAGGCTCGCTCTATATCACGCTGCAAGGCGATGTTCGCTTTGAACCGAACCGCGATCTTAATCACTCGGGCGGGGATATCGTTAAGTCGATAGTGGTCAGTTCAAGTGATTCTGATAGTGATGTGGTGACTTCGACAGTAACGCTAACCATTACCGATGGCGATCTGCCAATCATCAACGTCATCCCTGGTGTGAGTCTTTCTGAAGTCGATCTGGCTGATGGCTCTGCGCCAACGGGCAATCCAGTATCGATGACTCAAGTGATTACCTATACCGAGGGTAGTGATGATGTTAGTCATTTCAGAATTGACCCTGCTCAGTTCAATACTTCGGGGGCTTTGAAGTCGAATGGATTAGAGGTTGAGATTAAAGAGCAGCCAGCGAACTCTGGTAACTACATTGGCTTTGTAAAAGACGGTGCTAACGTAGAAACCAACGTCTTCACGATCAGTTTCTCAACCACCAATTTAGGTCAATACACGTTTACACTGCTTGAAGCGTTAGACCATGTGGATGGCTTACAGAACAACACGTTAAACTTCGATGTACCTGTTTTAGCAGTGGATACCGATGGTGATGAGTCTGCGATGTCACCAATGACAGTGACCATTACCGATGATGTACAAGGTGTACAAGACGGGTCATTGAATATTGTTGAGCCGTCACTGGCTGATCTAGTGGCAGGTACTCCAACTACGCCAACCATCGATGTAATGCCGACTCAAAGTGCTGATGGCGCAAAGGTCACCCAATTTATTTACGATGGTGGTACTGCTGTCACCTTGGATCCGAATGTATCGACAGAGCAGGTGTTTACTGTAACCGATGGTTTACTGTACATCACGATTGAAGGCGAAGTTCGTTTTGAGCCAAATCGAAACCTAGATCATTCAGCGGGTGATATTGTTAGAACGATTGTTGTAACGACCAGCGACTTTGATAACGATACTGATACCGCGGATGTCACATTGACGATCCAAGACGGGATTGATCCGGTCATCGATGTTGTTCCTAGCGTGAACTTATCGGAAGTGAACCTAGCAGATGGCTCAACGCCGAGTGGTTCTGCGGTGAGTTCAACACAAACCATTACCTACACTGTGGGCAGTGATGACTTAAGCCACTTCAGAATCGCGACCAACGAATTCAACCCAGGTGATGTGCTGAAATCAAACGGTCTTGTTGTTCAGCTAAAAGAAGATCCTGCTTCACCTGGCGACTACATCGGGTTTACTGATGATGGGGCTGGTAACGTAACTAATGTATTCACCATTGATTTTGATAGTGTTAACAAAGGTCAGTTCACCTTCACGCTGATTGAGGCACTCGACCACCTTGATGGTGCACTTAATAACAACCTTAACTTCAACTTACCTGTTTATGCGGTTGATACTGATGGTGATGACTCAGTTAAGCGTGATGTTGTTGTCACCATTCAAGATGACCTTCAACAGATGCAAGATGGCACGTTAACCATCACAGAGCCAAATACTGGCACACCAACTACCTCGACGGTTGATGTTTTACCTACGCAAAGTGCTGATGGGGCGACCATTACACAGTTCACTTATGACGGTGGGTCTGCGATTACCTTAAATCAAAACATCAGCGGTGAGCAGGAATTTGTTTTCACTGAAGGTTCGCTGTTTGTCACTTTGGATGGCGATGTAAGGTTTGAACCAAATCGTAATCTTGACCACTCAGCGGGCGACATTGTTAAGCTGATTGAGTTTACTTCATCTGATTTTGATAAGGATATTTCCTCTTCAACGGTCACACTCACTATCGTTGATGGTGATGGACCAACGTTAAATGTCGTGCCGAGTGTTAGCTTGTCTGAAAGCTTACTGGCTGATGGTTCAACACCGAGTGGCAGCCCAGTCAGCGTGACTCAAACCATTACTTCACTCGCGAGCAGTGATGACATCGAGAAGATTGTCGTCGAAGTAGGGCTGTTTAATACCAGTGGTGTATTGAAGTCTGATGGTCTTGAATTGAGCTTGCGTGAAGAGCCTGCTGGTTCAGGTGATTACATAGCATTCACAACGGATGGCTCGGGCGCTGAGAAAGTTATCTTCACCTTAGAATTTGATAACACTAACCCGAGTGAGTACACGTTTACTTTGTTAGAGCGTTTGGATCATGTCGACGGATTAGGAAACAACGACCTCAGCTTTGACTTGTCGGTATATGCACAAGACACTGATGGCGATATTTCAGCGTCTAAACCGCTTTCTGTGACCATCAGTGATGATGTTCAATTGATGCAATCTGGTGCTGTTAGCATCACAGAGCCAAGTACGGGTACGCCAACTACAACGACATTTGATGTGATGCCTGCGCAAAGTGCTGATGGCGCCACCATAACCAAATTTACTTATGGTAGTCAGCCTGAAGAATCTCTAGTGCAAACCAATACTGGTGAGCAAGAGTTCGTATTTACAGAAGGTTCGTTGTTTATCACGCTTGAAGGCGATGTGCGCTTTGAGCCTAATCGAAATCTGAATCATTCTGGTGGTGACATCGTTAAGACGATTACCGTGACATCAGAAGATAAAGACGGCGATATTGTTACTTCGACAGTGACACTGACGATTTCAGATGGTGCTCCACCGGTAATTGATACGGTTCCAACGGTTGCATTGGAAGAAGCGAATCTCGTGGATGGCTCATCTCCGAGCTTACCTGTGAGCCAAACTGAAACCATTACTTTCACAGCAGGAAGTGATGATGTGAGTCATTTCCGTATTGATACCACTCAGTTCAACACGTCTGGTGAATTGAAATCGGATGGCTTAGTGGTTCAGCTTAAAGAAGAACCAGCCAACAGCGGAACCTATATTGGCTTCGTTGAAAGTGGAGGTGTTCAAACGGATATCTTTACCATCACTTTTAGTAGTGTGGTGCTAGGCGAATACACCTTCACTTTGTTGGAAGAGCTCGATCATCTGCCTGTACAAGGCAACAACGATCAAATCTTCACTTTACCAGTGATCGCAGTCGACCAAGACAATACCGATTCTGTGATGAAACCTCTGACCGTTACTATCACCGATGATGTGCCTGTCATTACCGATACGACAGCGACTAGCACATTTATGGTTGATGAGGATGATCTTGGATCCGTGGTTTCTCAAGCAACAGGTGCATTTGTTACCACAGAAGGTGCTGACCAAGTTGAGGTTTACGAACTGCGTAATATCTCTGCTCTTGAAGCGACATTGACCTCTGGAACTGAAGCGATTTCTATTACAGAAGTCACTGGAGCTGCGAACACAACGACCTATCAAGGTACGACGACAAGCGGAACTCCTATCTTCACGCTCGCACTAGCGAATGATGGCTCTTATACGTTTACGTTGCTAGGTCCTCTGAACCATCCAACAAGCCCAAATTCCAATACCTTGACGATTCCATTTGATGTGGTGGCTGTTGATGGCGATGGTGACGATTCTAATCAGTATGTATTGCCAATCGAAGTACTCGATGACGTGCCCGTAATGAGTGCGCCAACGGGTGAGACGGTGGTTGATGAAGATGATCTTGCTGGGATTGGCTCGGATCAATCTGAAGACACCATTATCAATGGTCTATTTACAGTCGACGAAGGTGCAGATGGCGTTGTTAAGTATGAACTGGTCGATGAAAACTTAGTTATCGCAGGCTTAACCTCTGATGGCGAAAGCCTGGAGTGGCTGCCTGTTTCACAAAATGGCACAACCTTCACTTATGTTGCTCAGACGGTAACCAGCAATCAACCTGTGTTTGAAATCATTTTCGATACCTCAAACAACAGTTATCAATTTGAGCTGTTTAAACCGCTTAAGCACCCTGATGGCGCGAATGAAAACACCATCGAGCTTGATTTTTCCGTCGTGGCCGAAGATTTTGACCAAGACAAATCGAACGCGATCGATCTGACTATTACGGTAACCGATGATGTGCCATTGGTGACTACTCAATCGATCACTCGAATTGAAGGCCAAGGTTATGGTAATTCCAAAGTTAACATGTTTGCGAATGCGACAGATGTGGGCGCAGATGATGCAGCGCTGACTCGCATAGAGGGTATTACCAGCAATGGCGCAGACATCGTGTTCCGAACAGGAAACAATGGGCCATACAGTAGCAGCTTTGATTTAAACAGTGGTGTCCAGCAAGTACGAGTGTATGAACAAACCGATGATGGTAGTGGCGGTATAGATACTCGTGAGCTTGGTAGATTACGTATTAATTCAAATGGTGAAGTGGAGTTTAGAGCCACTAATTATCTCGATCATGATGGAGACACCATCGACTTCTCGATCAATGTGATTGCGACAGACGGTGATTTAGATACGTCATCAACGCCTTTGAATATCACGATCACCGATGAAGAGTCTTCAGCAGTATCGCTCAAGGTGACTACGTTTGAGGATGCGGGTAGAGATTCGACAATCCCTTACGCAACGGGCGATGCTCCAAGCCTAGAGAATATTCAAGATAATCAAAGCGGTTTGCCTGATGCCCCTGCACAAATTGCGCTGCAGGTTAACCTGAAGGACCAAGATAACAGCGAGTCTATCGGCCAACTGACGATTCAAAGTGGTAATCACAGAGGGACGTTCTATTACTTTGACGGCGTGGAGTATCACAAGTTAGTCGCAGAACCAAACGGTGATATCTTGTTTGGTCCACCTCAAATGCAGCAGAGCTTTGCTCCAAGCACGAACCAACCATTAGACATCATCGCGACAATCGATAATTTGTTCTTTGTTCCAGACCAAAACTACGGTTCGAATGACAATGGTGTGCGAATCAACTACGAACTTGAGATTGATAATAATGGTTCGCTAGACCACACCGTAACCTCAAACTTTAGAATTGAAATTGAAGCGGTAGCCGACATCGCCACTTGGGATGATGTGAATAGCACGTATCAATATCAAGTGAATGAAGATGAAGACAATGTGACGCTGCAGCTGAACGCAGAGTCACAAGATAACAGCCGTACCGAGACCATTACCTATGAGCTTGAAGCGATTCAGGGTGATGGGAAGTTTGAGCTGTTGGATCAAAATGGCAATGTGTTAACGCCGGTCAATGGTGTCTACACGATTGCTGCCGCAGATATCAATAGCACCGTGGTTAATCCAATCGACAACTTCTCTGGACAAATTGAGTTCAAAGCAACCGCAATTACTGAGGAGACGCTCAACCCATACGATGATTCGGCTAACGGCGGGGCAAATGATAAGACAACGGCTCGCTCTGTAGAGCAAAACATTATCATTGATGTGACAGCCGATGCGGACCCTGGCTCGTTCAGCGTTAATCGAATTCGTATTAATGAAGACAATATTGCTGATCCAGACTACCTAGGTCCTCTGGCCAACAAAGATGCCTTCACGTTGGATGAAGTGATCACCATGAATGGCTCGGTGGACGCTGATGGCTCCGAAGAGCTGTTTGTTCGCATCAGCAATATTACCGAAGGAGCGGTGCTTTATTTCCTAGGAACCACTACTCCGGTTCCTACAATCACCATTAATGGTGTCGATTATCAGGAAGTGGCGTATTCCGACTTAGCCAATGTAGAGATCGTTCCGGCTAAACACAGCAATGTCGACTTTACGTTTGAGGTTACTGGTGTTGTCAAAGATACCGCGAACCTTTCTTCTGGGCCTCAGGTCGATGAAGAAATATTAGGAACTAAAACGGTAAACGTTGAAGTGAAAGGTGTTGCTGATACTCCTTATGGCGGTACAAACGGTACGGCTTGGACAGCAATCACCGATGGCACAACATCTGGCGTTCAAACCACAATTCAAGAGAGCCAAAATGGCGATAGCTTTGCTGAGCTCGATTTCACTGTATTGTCGGGCGAGAGAAGACCAGATAGCGGTACAACACCATTACCGGACGATGGTTCAGAGTCGATAACGGTTATTCTTTCAGGCATCCCAGACGGCGTTATTCTGGAAGATGGCGATGGTACAGTGATTGACTTGAACTTTGTTGGTTATGAAACGGGACCGGGCGGTAGCCCTGATCTATCTAAACCTATCTACGAAGCGAACATCACTGAAGCGGGGAAAACTTCAGGTATCCGTATTAGACCTGTTGATTCGTCAACGGAGAATATTCATATCCAAGGTAAAGTGATCGTGACAGAGAATGATGGCCATACGCTCTCTTTTGATCAGGAAATTCGCATATTAGTTGAGCCTAGGATTGATACATCTGCAACCTACAATACTGTGACTCGTGGGGACGAAGATACGGCGATCAACATTGATTGGCACCCAGAGGGCACTGATTACATTGACGATGATGAGCACTTCACTTCAATCGTCATCAGTGGCATTCCAAGTGGTGTTGCCAGTGTGGTTGTAAACGGTGATGTGATTTGGAACTACGATGCCGTGGCCGGAACGCTAACCATCACACCTAAGGCTGGGCAGACTCCAGAAGCGTTCACTCAGATAGCACTGAACAATAATTTTATTCAGATAACACCGGAACAAGACTCGAGCACCGATTTTACGCTTAATACGGTTGTCATGATTGAAGAACGCGATCATGAATATGTTGACGCAACTGACCCAGGTCAGGGTATTGCAACAGCGACAATCACGGGCTCAATTGATGTTCGTGTGCGACCTGTGGTTGAGCCTGAAGATGCGAGTAACAAACTGGTGGTCGATGAGGTCGCGGGTCTTACGGACTTGAGTACAGTGGTCGCGAATGCTCTAACTGGTGTTCTTAAATTCACAACCAACAGTGATAACACATCGGTTACGGATGAGTTCGTTATTCGATACCAAGAAACTGATGCTTCGTCTGCTATCGAAGAGGTTGACCAGCTAGTGATTCAACTGACTAATGTGGACGACTCGGCGTTATCAGATGCTGTCCTCAATCAGTTAGTTGTGATGGGTGCTGCTTATGAAGGCAATGGTCGTTGGGTGGTAACCAATGAAGACCTGTTTAGTATTAGTGCACCAAGCGGCCTTGCGTTTCCGCCAGTTTCTGGTGTTCCAGGCGTTTTCAATGACATCAAGATGACCATCTATAGTACCGTGATTGATCGAGGTGATGGCGCTGAAACTGAGTCATCAGCTGCGGTTCAGAGGGAAGGCGAAGTGAACTTGTCATTCCCAGAAGTGCTTGTTGGCGGGAACGAGGTGGCTGCAGATATTACGATGACACCAGATAGCGTTGTCGATGCTGTAGAGGATACACAGTTAGACTTGGGAACGGCACTAAATAGTCTGATCACATTTTCCGGTGAAGACGCTTCAACAGACCAAGTAACTATCATTATTGATGACTCTGTGACCATTCCCCCAGGAATAACTTTCCCAATCAGTTTAGGAGGAGGCAGTGATGTTGACTTCGTAAACGGGAAGTATGTATTTGAAACAACGGTCGATCAGGGTGTTCCAACGGATTTCTCTGGCCTGCTACTTAATCTGCCTGCTGACTATTCTGGCGACTTTAGGTTACCAATCACAATAGTCACCAAAGATACACTGTCTGGTGATGAGAAAACCTTGGTGACCGATGTCGTGATTAAAGTCGCTCCTGACGTTGAAGGTAACCCGGACATTGATGTAACGGTTGTTGGTTCGCTCGATGACTCGTTTAATCCTGTTGATACTGATGGTCAACCGGGACAAGATCCGGTGGGTTACGAAGATACTTACATTCAGCTTGATTTCAGCACGACCATTACTGACCAAGTCAGTGGGGTTGAGGGTGGTGACGAAAAATTCACATCTATTACGCTGACTTTGGATGACACAAGCGTCGGTGCGTTTTACACAAGCGCGGGTGTATCGCTTGGCACGTCCGTGACCTTCAATGAAGCGGAAATTAATGCCGGCGCTCTGGACAATGTATTGTTCCGTCCTGCTCTCAACTACCCAACGGGGAATGATATTAACCAAGTACAGGTGAATATCAGCGGAACAATAACCGATACCGCTACTTACAATGACGCCTCGTCTCCCGTTGGAACGGCAACCGATACTGATACGTTCAACACCAGTGTTAGCTTTGAAGTTGTCCCTGTGGTTGATGATGTGCTTGTAACAGGGCCGGGTAGTGATCCTGATGTCATTGAGATCACGGGCAATGAAGATCAAGCTATTTCTCTATCGGGAACGGGGCCTGTTTCTATTGCGCTCACTGACCTAGACGGCTCAGAGCAGTTCGTTTCGATTAAATTCACTGGTGTGCCTGATGGTTTCTTAATGAGTGCAGATCCGAGCTCCGCTTATACAGTGAAGAACAATGGTGGTGGTGAGTGGAGTGTTCAGCTTCCTCAAGCATCAGGGTTGTCATTTGATTTGAGTGAGATTTCGATCCTACCGCCTAAAAACTTCAGTGGTACGGCGGAATTTGGCGTTGCTGTCTTTACTCAAGAATCCTTGTTAGGCGTGCCAACTGCAGCATCGAATTTGCCAAGCTTTAAGCTGCATGTGGTGCCAGTGGGTGATGATGTTGATACCAACCCAACCGATTCTGTTACTGGCAATGAAGGCCAAAACATTGATATCGAAATCAATGCGACTATTTTGGATAAAGAGCTATCTGCAACAGGCAGCGGCACCTATACCGAAAATGCGCCAGAGACACTTCGTGTTGAGGTGGCTGGTGTGCCTCAAGATGCCTCTATCTACTACCCAGACGGTACGACGTTGGCTAGCTACGATCCTGTCACACAGATTTGGACACTGGATGTTTCGGCTCAGTCACTCGATAAGATCGTATTCAATTCTGGTCAACACAACAGCGATACAGGTAATGCGTTGGGTATTACTGGTCCATTACAAATCACGGTTCGCTCTGTGGACACAGATGCAGACAACACCGAATACCTGGGTACACCAACCAGCTTCGATGTTGATTTAGTGATTGACCCTATCAACGATCAACCAACGTTCGTCAACGTTACCAATATTGAAACGCAAGAAGACTCAACTGGTGTGGCGATTAATAACTTTAGTATCTACGACGTAGACGCAAGTTTTGATAACCCAGATGCACCGTATACGCTGACGTTGGAGATTGACCAAACACTGCCAGGAGCACAGGGTGTCTTTGAGTTTACAAGTTCTCCAGATGTGACGTTTGTACTGCAACCTGACGGTTCACTGGTCATCACCGGTAAAGAAGCTGACATCAATACGGCATTGACCAATGGTGCGGTGACCTTTAAGCCGGATCCAGACCAGAACTACCTCAACCAGAGTGGGTTGGTGACAATCAACGCAACACTCGATGACGGCGGTAACAATGGTCTTATTGACCCAGCGGATCCGAATACTGCACAGACTAACCAGACGACTTTCACGATTAAGGTGACGGAAGTAAACGACGCGCCTATCGCGACAGACGTTGATTTAGGCTCGATTGCTGAAGATGGTCAGATAGTCATTGTTGAAGGTGATTTGATTGCAGCAAGTTCTGACCCTGAAAACCACAACCTCACGGTAACAGGTGTCACCCTGACTCAGGGACAAGGTCAGTTAACGCGCTTTGAAAATGCTGGTGGCGCTGACAACGCAGCGATTACCGGTCCATTCTGGCTATTTGTCGCCGACAACGATTTTAACGGCGATGTTAAATTCAATTACTCCATTATCGATGATGGCACAACCAATGGCGTGGATGATTTCCAAACCGACAGTGCTGAAATTAGCCTCGTCGTAACGGAAGTGAATGATGCACCTGTCGCAGCGGATATCGACCTAGGCACCATCCTTGAAGAAGGTCAGTTGATCATCAAGGAAGAGGATTTGATTGCAGCGACGACAGACCCAGAAAATGACACGATTACCGTGACGAATCTGGTGCTCGATCAAGGTCAAGGCACACTGCAACGCTTTGAAAATGTAGGTGGCGTGGATGATGCGACGATTACAGGTCCATACTGGGTATTTACCGCTGCGGATGAATATAACGGCGACGTGAAATTCACTTATACCGTAGAGGATGATGGTACCACCAATGGCGCCAATGACTTCTTAACCGACAGTGCTGAGATCAGTGCTGTCGTGACGGAAGTGAATGATCAACCAGATGCTACGGATATCGACTTGGGCACCATCCTCGAAGAAGGTCAATTGATCATCAAGGAAGAGGATTTGATTGCAGCGACGACCGATCCGGAAAATGACACGATTACCGTGACTAATCTGGTGCTCGATCAAGGCCAAGGCACACTGCAACGCTTTGAAAACGTCGGTGGGGCAGATGATGCTACGATTACTGGCCCTTACTGGGTATTTACCGCAGCAGATGAATACAACGGTGATGTTAAGTTTACTTATACCGTAGAGGATGACGGGACAACGAATGGCGTTAATGATTTCCTAACCGATACCGCTGAAATCACTGCCGTGGTGCAAGGAGTGAACGATACTCCTGTTGTTAATGGTGACAGTGTCACTACGTTGATTGATGAAGACGCAGGACAACTGCTTAGTGGTATTAATGTCAGTGACCCTGATTATGTCGATAGTTTTGCTAATGACTTGATGACAGTAACGCTGACCGTTGATTACGGAACACTTTCCGTATCATTACCTGCTGGTACTAGTGTGACCGTTAATGGTGACAATAGTGGTTCGGTGACGTTAGTAGGGACGCTGAGCGATCTGAATGCCTTGATTGACACACCGACCAGCCCGAATGGGGTTTACCTTGATGCAAGCTTGGCTCCAACCAACAACATCGGCTTAGAGGTCACCGCCAAAGACAGCGGTAATCCTTCTGGTATCGCTATTGAAACGGCACCGGTTGTTTATAACATCGCGGTGACACCAGTGGCGAATGCGCCAACCTTGTTGATTGACCCGGCATTCAACTACGTGAGAAACATTACAACGAGCTCATCAGTGGTCGCTAATAGTGGAGTCGCTTTAGTCGGAATTGTCGCTGCATTGACGGATATTACTGAAGAGTTGACGCTGAAGATCAGTGATGTTCCGGACGGTGTTGACGTAACCAGTGATGCGGGTGCAGTTTCGCTAGTAGGTGACACTTGGATAGCGACGGCTGATGCGATTGATAGTCTCAGACTCGTCGAGCAACCATCCGTTGGTAAGCCGTTAACTCCTGGTAACTACACATTGAAGGTTGAGGCGGTATCTGAGGAAACGGACAATAACGATATTGCGATATCTCAAAACATTGATCTCAACCTCAATATTGTCGCGAACCCAAGAGACCTCGATCTGTCTTCTGAAACAGAGGATGTGCAACTTTTAGCGAGTAGCTTTGATACCAACCTTACTGGTGGATCTGGCAATGATCGTCTTGAGGGCGGTTCAGGAGATGATACGCTTGTTGGTGGCGATGGAAACGACACCCTGATCGGTGGTGGAGGCTCAGACATCCTGACCGGTGGTGATGGTATGGATTCATTTGTCTGGCTGAACATTGAGGATGGTGTCGAAGATACGATCACTGACTTCAATTTAGCCGAAGGTGACCAGATTGACTTGCGTGAAGTATTACCTGAACTGAAAGACGCGAATGTGAATATGACCACATTGTTGCAGCATGTTGATGCCAAGTTAGAAGGGAATGATGTTGAGTTAACCATCAATCCTGATGGCCTAGGTACCACAGAGCAAGTGATAGTGGTTGAAGACCTCGCACCTCAGTTGACGTTAAGCGGTACTATGCCTTCAGATATTCTGGACGCGCTTGTGCAGCAAAATGTGATAACTCACGGTTAAAGCGAAACATTAAACCATAACGAAATAGGCCAGCAATGCTGGCCTATTTTTTATCTAAAACTTTAGAAAATTATTTAAGAGAGTTGTGAATCAGGAACTCTTCTTCAACACCTTTCAGTTTCATCTCATCCATAATGAAGTTCACAGTGTTCAGCAAACGTTGCTCACCTTTAGGAATGAGGTAGCCGAATTGGCTGTTGGTAAATGGTGTTTCACAGCGAGCTGCTTCAAGGCGTTCGTCCGTCACTTGGTAGAATAGGCCTTCCGGAGTTTCAGTCACCATTACATCAACTTTGCCTTCCGCAACGGCTTGCGGTACATCTAAGTTGTTTTCGTAGCGAGTGAAGCTTGCATTCTGTAAATGAGCATCTGCAAACATCTCGTTAGTGCCACCGATATTTACGCCAACACGGACCGAAGATAGATTCACTTTCTCGATGCTGTTGTACTTTTCTGCTTTACCTTTAGCGACTAAGAAACACTTACCAAACGTCATGTAGCCTTGAGTTTGTTCTGCGTTTAGCTGACGCTGCATTTTACGTGTAATGCCTCCCATCGCGATGTCGTACTTATCGTCGTCTAGGTCGGTCAGCAGATCTTTCCATGTGGTACGAACAATCTTCAATTCAACGCCTAATTGCTCCGCGATGTGCTGTGCAACATCGATATCGTAGCCAGAGTAGCCTTTACCATCAAAGTAAGAAAATGGCTTATAGTCGCCAGTGGTGCCCACACGAAGGGTACCGGATTTTTGAATGTCTTCTAACTGGTCAGCTTGTGCGACACCAGAAAGTGTCAGAGCAATGGAAGCAAGTAATAGTGATGTTTTTTTCATTGTAATTATCTGTTGTGTTTGTGTTGTCATTCAAAGTAACAGAAACAATCTGAGAAAGAGATCAAACCATTGGAAAGGTTGGAAAATAAGATAAAACGAGGGCAGGAGATAGGCATTTCTATGGTTTGTGAGCATTAATCGAGATGCGTTTCATATTCTAATTTGATAAAGCGAAGGCAAATAAAAAGCCCATGTTATCGAATAACATGGGCTTCATTGTGGTTTATCTTGTTAGCTGTTTAGCTGTTTAGCTGTTTAGCTGTTTAGCTGTTTAGCTGTTTAGCTGTTTAGCTGTTTAGCTATTTAGCAACTGACTCGTTGTTCATCTTAGCTGGAGCTTTAGATGCGTTAACCAGAAGGATACCAACGGTTAGTACCATCGAACCACATAGTAGGAACAATAAGCGTCCTGTTGGTTCGTTTGGAATCAGAGCCATTGCGAGGATACCGAAACCTGCCGTGCTGATAAGCTTACCAAGCATTGAACGCTGTTTAGTATCTAGGTTCTGCTGCTCTTCACCTTCCGCTACTAACGGCGTGTTCCAGTTAGTGAATAGTTGGTCAACTTCTTTCTCACGCTCTGGCGTTAGGCCTTTGTAGAAGCGAGACGTTAGGATGAAGTAACCACCCGTGAACACTACGTGAGCTGCTAAGCTTAGACCTACCTTCAAGTCGCTCCATTCACGGCCTGTAAGGGCTGTTTCTAGACCAAATAGGTTTTCGATGTCTTCTGCTTGAAGCGAAATACCGAAGATGTAAGAAACGAAACCACCTACAACTAGTGTTGACCAACCCGCCCAGTCTGGCGTCTTACGAATCCACATACCAAGTAGTACAGGGATAAGCATTGGGAAGCCAATCAATGCACCAACATTCATTACGATGTCGAATAGGCTCAAGTGACGTAGAGAGTTGATGAACAAACCAATCGAGATAATGATGATACCCATCATGATGGTTGTTAGCTTACTTACAATAACCAGCTCTTTTTGTGTCGCGTTTTTACGAACAATAGGGCTGTAGAAGTTCATCACGAAGATACCAGCGTTACGGTTCAAACCTGAATCCATAGAAGACATCGTTGCAGCGAACATTGCAGACATTAGAAGACCAACCATACCTGCAGGCATTACGTTTTGTACGAATGCTAGGTAAGCAGCATCACCCGCTTTATCGCCCATTGATGCGTATTGATCCGCAAACTCAGGCATGAATGCACTTACGTACCAAGGTGGTAGGAACCAAATTAGTGGGCCAACAACCATAAGGATACATGCTAGGCCTGCCGCTTTACGTGCGTTTTCACTGTCTTTTGCACATAGGTAACGGTAAGCATTGATGCTGTTGTTCATTACACCGAACTGCTTCACGAAGATGAATACAACCCAAAGGATGAAGATGCTCATGTAGTTTAGGTTGTTACCTAACATGAAGTCGCCGTCGAAGTTAGCAACGATGTTAGTTAAGCCGCCACCGTGGAAGTAAGCTGCTACCGCACAAGTGATTGTCACGGCCATGATTACAAGCATTTGCATGAAGTCAGAAGCAACAACCGCCCAAGAGCCGCCCGTTACTGCCATCAATACTAGAACCATACCCGTTACCACAATGGTAGCTTCCATTGGGATATTGAATACCGCTGCTACAAAGATAGCTAGACCGTTTAGCCAGATACCTGCAGAGATAAGGCTGTCCGGCATACCTGCCCATGTGAAGAACTGTTCAGACGTTTTACCAAAGCGCTGACGAATAGCTTCGATCGCCGTTACCACACGAAGTTGGCGGAACTTTGGAGCGAAGTACATATAGTTCATGAAGTAGCCAAAAGCATTGGCTAAGAATAGGATTACAATAACGAAACCGTCATTGAACGCGCGTCCTGCGGCACCTGTAAACGTCCATGCTGAAAACTGTGTCATAAAGGCAGTTGCACCAACCATCCACCACAACATTTTGCCGCCCCCTCTAAAGTAATCACTTGTTGAGGTGGTGAACTTACGGAACATCCAACCAATCGCGATTAAAAAGAAGAAGTAGGCGAGAACAACAAAAGTATCAATAGTCATCTTTTCAGCCTTTTAAATATCATAATTAACTGGGCTTAGATTAACGCGTACAAAGGTTTATTTGTACTACAATATGTCTTTAGTATGATCTAGGTCGCATTGATTTTTTCTTTAATATTAGTGGCTAAATTAAGTTATTGTTTTTAATGATTTTAATTGGCATCTAATTTTGGTTTTGTTTGATGTTTAACGACCCAATAAATGTACATATGTATTACAATATAAACCAAAAAACAATAACAGAGGTCACCCATAAGACTTTAGTTATAACCGTAACAAATGTGCTACAAATGAGCCCAATTTTGCGACAGCTCTCATAATTAAAATTACGACATAATTATCAACCATCACGTGGTTAACGCAGAGGTAGCTTGTTGTTTTTAAGTGCTTATTTGATTATTTGATTATTTGATTATTTGATTCTTATGAGCTGTAGCACCGCCCATAGTTTCTTTTGATTTCAATATCAGTGAAGGTAACTAGTATTTTGTTCGAATAGTGCTCTTAAAATGCAAGCTGGCTACTCATTTGAGAGTTGGGGCCTAGCAATGGTGAATTAAAGTGGTCAATAAGTAGGGGGAAGTGGTGGAGCGCTTAGGAGAAAGTTAAAGTGGTTCGTGGTGAATTAGATGTAGCGTGGTGAATTAGATGTAGATAGGTTTGTACGACAAAAGCTAGGGGCTTTAGCATATATTAGCGCTTGAGTGTAAATGACCATACCAACGCCTAGTGGGAGCGGTAAGCTAAAGCGTAGACAACAAAAAGCCCCACCGAAGTGAGGCTTTATCAGCAAATCTAAAACAGATTAAGCGTTAACGTGTTCAACTGCATCACGTACTAGTTTGCCTAGCTCGTCCCATTTACCTTCGTCGATAAGGTTAGTTGGAACCATCCAAGTACCGCCACACGCAAGTACAGAAGGGATAGATAGGTATTCGTCTACATTCTTCAAGCTCACGCCACCAGTAGGCATGAATTTAACAGGGTAAACCGCAGTTAGTGCTTTAAGCATGCCAGTACCGCCTGAAGGCTCAGCCGGGAAGAACTTCAACGTACGAAGACCCATTTCCAATGCTTGCTCAACTAGGCTTGGGTTGTTAACACCTGGTACGATCGCAACACCTTTGTCGATGCAGTATTGAACTGTACGAGGGTTGAAACCTGGGCTAACGATGAAATCAACACCAGCTTCGATAGATGCGTCAACTTGCTCGTTAGTCAGTACAGTACCCGAACCGATTAGCATGTCTGGGAATTCTTTACGCATGATGCGAATCGCTTCGATTGCACATTCCGTACGTAGTGTGATTTCTGCACATGGCATGCCGTTTTCAACGAGTGCTTTGCCTAGGGGGATAGCATCTTCAGCACGGTTGATCGCGATTACAGGGATTACTTTCAGGTTTGCTAGTTGTTCATTTAATGTAGTCATGAATTCTTTCTCACGTTAATTGTGGGCTTGCTTAAAAAAGCAAGCCCTTGATTAATATATAAAGTATCTAATTATAGAGACAGATCAGGCGTCGCTTCTAGCGGAATAATCGCACCTGGATGCTGAATTACGGTTCCTGCCACAATATGACCAGCAAACGCTGCATCACGAGCATTGCCACCGCTCAAGCGTTTAGCAAGGAAACCTGCGCTGAACGAGTCTCCAGCCGCTGTCGTGTCAACGATGTTGTCTACTGGGTTTGGTGCAACGTATTGAGCGCCCTGGCTTTCAACAACTAAACAGTCTTTTGCACCGCGCTTAATGATGATCTCTTTCACACCAGACTCAGACGTACGTGCAATGCACTGTTCAATGCTTTCGTCGCCGTACAACTCTTGCTCATCATCGAACGTAAGCAGTGCTGTATCTGTGTACTTAAGCATTTTTAAGTACCAAGAAATCGCTTCTTGTTGGCTTTCCCAAAGCTTTGGACGGTAGTTATTGTCGAAGAATACTTGGCCGCCTTGCGCTTTAAATTTGTCTAAGAAGGTGAATAGCTGTGTACGTCCATGCTCTGTCAGGATAGCTAGCGTAATACCACTTAGGTAAACCGCATCAAAAGAGAATAGCTTATCAAGCAGAGCTGGAGTGTCTTCTTGGTCAAACATGAATTTTGCAGCAGCATCACTACGCCAGTAATGGAAGCTACGTTCACCAGTTTCATCGGTTTCGATGTAATAAAGCCCTGGCTGTTTGTGATCAAGTCGAGCAATTAAACTAGTATCGATACCTTCTGATTGCCACTTTTCTAACATGTCAGTACTGAATGGGTCAGTGCCTAATGCCGTAACATAGCTGGTGTTGATATCTTGCTCTTTAGTTAAGCGTGACAGGTAAAGTGCTGTATTTAGTGTATCGCCACCAAAACTTTGCTTAAGCCCGTCTTGTTTCTTTTGTAGCTCAACCATGCACTCGCCAATGACCGCGATGTTTAATGATTTCATATGCTTACCTTAGCAACTGAGGTTGCGCTATTCATTATTTTAGGAAATCTTCACGCGCAGGGTTGAAGATATCAAGAAGGATGCTGTCTTGCTCTAGAGCAACCGCACCGTGCATCATGTGTTTACGAGCAAAGTAAGCATCGCCTTCTTTAAGCACTTTCTTTTCGCCTTCGATTTCAGCTTCGAAACTACCACGAACTACGTAACCGATTTGGTCGTGAATCTCATGAGTATGAGGGTGGCCAATCGCGCCTTTATCAAAACATAGATGAACAGCCATAAGATCGTCAGTGTAAGCAACGATTTTACGCTTAATGCCGCCGCCAAGTTCTTCCCATGGGTTTTCATCTAGAATAAAGAAAGAGTTCATTGTGTATCTCCTAATCTGTTTAAATCTTTTAAGTGTTACTTAACTGTGTTCATCATAAGGTAATGACTTCAATTGTAATACAATATATCTAGAATTGTGTGATGACGATCAAGTGATACTTTATATAGCCTAAATAAATCAACAACTTAACAAACGCCTGTTATTCGCCATTCACTATCTACATCAATGACTTACAGTGATTTATGTGATTCTACTCATCATTTCGCACTGAATAGCTATAATTAAAGCTCATATTGTATTACTTTATATGGAGTTTGAAAATTTAATCAAAGTTTAAGCAGATAAACTCTTTATTGAGGGTGGCAAAGAATATGACGACTAAACCAGTATTGTTGACTGAAGCTGAAATAGAGCAACTTCACCTTGAAGTAGGCCGTTCTAGCTTAATGGGTAAAACCATTGCAGCGAACGCGAAAGACCTAGAAGCGTTCATGCGCTTACCTATTGATGTTCCTGGTCATGGAGAAGCGGGTGGTTATGAACACAACCGCCATAAGCAAAACTACACGTACATGAATTTAGCTGGTCGCATGTTCTTGATCACTAAAGAGCAAAAGTACGCTGACTTTGTTACAGAATTACTAGAAGAGTACGCAGACAAATACCTAACGTTTGATTTCCACGTACAGAAAAACACTAACCCTACCGGTCGTTTGTTCCACCAAATCTTGAACGAACACTGCTGGTTAATGTTCTCAAGCTTGGCTTACTCTTGTATTGCTTCAACATTGACACAAGAGCAACGTGACAACATTGAGTCTCGTATCTTCGAACCAATGCTAGAAATGTTCACAGTGAAATACGCACATGACTTTGACCGTATCCACAATCATGGTATTTGGGCTGTAGCCGCTGTAGGTATCTGTGGTCTTGCTCTTGGTAAGCGTGAGTACCTTGAAATGTCAGTCTACGGCATTGACCGTAACGACACTGGCGGTTTCTTAGCGCAAATCTCTCAACTGTTTGCACCTTCTGGCTACTACATGGAAGGTCCTTACTACCACCGTTACGCGATTCGCCCAACTTGTGTATTCGCGGAAGTGATTCACCGTCATATGCCTGAAGTGGATATCTACAACTACAAAGGTGGTGTGATTGGTAACACGGTACAAGCGATGCTGGCGACAGCGTACCCGAACGGTGAATTCCCAGCTCTGAACGATGCATCTCGCACAATGGGCATTACAGACATGGGTGTTCAGGTGGCAGTGAGCGTTTACAGCAAACATTACTCATCTGAAAACGGCGTTGACCAAAACATTCTTGGTATGGCGAAGATTCAAGACGCAGTTTGGATGCACCCATGTGGTCTTGAGCTATCTAAAGCTTATGAAGCGGCGTCTGCTGAGCAAGAAATCGGCATGCCTTTCTGGCCAAGTGTTGAATTGAACGAAGGTCCTGAAGGCCACAACGGCGCACAAGGCTTTATTCGTATGCAGGATAAGAAAGGCGACGTTTCTCAGTTAGTGATGAACTACGGTCAACACGGCATGGGTCACGGCAACTTCGATACGCTGGGTATTTCTTTCTTCAACCGCGGTCAAGAAGTGTTACGTGAATACGGTTTCTGTCGTTGGGTTAACGTGGAGCCAAAATTTGGTGGCCGCTACCTAGATGAAAACAAATCTTACGCTCGTCAAACGATTGCTCACAATGCAGTAACGATTGATGAAAAATGCCAAAACAACTTTGATGTTGAACGTGCAGACGCCGTACACGGCTTACCACACTTCTTCAAAGTAGAAGACGAGCAAATCAACGGGATGAGTGCGTTTGCTAACGATCACTACCAAGGTTTTGACATGCAACGCAGCGTGTTCATGCTAAATCTTGAAGAGTTGGAATCTCCGCTACTATTGGATCTTTACCGTTTAGATTCTGAGAAAGGTGGCGAAGGCGAACACCAATACGATTACTCGCACCAATATGTCGGTCAGATTGTTCGTACTAACTTTGAATACCAAGCGAACAAAGAGTTGAACACGCTGGGTAGTGACTTCGGTTACCAACACCTATGGAACGTAGCAAGCGGTGATGTGGATGGCACGGCACTTGTGAGCTGGCTACAAAACAACACCTACTACACATGGTTAGGTGCAACGTCTAACGACAATGCTGAAGTTATCTTTACTCGCACTGGCGCGAATGACCCAAGCTTCAACCTACGCTCAGAGCCTGCTTTCATTCTACGTAGCAAGGGTGAAACAACACTGTTCGCTTCTGTTCTAGAAACGCACGGTTACTTCAACGAAGAGTTCGAGCAATCAGTCAATGCTCGCGGCGTTGTGAAAAACATCAAGGTTGTCGCGCATACAAATGTGGGTTCAGTCATCGAAATCAGCACAGAGAAATCAAACGTGACAGTGATGATCAGCAACCAACTTGGCGCGACTGACAGCACAGAACACAAGGTAGAACTGAACGGCAAAGTATACAGCTGGACAGGCTTCTACTCAGTAGAGACAACTCTACAAGAAACAAATTCAGAAGAACTTAGCACTGCAGAGCAGGGGAAATAATAATGAGCTATCAACCACTTTTACTTAACTTTGATGAAGCAGCAGAGCTTCGTAAAGAACTTGGCAAGGATAGCCTTTTAGGTAACGCACTGACTCGTGACATTAAACAAACTGACGCTTACATGGCTGAAGTTGGCATTGAAGTACCAGGTCATGGTGAAGGCGGCGGTTACGAACATAACCGTCATAAGCAAAACTACATCCACATGGATCTAGCGGGTCGTTTGTTCCTTATCACTGAGGAATCGAAGTACCGTGATTACATCGTAGATATGCTAACTGCGTACGCGAAGGTTTACCCAACGTTAGAGAGCAACACAAGCCGTGACACTAACCCACCGGGTAAGATCTTCCACCAAACATTGAATGAAAACATGTGGATGCTGTACGCTTCGTGTGCGTATAGCTGTGTTTACCACACGATTTCTGAAGATCAAAAAACACTGATCGAAAACGACTTGTTTAAGCAAATGATCGACCTATTCGTCGTGACTTACGGTCATGACTTCGACATCGTACACAACCACGGTCTATGGGCTGTGGCTGCGGTTGGCATCTGTGGTTACGCGATCAACGACCAAGAGTCAGTAGACAAAGCACTGTACGGCTTAAAACTGGACAAAGTAAGCGGCGGTTTCTTAGCGCAACTTGATCAACTGTTCTCGCCAGACGGCTACTACATGGAAGGTCCTTACTACCACCGTTTCTCTCTGCGTCCAATCTACCTATTCGCAGAAGCGATTGAACGTCGTCAACCAGAGGTCGGTATTTACCAATTTAACGATTCAGTGATCAAGACAACCTCTTACTCTGTATTCAAAACAGCCTTCCCAGACGGCACATTGCCAGCTCTGAACGATTCATCGAAGACGATCTCTATCAACGATGAAGGCGTGATCATGGCGACGTCTGTGTGTTACCACCGTTACGAGCAGACTGAAACTCTGCTTGGTATGGCTGATCACCAACAAGACGTTTGGGTTCATGCTTCTGGTAAAACACTGTCTGATGCGGTTGATGCAGCAGACGACATCAAAGCATTCAACTGGGGTAGCCTGTTTGTAACGGATGGCCCTGAAGGTGAAAAAGGCGGCGTAAGCATTCTTCGTCACCGTGACGAAAAAGACGGCGACCCTAAGACCGCAGATACCATGGCGTTGATTTGGTTTGGTCAACACGGCAGCGACCACCAGTACCACTCTGCGCTAGACCACGGTCACTACGACGGCCTGCATCTAAGCGTATTCAACCGTGGCCACGAAGTGCTGCACGATTACGGCTTTGGTCGCTGGGTAAACGTTGAGCCTAAGTTTGGTGGTCGTTACATTCCAGAGAACAAGTCTTACTGTAAGCAGACGGTTGCTCACAACACAGTAACGGTTGATCAGAAAACCCAGAACAACTTCAACACAGCATTGGCTGAGTCTAAGTTTGGTCAGAAGCACTTCTTCGTAGCAGACGATCAGTCTCTACAAGGTATGAGCGGCACGATTTCTGAGTACTACACTGGCGTAGACATGCAGCGCAGCGTGATTCTTGCAGATCTTCCTGAGTTCGAAAAGCCGCTAGTGATTGATGTTTACCGCATCGAAGCTGACGCTGAGCACCAGTACGACTTACCAGTTCACCACTCTGGTCAAATCATCCGTACTGACTTCGATTACAACATGGAAAAAACGCTTAAGCCACTAGGTGAAGACAACGGTTACCAACACCTATGGAACGTGGCTTCAGGCAAAGTGAACGAAGAAGGTTCTCTAGTAAGCTGGCTACATGACAGCAGCTACTACAGCCTAGTAACCAGCGCTAATGTGGGCAGCGAAGTTATCTTTGCTCGCACTGGTGCTAACGATCCAGACTTCAATCTTAAGAGTGAGCCTGCGTTCATCTTACGTCAGTCTGGTCAAAACCATGTGTTTGCTTCTGTATTGGAAACACACGGTTACTTTAACGAGTCTATCGAAGCCTCTGTAGGCGCTCGTGGTCTGGTTAAATCGGTGTCTGTTGTTGGTCATAACAGTGTCGGGACTGTTGTGCGTATTCAAACGACATCTGGCAACACTTACCACTACGGTATTTCAAACCAAGCTGAAGACGCGCAGCAAGCAACTCACACTGTTGAGTTTGCTGGTGAGACATACTCGTGGGAAGGATCATTTGCTCAACTGTAAATGATCAACATATATCGTTTAATGACGGTATGTGCTGATGTGGTGCTTTGCGGGAACGAAGTGCCACGTCATGTTCGGTTGGTAGGGTGCTCGCATCTAAATAACTGAACGAAACTAATGTCGATGACAAAGAATATCGGAAATAAGTCAAACCGAGTAACTCGTTGCGAGTTGCTCGGTTTTTTTATGTATGTGATTTGAGAGTCACTCTTTCACGCGTACTGGAATTGACCGTGGGGAATTAGAGTGGCTCGAAGATAACCAGAGTAGGCCGA
Source organism: Vibrio sp. 99K-1 (assembly GCF_013114585.1). Lineage (NCBI taxonomy): Bacteria > Pseudomonadati > Pseudomonadota > Gammaproteobacteria > Vibrionales > Vibrionaceae > Vibrio > Vibrio sp. 99K-1. The sequence continues at coordinate 50,052 of NZ_VTXF01000020.1, forward strand.
AGATAACCAGAGTGGACTAGAGTTTAGATTGGAGATTAATCGACAAGGGAATCAAGTATGAAAGGATTAATGGCGGTATTGATGATTTCAAGCGCTGCTTATGTCAATGCGGAAACCGTAGTTAAGAACAGCATCAAGGAATTCGTACGCTATCAATATCAAGACAAAATCAGTTATGGGAAGTTAGATAAAGGCGATGTGTTACCTATCAGCGGTGACATCTTCGGTGAGTATGCCGTCGCAAAAACCTCGATTCCTCTTGAGTCTGTCGAAGTATTATTGCCTATCAAGCCTGAAAAGGTGTTTGCGGTAGGGATGAACTTCGCCAGTCACCTAGCATCACCTGCCAATGCGCCGCCCCCTATGTTTCTTAAACTTCCTTCTTCTTTAATCCTGACAGGCGAAGTGATTCAAATGCCACCTAAAGCGAAGAACGTCCACTTTGAAGGAGAGCTGGTGGTCGTGATTGGTAAGGAGCTTAGCCGAGCCAATGAAGAAGAAGCCGAACAAGCGATCTTTGGTGTCACTGTGGGTAACGATATTACAGAAAGAAGCTGGCAAGGCACGGATTTACAATGGTTACGAGCGAAAGCATCCGACGGCTTTGGGCCGATTGGTAATACGATTGTTCGTGGCATCGATTATAACAAGGTGCAACTGACCACTCGTGTTAACGGAGAGGTTGTGCAGCAAGAAAGTACCTCGTTCATGATCCACAAGCCTCGAAAAGTGGTTAGCTACTTGAGTCACTATTTTACCCTTAAGCCGGGCGATCTTATTTTTATGGGCACACCGGGCAGAACGTTTGCGTTATCCGATAAAGACAAAGTGAGTGTTACCATTGAAGGGGTAGGGACGGTCGTTAATGAAGTGCGCTTCTAAGCGTGAGTTTGTCCGTAACACCTCAACAAACAAAAGCCTACTCTGTGAGTAGGCTTTGATCTTAGCTAACCGTCAATTTGACGTTGTTTTATTATTTAGATGAGGGCTTTTCGAGCTTTGGCAGCCAACCATTCTGAGAAGACAACCGTCACGAGAATCGCACAGAAAATCACAGTCACTTGAGGCCATGCCAGCATCGCCATTGATTCTTGCAGTTTCAAACCGATACCGCCTGCGCCTACTAATCCTAATACTGTAGATTCCCGAATGTTGATATCCCAACGAAACAAGCTCGTGCCGATAAAGCTTGGCATCACTTGAGGAAGAATGCCGTAGTTCAACACTTGCAGCGGAGATGCGCCCGTCGATTGAATCGCTGACATTTGTGTTGCGTTCACTTCTTCAATTGCTTCGTACATCAACTTAGCCACGAAACCAATCGAGCGTAGGGCAATCGCGATAATACCCGCCAACAAGCCTGGGCCGATGATCGCCACTAACAGAAGAGCCCAAATTAAAGAGTTAATTGAACGGCTTGCCGCGATGATAAAGAGCGCAATAGGTCTGATAAACGTCATGCTTGGTGTCGTGTTACGTGCCGCTAAGAACGCAACCGGAAACGCCAGTACGATCCCCAACAATGTGCCAAGTGTCGCGATGTTAATGGTGTCCCACAACGGGCTCCAAAGTGAATCTAAGTAGCTCCATCTCGGCGGCCACATACGTGAAGATATATCAGCAAGTTGATTTGGTGAGTCAGTCACAAAGTACCAAATCGTATCCTTGTTCATGACTTGCCATGCAAAAACGGTCAAAGCAACAAAGCAAAGCCAGCCAATCCAAAGCATCAGACTCTGTTTACTGTCGTAACGCTGCCATTGGGTATGATTCATGGCGATTGAAGGTGTGTCATTTAGCGTGCTCATTGGTCGTTCCTTACTGCACATGCTTACGGATGATGGTCGATAGATATTCACACAACATCATGATCACGATAATAATCAATAGGATAGCGACTGCGGCGCTGTACTCGTAGCGGTCCATTGCTGTATTCAATGTTGCGCCAATACCACCTGCGCCAACAATGCCAATCACGGCAGACTCACGGAAGTTGATGTCAAGTCGGTACATCGAAAGGCCAATAAAGCGCGGCATAACTTGTGCTTGAATGGCGTAATTCACTTGTTGTAGCCAGCTTGCGTCAGTCGCACGCATTGCAGTGAGTGGCGCAGGGTCAATGGCTTCGATTTCATCAGCAAACAGTTTTGCAAGAAAGCCTATGGTCACGAAGGTTAGCGTGACAAAACCAGCAAAGGTGCCAAAGCCAAATAGCGCAACACATAAAATAGCGACGATGATCTCTTGTAAGCTTCGGGCTATAGAAATGAATCCACGACAAAATAGGTAGATTGGCGTTGGTGCTAAGTTCTTTGCTGCACCAAGCCCAAATGGAATAGAAAGAATCACACCAGCGACCGTTGAGGTAAGTGTCATGGTCAGACTTTCAATTAAGCCTTGATATATGTTGTCCCAGCGTCCGCTGAAATCTGGGTTCATGAAGGCCATAATGAACTGTAAACCACGCTCGCTACCTTCGTAGATACGAGCCCAATTGACATCAACTGATTGTGTCGCTAGGTACAAGTAAACCGCGACTACGATGATCAAGCTCCAACGTAACCATGGGCTTGAAATCAAAGGTGGCTTTGTCCACTGTTTGGCTAACTGCACATCGTGAATATTAATGATGGCTGGAAGTTGTTGCTCAGAACAAATTTCGCTAATCAAGCGCATGATTTGGCGTGCCGTACGTGGATCAAGTGCCGCTGTTGGTTCGTCAATCAAGAGTAACTTGGGTTTCTGAGCGAGTGCTCGGGCAATACCAACACGTTGACGCTGACCACCCGACAGAGCGTCAGCTCTCTTATTTGCGTGTTCCAATAACCCCACACGATCGAGTAGGGCATAGGCTGCTTGGATATCCGACTCTGGAAAGCGGCGAGTGAAGCTTTGCCAGAAATTCACATACCCTAAACGGCCTGAAAGCACGTTTTCCATTACCGTTAAACGTTCAATCAGCGCGTACTCTTGGAAGATCATCCCAATCTCGCGGCGTGATTGTCTTAGTTGGCGCTTGGAAAGCGTTTCTAGATTGGTATTGGAAAAGATTACTTCGCCGCTGGTGGGTTCGGTGAGCCGGTTAATACAACGAATAAGCGTTGATTTTCCGGCACCAGATGGGCCAATCAATCCAACCACTTCGCCGGCATTCACCGACAAGCTAACGTTGGTCAAGGCTTTATCAGAACTGGAGTAGTGCTTGGTAAGCCCTTTTAGGGTAAGAGTAGACATAGTATTCCTATAAGACCGGTGTACTAAGCGTTCGCCTGAGGCTGAAATGGGAAGTAAACCGCTGAAAGTGGTGAGTAACTGCAGGCACATGTACCTGCAGCTAGTTTTAGTGTGTGTTACGGGTTTATCTGTGTGGTACTGGTTTAGCGTTTGAGTCGTTTAGCTACAGGTGTAAGACACTTTGTTTGCTGTATCGATAGTGCGAATGACTTCCCAATGCTCTTGGTAAGTGATTGGAACAAACTTCGCTTCGCCGTTACGCTCAAATTCTTCTTGAAGCTTTGTGCCTTCCCAGTCGAAAGTGAAGAAGGCTTTTTGAATCTTCTCTTGCAGCTCTGGCGTTAGGTTATGCGCTGTGCCGTAAGCCGTTGTTGGGAAGGTTTGAGACTTGTAGATGCTCTTGATTTGATCTTCTTTCACCACTTCGCGTGAAAGCATGCGGTTCAATACTGAGTTCGCTACCGCTGCTGCATCGTAGTCTTTGTGCGCCACACCTAATATAGAGTTGTCGTGCGCACCAGAGAATGCAGGTTTGAAATCACGGTCAGGTTGAAGTTGGTATTCCGCGTCCAAAATGGCAGAAGGTGCTTTAAAGCCAGAGTTCGATGTTTGTGATGTGAACGCTAAATTTTTACCTTTTAGATCTTCCACGTTTTCAATACCAGAACCCGGATGAGTGATGATTTCCATTTCGTAACCGAAAGAGCCATCTTCCGCGGCCATCATGGTGAATGGGGCAAAGCCTGCGCAGTTAACCGCTAGTGGTGTAGAACCTGTGTTGAAACCTGCGATATGCAGACGACCTGAACGCATAGCTTCGATTTGAGCTGCGTTATTTTGAACAGGAAAGAAACGAACCGTCTTTTCCGTTGTTTTTTCAAGGTGGCTCAAAAACTCGCTCCACACATCAGCGTATACTGCTGGATCTTCAACTGGTGTATAAGCAAAAATTAGCGTGTTTGGATCAACCCATTGCGATTCGTCTTGAGGAATATCCGCGACCAAGTTGCCAGTACGATCTTCGTATCGTGTATCCATTGCTAATGCAGAACCAGAAAAAATCAGCGCAGCAGTAATAGCGCTTTTAAGCGTAAGATTCGTTTTTGTCGGTTTCATTATTTCAGTCCAATTGAGTGATTTGTTGGGGAGGGAGTATAGAAATCGAGGATGACAGAACCGATGCGTTTTGATGACGGATTTATGAGTGGTGTAACATATTGTTTCTGAGTGCCTGAATTTGGATGCTTTCTAAGTGTTTGATTAGTTGAGTAAAATAGTAGGCTATTAGGGTTTGAGATTTTACTTAATTGGCGATAGGTTGAAATACTGTTATAGTGATCCTTAAATAATACATAAACATAACATATAAAATAAGTGAACTTATGGTTAGCTGTTTTAATTCAATTTCGGGCTCGAAGCGCAGCCTGCACGTTCAAGTAGCGCGTGAGATAGCTCGTGGGATCTTGTCTGGCGATCTGCCTCAAGGTTCTATTATTCCTGGTGAAATGGCGTTGTGTGAACAATTTGGTATCAGCCGAACGGCGCTTCGTGAAGCTGTTAAGCTTTTGACTTCTAAAGGCTTGTTAGAGTCGCGCCCAAAAATTGGTACTCGCGTAGTCGACCGTGCGTACTGGAACTTTCTTGATCCTCAACTGATTGAATGGATGGACGGCCTAACCGACATAGACCAATTCTGTTCTCAGTTCTTAGGCCTTCGTCGTGCGATTGAACCAGAGGCATGTGCATTGGCAGCAAGGTTTGCAACTGCTGAGCAACGCATCGAGCTTTCAGAGATCTTTCAAAAGATGGTAGAAGTGGATGCTGCTGAAGTATTTGACCAAGAAAGCTGGACAAACATCGACATTCGTTTCCACAGCTTGATCTTCAATGCAACTGGTAACGACTTCTACCTGCCATTTGGCAACATTCTGACGACCATGTTCATGAACTTCATCGTGCACTCTTCTGAAGAGGGCAGCACATGTATCAATGAACACCGCAGAATTTATGAAGCGATCATGGCTGGCGACAGTGAAAAAGCGCGTACAATGTCAGCTGCTCACTTGCAAGATGCTAACCACCGCTTGGCGACTGCAAGCTAAAGACGGTTTTCAACTTCATTTGAACCAGTCAAAAAGGTATGCCAAGTGCATGCCTTTTTTGTTTTTAGAAAGCGTGTTGCACCATGTGTGGCACTGTTTTGGTTCATCCTCGCTTTTAGCTCCTTCTTAAGTTAATTCCTTCTTGTATACGCCTAGCGGTCGTTCTCTTTACCATCAAAATAACAATAATATTACGCTCGATATTCGTTTTTAGACACTCGAACTCCCCTCATATAATTATGCGTCATCCATGATTTTTCATTTTTGTATATTTTGAATCCGCCATCGTTTGAACAGGATATGCCGCTTCAATATGGATTAATTTAAGTTGAATTCTAATGAAATTATCCACTCTCAATAGATAAAAAACACTGGTTTATTGTGTGATAAATGAGGGGGAGTTCAGCTCTGGTTTGGCTTTTATTATTTTTGAGAATTTTATATTTATATGTGTTTGGTTGTATTTGTTAATAAGTGTGCAAAGTCTCATTTTGTTATAAGCCTTTGATTTTGATGGTTATTATGTTCTTTGGTCTTGGTTTTTTGAGTTTTTACCTCAAACACCAGTAATTTCCTTAATGGATTGGCCATATTCCATCCTATGTCATATATATAATTAACTTAATCAATCAAAATAAGATTGCCATCACTTATTTGGATTATTGTACTACAAATAAAGTTTGGGATTTCCTATAGTCCTCGTAACAAAATACAACGGACAAAGGATACACGATGGAACTCAACACGATTATTGTCGGCATTTATTTCCTATTCTTGATCGCGATAGGTTGGATGTTTAGAACATTTACAAGTACCACCAGTGACTACTTCCGCGGGGGCGGTAACATGTTGTGGTGGATGGTTGGTGCAACCGCCTTTATGACCCAGTTTAGTGCATGGACATTCACCGGTGCGGCTGGTAAAGCGTATAACGATGGTTTTGCCGTCGCGGTTATCTTCGTAGCGAATGCATTTGGCTACTTCATGAACTTTGCATACTTCGCTCCAAAATTCCGTCAACTACGCGTAGTAACTGTAATCGAAGCTATTCGTATGCGTTTTGGTACGACGAACGAGCAAGTATTCACTTGGTCTTCAATGCCGAACAGTGTTGTTTCTGCGGGTGTATGGCTAAACGCACTGGCAATCATCGCTTCTGGTATCTTCGGCTTCGACATGACAGCCACAATCTGGATTACTGGTTTGGTTGTATTGGCGATGTCAGTAACAGGTGGTTCATGGGCGGTAATCGCATCTGACTTCATGCAGATGGTTATCATCATGGCAGTAACCGTGACATGTGCTGTTGTTGCTGTTGTTCAAGGTGGCGGTGTTGGTGAAATCGTAAATAACTTCCCAGTAGCGGAAGGCGGTTCTTTCCTTTCTGGTAACAACATTAACTACCTAAGCATCTTCAGTATTTGGGCATTCTTCATCTTCGTTAAGCAGTTCTCTATTACTAACAACATGCTTAACTCTTACCGTTACCTTGCGGCTAAAGACTCAAAGAACGCGAAGAAAGCAGCGCTACTGGCGTGTGTGCTAATGCTTTGTGGTGTATTCATCTGGTTTATGCCTTCTTGGTACATTGCAGGTCAAGGTGTCGACCTAGCAGCAGCTTACCCAGAAGCAGGTAAGAAAGCGGGTGACTTTGCGTACCTATACTTCGTACAAGAGTACATGCCAGCAGGTATGGTTGGTCTTCTCGTTGCTGCTATGTTTGCCGCGACAATGTCTTCAATGGATTCTGGTCTAAACCGTAACTCAGGTATTTTCGTTAAGAACTTCTACGAACCAATCGTTCGTAAAGGCAACGCTACAGAGAAAGAGCTTGTAACGGTTTCTAAGATTACTTCTGCCGTGTTTGGTATCGCTATTATCCTTATCGCACAGTTCATTAACTCGCTTAAAGGTTTGAGCTTGTTCGATACAATGATGTATGTGGGCGCACTTATCGGCTTCCCAATGACAATTCCTGCGTTCCTTGGCTTCTTTATTAAGAAGACACCGGACTGGGCTGGTTGGGGTACGCTAGTTGTCGGTGGTTTCGTTTCTTATTACGTAGGTTTCGTTGTTAATGCTGAAATGGTGTCGTCAGTCTTCGGTCTGGAAGAACTAACAAGCCGTGAATGGTCTGATGTTAAGGTTGCTATCGGTCTGGTTGCGCACATTACTCTGACAGGTGGTTTCTTCATCCTATCAACTCTGTTCTACAAGCCATTAACTGAGAAGCGTCAGGCTGACGTTGATAAGTTCTTCGGCAACCTAGCAACGCCACTTGTTGCTGAGTCAGCGGAACAGAAGAAACTAGACAACAAACAGCGTGAGATGCTTGGTAAACTTATCGCAGTAGCGGGTGTTGGTATTATGCTGATGGCAATGCTTCCAAACCCAATGTGGGGAAGTCTGGTCTTCATCCTATGTGGTGTGATAGTTGGCGGTGTTGGTATGCTGCTAGTTAAAGCTGTCGATGATGGTGGCAAGCAAGCGAAAGCGGTCACTGAAAGCTAATACGTAGAAAATGTTTAATAGAATGCGATGCTCGATAGGGCATCGCATTTTTTTGCTTTGCAAAGATGGAGCATCTGCATGGATTGGGGGCGAGCAGCATAACAGGGAGCGCTTGCTCTGGAGTACAACATCAGACCTAAATCACGAAAACTGTAAAAAAGTGTTCAATCGAATCGAAACAGATTTAATTGTCCTACAATAAGACGTATATTGTTGCTAATTCCTTTCAGTCAACTTGAATATAAGTGAGTTAGAATGAGCGACCAAAAATCTCTTGATGCAATCAGGAAGATGAAGCTGGAGAATGACACTTCAGCAGGTAATCTTGTAGACCTACTCCCTATCGAAGTACAAAAACGTGACTTCGACCTATCATTCCTAGACAACTTGAGCGAAGCACGTCCACGTCTTCTTGTTCAAGCTGATCAATTAGAAGAATTCAAAGCAAAAGTGAAAGCTGATGAAGCTCACTGCATGTTTGATGATTTCTACAACAATTCTACGGTTAAGTTCCTTGAGACAGCACCTTTTGAAGAGCCTCAAGCGTACCCTGCGGAAACAGTAGGCAAAGCTTCTTTGTGGCGTCCTTACTGGCGTCAAATGTACGTTGATTGCCAAATGGCACTGAACGCGACACGTAACCTTGCAATTGCAGGTATCGTGAAAGAGGACGAAGAGCTAATCGCAAAAGCGAAAGCTTGGACTCTAAAACTGTCTACGTACGATCCAGAAGGTGTGACTTCTCGTGGCTACAACGATGAAGCGGCGTTCCGTGTTATCGCAGCAATGGCTTGGGGTTACGACTGGCTACACGCTTACTTCACAGACGAAGAGCGTCAGCAAGTTCAAGATGCTTTGATTGAGCGTCTAGACGAAATCATGCACCACCTGAAAGTGACGGTTGATCTACTGAACAACCCGCTAAACAGCCACGGTGTTCGTTCTATCTCTTCTGCTATCATCCCAACGTGTATCGCGCTTTATCACGATCACCCGAAAGCAGGCGAGTACATTGCCTACGCATTAGAATACTACGCAGTGCACTACCCACCATGGGGCGGTGAAGACGGCGGTTGGGCTGAAGGTCCTGACTACTGGAACACGCAAACTGCATTCCTAGGTGAAGCATTCGACCTATTGAAAGCATACTGTGGCGTAGACATGTTCAATAAAACATTCTACGAAAACACAGGTGACTTTCCGCTTTACTGCATGCCTGTTCACTCTAAACGTGCGAGCTTCTGTGACCAGTCTTCAATTGGTGACTTCCCAGGTCTAAAACTGGCTTACAACATCAAGCACTACGCAGGTGTTAACCAGAAACCTGAGTACGTTTGGTACTACAACCAGCTTAAAGGCCGTGATACTGAAGCTCATACGAAGTTCTACAACTTCGGCTGGTGGGACTTCGGTTACGATGATCTTCGCTTCAACTTCCTATGGGATGCTCCAGAAGAGAAAGCACCATCAAACGACCCTCTGTTGAAAGTATTCCCAATCACTGGTTGGGCTGCATTCCACAACAAGATGACTGAACGTGATAACCATATTCACATGGTATTCAAATGTTCTCCGTTTGGCTCAATCAGCCACTCTCACGGTGACCAAAACGCATTCACGTTGCATGCATTCGGTGAAACGCTGGCGTCAATCACTGGCTACTACGGTGGTTTCGGTGTTGATATGCACACCAAATGGCGTCGTCAAACGTTCTCTAAAAACCTGCCACTATTTGGCGGTAAAGGTCAGTACGGCGAGAACAAGAACACAGGTTACGAAAACCACCAAGATCGTTTCTGTATTGAAGCGGGCGGTACAATCTCTGACTTCGACACAGAATCTGATGTGAAGATGGTTGAAGGTGACGCAACGGCATCTTACAAGTACTTCGTTCCTGAAATCGAATCTTACAAGCGTAAGATCTGGTTTGTTCAAGGTAAAGTATTCGTAATGCAAGACAAGGCAACGCTTTCTGAAGAGAAAGACATGACTTGGCTAATGCACACAACTTTCGCAAACGAAGTGGCTGATAAGTCTTTCACTATCCGTGGCGAAGTAGCGCACCTAGACGTGAACTTCATCAATGAGTCTGCTGATAACATCACTTCAGTTAAGAACGTTGAAGGTTTCGGTGAAGTAGACCCATATGAGTTCAAAGATCTTGAGATCCACCGTCACGTTGAAGTGGAATTCAAGCCTTCTAAAGAGCACAACATCTTGACGCTTCTTGTTCCAAATAAGAACGAAGGTGAGCAAGTTGAAGTGTCTCACAAGCTTGAAGGCAACACGCTACTGCTTAATGTTGATGGTGAAACGGTTTCAATTGAACTGTAATTCGTTGAATTAGCAGCTAGATACCAAAAACTCCGGGCCAAAGCTCGGAGTTTTTTTGTTTGCACAGAACAGGCAGTAGCCTACAAGGTGGGAAGAGGTAGCGTTGGTTAGTTAGAGGCTAAGTAGCAAGAGTGCCAGGCTTAGTAAGTGGCGACAAAACTTTGGTTTAAACCTCGTGTTCAGTAAACCTTACCAAGGCTAGGGCAGTGACTGTCTTCCAATAATTTGTCAATTACTGACAGTGGGCAGCCTTAACCTTGTCTGAAAAAAGGGACGGCAGGTTAATAATCGTTATTGGAGTGGCTTATTCTCATTAATCGTATGACATTTAGAGTACGTTATTTCATCAACAGGCTATTTTTTGATTGGTATATCGCTCTTGTAAGTACAAAGCGTGACCATATTTTCTCGTAAAGTGAATCCCCGTCACAACTTGCGTCTAAGCATTGAAGGATTACCCTAAAACTATTGCGTAACGGAAAAGACGTCGTTATTATAATGACCATATAATCATACAATACTATATTTGGAGTTTGAACATGACTAAACCTGTAATCGGTTTCATTGGCCTAGGTCTTATGGGCGGCAACATGGTTGAAAACCTACAAAAGCGCGGCTACCACGTAAACGTAATGGATCTAAGCGCTGAAGCTGTTGCTCGCGTTACAGATCGCGGCAATGCAACTGCATTCACTTCTGCTAAAGAACTAGCTGCTGCAAGTGACATCGTTCAGTTTTGTCTTACAACTTCAGCTGTTGTTGAAAAAATCGTTTACGGTGACGACGGCGTTCTAGCTGGCATCAAAGAAGGCGCAGTATTAGTAGACTTCGGTACTTCTATCCCTGCTTCTACTAAGAAAATCGGCGCAGCTCTAGCTGAAAAAGGCGCGGGCATGATCGACGCACCTCTAGGCCGTACTCCTGCACACGCTAAAGATGGTCTTCTGAACATCATGGCTGCTGGCGACATGGAAACTTTCAACAAAGTTAAACCTGTTCTTGAAGAGCAAGGCGAAAACGTATTCCACCTAGGTGCTCTAGGTTCTGGTCACGTTACTAAGCTTGTAAACAACTTCATGGGTATGACGACTGTTGCGACTATGTCTCAAGCTTTCGCTGTTGCTCAACGCGCTGGTGTTGATGGCCAACAACTGTTTGACATCATGTCTGCAGGTCCATCTAACTCACCATTCATGCAATTCTGTAAGTTCTACGCAGTAGACGGCGAAGAGAAGCTAGGTTTCTCTGTTGCTAACGCTAACAAAGATCTTGGTTACTTCCTTGCTCTTTGTGAAGAGCTAGGTACTGAGTCTCTAATTGCTCAAGGTACTGCAACTAGCCTACAAGCTGCTGTTGACGCAGGAATGGGTAACAACGACGTACCAGTAATCTTCGACTACTTCGCTAAACTAGAGAAGTAATCGACGTACGACCTCGCTCGGGTATTGCCTGTCATTTAGGCGGCGATACCTCAGCGAGGTTCGTTTTTATCTGAACAAGTCTTATCTATAATCCTGTTTTATCCTCGCTCCCTGTTTTATCCTTAATACCAGTTTGCTCCCACGGTTTCACTCTCCCTCGTAAAGCCAGCTGTCATCAGTATTAATTTTCTCGTTCTACTTTTTTACTCTTGTTGTTCTATCCAATCCAAACTTTACCGGTTTCGACTTTTAATTATGTATATCAACGCTCTACGCCACCATAAACCTATCGTTGTAGATGCGCTTTGTTAGACAGGAGCTGACACTCTATTTTTACACAAACAAGTACCTAAAACTGACAATAATGGGTGACACTTCGCGCCCTAGATCGATAACTAAAACCCGAGTAATCAGCAACAAATAAAAAAAAGCCCACATAGCTGGTGACTATGTGGGCGTATTCGGACTAGCCGTCTGGAAAAACAAATGAACAATACCAGTGAATAACGATTAACGAGATCCCCCGACAGTTTCTACATTAAGCGTGTTCAATGACCTTAAAGCGAGTCGCTTCAATTACCACTTCGAATTGTACAAAAGCATCCAGAAAGAACTTAAGTTATGATTCAAATACACCATACATCAAGAGTTATTGTATTACAAATGAATCTTGAGGTTGAATGCCTTTAGTGAATAGTTAAAGAGTGAAAATGTGAGGTGATGCTCGTTTTTGATTCGACGAGTTCGTGTCGACAAGGTTATTTCAGTGAAGCGCTATATTGGTGAGGTTGGAAGTTAACTATCTGTAATTAGATCGTTTTTTCGTGTCACCTTGCTTGGCTATACTCGGAGTGTATTCCAGATTCATAAATGATAACTATGTCACAAGGTGTTTTTAACTACTTTTAATATATCAAGATCGCTCACAGAAAATGCCAGCTAATTAAGCATACAATATTAATTAAATTGGTGATTGTGACTATGGGCGGTATGGGTGAGTTTCGCTGACCGTACCATTGAAAATAGAAGGAATGACCGTCTCGTTTGGGTGGGAATAACAGGTATAGGTTGATAGGGATGATAAGTTTTAAGGATTCTAAGCTGTCTTTTGGGTTTAAAGGAAAATTGATTTTGATGGTCGCTATCGTCAGTTCCAGTGCCTTGGCATTTACGAACTGGTTTACGCTTAGCCTGGCCACTGATCAAGTAAACCAAACGATTTATAACGAGATTGATCACTCGTTAACGATAGAAATTAATCAGATTGAAAGCACCGTCCAGCGCACCATCGATACGGTCAATTCCGTTGCACAAGAGTTCATGAAATCCCCATACCAAGTACCAAACGAAGCGCTGATGCATTTTGCCGCTAAACTCGGTGGTATTGACAAGATTGTAGTGGGTTTTGATGATGGTCGGTCTTACACTTCTCGTCCTTCAGAGTCTTTCCCCAACGGTGTTGGAATCAAAGAAAAATACAACCCAACGACTCGTCCTTGGTATCAACAAGCGAAATTGAAATCAGGTTTATCTTTTAGTGAGCTGTTTTTCACTAAGAGTACTCAAGTGCCTATGATTGGTGTGACTTACACCTATCAAGATCGCGTCATCATGGCAGACATTCGATTTGATGATTTGGAAACTCAGCTCAAACAGCTAGATAGCATCTACGAAGCCAAAGGTATCATTGTGGATGAGAGAGGGATGGTAATTGCATCCACAATAGAAAACGTGCTTCCACAGAGCAATATATCTTCTGCTGACGCCTTAATGAAACTCAATGAAGCTATCGAACGACCGGACCAATTCATTGAAGGTGTGATTGATGGTAATCAGCGAATCTTGATGGCTAAGAAGGTCGATATTGGCAGCCAGAAAGAGTGGTACATGATTTCAAGTATTGATCCTGAACTTGCGCTCGATCAGCTGAATGGTGTGATGTCGGATGCTCGAATGCTGATTATTGCCTGTGTGTTGGGGTCGGTCATATTGATGATTTTACTCCTGAATCGTTTCTACCGCCCAATCGTGTCATTGCGTAAGATTGTTCACGACCTTTCTCAAGGTAATGGCGACCTGACCCAAAGGCTCGCAGAGAAAGGTAATGACGACCTAGGACACATCGCCAAAGACATCAACTTGTTCATCATTGGCTTGCAAGAGATGGTTAAAGACGTGAAATTCAAGAACTCAGATCTTGATACCAAGGTATTAAGTATTCGAGAAGGCTGCAAGGAAACCAGCGATGTACTGAAAGTTCATACCGATGAAACGGTTCAGGTGGTCTCTGCGATTAATGGATTGTCCGAGGCTTCAAGTGAAGTCGAGAAGAACTCACAGTTTGCGGCAGAAGCAGCGCAAGATGCGGCCGTGTCCAGTGATGAGACTAAGCAAATTAACACTGTGACCGAAACGTACATCAGTGATCTTGAGAAGCAAGTTTGTACGACGTCGGATGATATTCGTTCTATGGCCAATGAAACACAGAGCATTCAGTCGATAGTGTCTGTGATTGGTGGTATTGCTGAGCAAACCAACTTGCTTGCGCTGAATGCATCCATTGAGGCGGCGAGAGCAGGCGAGCATGGTCGAGGTTTTGCTGTCGTGGCTGACGAAGTCCGTGCGCTAGCAAACCGAACTCAAATTATAGCTTTGCTATCAGCAGTTCCTATTGTGTCGTTTGCAAATAACGGTGTGTCTTATCCAGTTCCCGCTGATAAGTTTGATATGCGTAATTGGAAAATAACGATCCCTTCAGATATTAATGAAGATGGACGTGTTGATGAAATCGAAGGGGTAGCCATGATGAGCTACTCACACAGCGATTTCTTCCACCTTGATAAAGACGGTAATCTTGTCTTTGAAGTACAAAACCAAGCGATTACCACGAAGAACTCGAAAAACGCACGCTCTGAATTACGCCAGATGCCACGCGGTGCTGATTTCTCGATCGATACGGCTGACAAAGGAAACCAGTGGGCATTATCGAGCCACCCAGCAGCGAGTGAATACAGTGCGGTTGGTGGAACGCTAGAAGCGACGCTAAAAGTGAATCACGTTGCGATTAACGCTAAGCACCCTGAAAGGTACCCAGCTCACTCAGTGGTTGTTGGTCAGATACACGCGAAGAAACACGATGCTTTGATCAAAGCAAAAACAGGTTACGGCCACGGTAACGAACCACTAAAAATCTTCTATAAGAAGTTTCCTGATCAAGAGATGGGCTCAGTCTTTTGGAACTATGAACGTAACCTAGAGAAGAAAGATCCTAACCGCGCTGATATTGCTTACCCAGTTTGGGGCAATACTTGGGAAAACCCAGCAGAGCCTGGTGAAGCGGGGATTGCTCTAGGTGAAGAGTTCAGCTATAAAGTGGAAGTGAAGGGTACAATGATGTACCTAACATTTGAAACAGCTCGCCACGATACTGTTAAGTATGAAATCGACTTGAGCAAGGGCATCGATGAACTTGATTCGCCAACAGGCTATGCGGAAGATGACTTTTACTATAAAGCGGGTGCGTACGGTCAATGTAGTGTAAGCGACTCTCATCCAGTTTGGGGCCCGGGTTGTGCAGGCACTGGCGATTTCGTTGTCGATAAAAAGAACGGCGATTACAACAGCGTGACTTTCTCAGCACTTAAGCTGAACGGCAAGTAGTCGAGAATAGATAAATAGATAATATGAAGGCCACTAACTAAGCGTTAAGTGGCCTTTTTTGTGTTCGCTGTTTAAATGTGCATTTAAATAACTTTGAACACTTCGTCTAGCGGAAGTCGAGCTTTAGGAAGACCGTGATTGTAGTCTTCGCCTTCAAGGAAGTACCCCATTGCCAATGCAACTTCACATACATGCCCGTCCAGCTCTTCGCTAAATTCTTGTCCAATCAAATCCATATCGACTCCTTCCATCGGCGTCGAACCTATCTCAAGTCTCGCGAGAACGTGTAGGGCATTACCGAGTGCTAGGTAAAGCTGTGCCTTAGTCCAGTTACCGTTAAAGCCTGCTTCGTCGGTATTGAGATCGGCAAATGCGTAGCCACCATTGAGCATGTTGTCGTGCATCTCTGCTGGTAAGTGACCCGATTCCACTTCAACATCCACTCGATGTGCGTATTTCTCTTTGGTGTAGTGCGGATCGTAAGCGAAAAGAATGATGTGTGAGGATTCAATCGCATGGTGTTGGTTGAATTGGAATTTGATAGCAAACGTATCGTGGAAACGTTGTTTTGCCTCTTCGCTCTCTATCAGAATGAATTTCCATGGCTGTGAGTTGATAGAAGAAGGGGAAAGGCGGATAGCTTCTTTGATGATCTCGATTTTTTCCGATGAAATGCGCTTACTAGGATCGTATTTCTTTACCGTGTAGCGATGATGAAGGTCTTGAATAATGTCATGCATAGTGTGTTCACCCATTCTTTTAGCGATTAACTGAAACCGAATTATTGGGTGTTTACGATTCAAAAAAGATGCGGTCGATAGCCCAATAAATGCTTACCTTGAAAGTAGTACAACCTTGCCAAAGGACAAGGTTGTATTCAGAGAGCTTAGACAGATCTTTGATATCTTTTAGAGATAACTCTGACCCTTAGAGTTAGTTGGGTACGAACGACATACCATCACTAGTCATACATCAACTCATTGGCCTTGTTTGCATCAAACTCTTTAAGAGACTTGCGCGCCAAATGACGGAATGGGAAGGCTTTGACTATCTCTTCGAATGGTTGGATGGCAAATGCCCAAAAGATAGAGCCGTCTAAACCAAAGATGATCAACGCACACAGTGGGATTGAAACGACCCATTGACCTGTAAAGTTGATTTTGAAGACTGCGGTCGTTTTTCCTAGTGCTCTTAATACGTGTCCGTGAACGGTGTTGTAACCACGAACGATTGGCAAGAAAATGTAGAGTGGGGCAATAACGGCCAGCGCTTGATAAGTCGAGGCGTCAAGATCTGGGTAAATATCGCCAATCACCAAACTTAAACCTGCAAACATCACCGCACAAACCACAGAGATACCCACCGCAACATCAATACTGGTATCAACGTTTTTGGTTAGGTCATCCATTTTCTTCGAACCGATCGCCTGGCTGATCGTAATTGCGGAAGAATGAGCCCAAGCCGTAATGAATTGAGTACCGGCACGTATCCACGGCATCACCAAGGTGATCGCTACATAGGCGTTAATGTTGAGTTGTGAGTACAACAACTGATAGATCGTCGCGCCAATCGAAAGCATAGTTACGTTCGCTGCGACCGGGAATATCTCAATGAAGTGACGACGGATGTTAGTGATGAACTCTGACTTTTCAGTATCCAGTTTCAGAGATACGGACGAATCGTAATGCACACACAGAATCAAATACACAAGACGAATCGTAATGGCGATAACACTACCTAGTGCTGCACCTTGTACACCAATGCCTTCAAAATTAGAAAAACCATGAATCAGCACATATGAGAGTACAGCATTGATAGGCAGTTCAATTAAGTAACCTTTGAATGGGACTTTAGTTCTGCCCAGTCCATTAAACAAGGCAATGATTACTTGTGTTAAGGCTGTGAAGATCACTAGATATTTTGAGATGTCTAGATAGCGGCTGATTTCTAAGTGGAGGGAAGCGTCGTCTGTTAATGCTTGGATTAGAGGTTGTTCAAAAAAGGTCAGCAGAAGCCAAAACAGTGTTGCTACGCCAAGGTTGATAAATAACCCTGCCCAAAATGCTTTAGATAATGACGCGGCGATGCCAGAGCCCACTGCGCGGCTTAATACTAACTGAGTACCGTTTGCCAGCGCCATTTGAATTCCCAGTACAAAGGCAACGATAGTCGTCGCAATCCCCATTGCAGCTAAAGGGATTTCACCAAGAGGAGAAACCAGCAACGTGTCGATCATCAACATCGACTGCATCAAGATACCGTTTAAGGCGAGGGGCCAGGCGAGAGAGAAGTTTTTCCTTACGTACGATTGCGAAGACACAAACAACACCTTATGTGTATAACCGTAAGCTTTCTCTGAGACGACCCGACTTCAAGGTTTAAAGATGAAACACTACGGTATGGATGGTAAAAAATTGGACGCTAAAATGTGACTGACTCGTGTATTGAAATACACGAGTCAGTTTGGTAAATCTTGGTTATGCGATGGCGAGTTCAACCCGAGACAGCTTTTGGTTTTCATCGTCTAGTAACACTTGTGAGGCTATTCGAGCCTGCTGAGCGTTACCCGACATAATCGCGTCGTATATCGCTTTGTGTTCTTCTAAACAGAAGCGACCGCCTTCGGCTGAATGGTCGATGAACTGCTTGAAGATTGTCGACAGAATGTTCGCGAATGGGATGTAGAACTGATTACCTGTCGATAAGAAAATCGTTTGGTGAAACAGGTGATCGTTGGTTGTCCACTCTTCATAATCAAAGCTATTGGCCGCAATGGTCATCTTTTGGAACAGAATCGAAAGCTCTTTGCGTTGTTCTACCGTTGCGTTGGTTGCTGCTAGCGCACACGCTTCTGGGTCAATCGCTTTTCTTAAGCCTAAGAACTGAGACAAGAAGGGTTTGGTGTCTTCTAAGTCTTGAATCCAATACAGCAATTGCGGATCTAAGAAGTGCCATTGCGTTCTTGGTTTGATACGAGTGCCTACTTTGGGCTTTGACTCAATCAACCCTTTTGCTGAAAGTAGCTTAGTTGATTCGCGAAGGGCAGTTCTACTCACTCCGAAGATATCACATAGATCCATTTCACTGGGTAACTTCTGATTCTCTTGTAACTCGCCAGATAAGATCTTACGAGCAATTTGTCTCGCCACTTGAACATGAATTCGGCGGCTTGAATCTTCCACCAATGTAAATATTGACATTTAAACCACCTGAAATTGAATCTTTTAAAACAAAAAAAGCCAGACGAATCTGGCTTTTAGTGTCAGTGTATACGTCTAATATAGCGTGAGGTTTATCCTCATCTATCTCGGTCTTTGGAACCTATGTAATGTGTAACTTATTGTGCTACCTACCTACACTAAGGCGTAATTTGCCCACCGTTTACATCTAGGATTTGCCCCGTGATGTAACCGCTGCATGCGTGTGATGCAAAGAAAGCAAAAGTCGGTGCCACTTCTTCGATATTGCCAAAGCGCCCCATTGGGATGTTGCTAGCAATATTCGATTTCAGCTCGTCGCTTTTACCATCGTGAAATGCAGTATCGATAGTACCCGGAGAAACAATGTTGAAACGGATATTGTCTTTCGCAAACTCTTTCACCCAGTTACGGTGAATGTCGTGTAACCACGCTTTTGAAGCTGCATAGATGCCAGCACCCACACCGCCACCTTCACGAGCCGCAATCGACCCCGTGCTGATAACACACGATGTTTGCCCCGACTCAGCAGCAGAAGCACGTAAGTGGGGGATAGAGAACTTGGTTGTCATTAATGCAGAGCGAACGTTGAGATCCATAACTCGTTCATAAAACTCGTCATCGATACTTTCTAGATTTGCACGACCGCCTAAGCCACCTGCGTTATTGATCAAGACATCCATGCCACCAAAATGCTCGGTGAACTCTTTTACTAATCTTTCGCACTCTGATGTGTCCATCAGATTTGCTGGGAAAAACGCAACATCGCCACCCAGTGCAGTGAGTTCTGTTAGTACGTCATCCACTTTTGGGCTGAAAGCACGACTATTGATGCCAATCTTTGCACCATACTTTGCAAAAATACGTGCGGTAGCTAAGCCCATACCAGCAGTAGAGCCAGTAATTAGAATGCGTTTGCCTTTTAAATCGTTAAACATCAGAGTCGCCTATATTGTAGATTATTTGCGTTAATAAATCATACAATAACACTTGCCATATTCAAGGGTGTTCATCTCAAAACCGATCATTAACGACATAAATAGTGAGAGTAAGAGTGGTTTTGTGAGTTCGCGCATACTCAAAAAGTGTAAATAAGAACTATTTGTATGAATAAATAGATTGAAGAGGTCTAATGTGTTGAATAGGGGTAAGATGAGTGAAATATTGCTCTAGACTATATCAGGAGTGACCTCACGTTATTCTTATACTGAGTTGGTGCAGGTATAAATCGGTGATATAGTCCGGGTTAAATAATACATATCTAATAAGTAAGTAGACACATGGCTGGCTCTTTCAATTCGATTTCAGGCTCTAAGCGAAGCCTTCATGTGCAAGTTGCACGTGAAATCGCTCGTGGTATTTTGTCGGGCAATTTGCCTCAAGGTTCTATTATCCCTGGTGAAATGGCTCTGTGTGAGCAATTTGGTATCAGTAGAACAGCATTAAGAGAAGCGGTGAAACTTCTGACTTCAAAAGGTCTACTAGAATCTCGTCCTAAGATTGGTACTCGTGTGGTTGACCGCGCATTCTGGAACTTTCTTGATCCACAATTAATTGAATGGATGGACGGACTGGCAGATACAGACCAATTTTGCCATCAGTTCTTGGGATTACGTCGAGCGATTGAACCAGAAGCGTGCGCACTAGCTGCTCAGTTGGCGACTGCTGAGCAACGCATTGAACTATCGAGTATTTTTCAACAGATGGTTGAAATATCGAGTGCGGACGTGTTTGATCAAGAGAGCTGGCTAGATATCGACATGAAGTTTCATAGCCTGATTTTTAACGCCACGGGTAATGATTTTTACCTGCCGTTTGGCAATATCCTAACGACGATGTTTGTTAACTTTATTTCTCACTCTTCTGAAGAGGGAAGTACGTGTATTAACGAACACCGCCAAATTTATGAAGCAATCATGGCGGGTAACAGTGACAAAGCGCGCCAAGCGTCGGCAAGTCACCTGTTGGAAACGAATCACAGATTACCAGTGGCTAGCTGATTGTTTTAAAAAGCTTTAGTTTTAAAAAGTTATAGTTTTAACAAGATTTTGGTTTATAAAAAGACAGTGATTTAAAAATCTTAGTTAAAGCAAACTGACACCTAAAAGCACGTTCAATACGTGCTTTTTTTGTCTTCAAATTTGATGAAAACCTGACCAGTGTCCAATATTTAACCTATTATTTGTCGTTTTATTAAAATCACTAGTAACCAGTATTTTAAGTTATATAATAATACTAATTAAATTATTGTGAGTGTGATTATGCCCCAGTCTCTGCTGCCAAATATTCTTCAATTCATCGGTCAGATAGACCCTTTCGATAAGATCCCTAAAGAAGCACTTCGTGAGCTTGCCTCTAATGTTCAGATCACTTACCTCGGCAAAGGGGATGTGGTTGATCTGTGTGAGTCGGGTAAAGAGAAGTCGCTTTATATCATTCGAACGGGCTCCATGGAGCAAAGAAAATCAGACGGCGTACTTCGTGCGCGTTTAGGCAGTGAAGATTTGTTCGGCTTTACGTTCTTAGATTCTGAAGTTAACGACGAGAAAGGCTATCGCGCCGTCGCCATCGAAAACACCTTACTTTATGTGATACCACACTCGGCACTTCAAACGTTGTTCAAAGCATTTCCAAGCTGTGCTGAACACTTTGCATCACAGGCTCAAGTTCGCTTGAAGTCGGCACTTGATGTGGTGTGGTCAAATAAAGAGAAGGGCTTGTTCATTCGTAAGGTTGAAGAGGTGGCAAGCGGGCAGGTGGCCATCGTCAAATCTGAGCAAACCATCCAATCGGTCGCGGTAGAAATGCTGCATCAACGCTCTCCTTGTGCGGTGATCTATGAAGGTGAAACCATTGTTGGCTTGATCACCGACCGTGATATGACCAAACGCGTGATTGCGCACGGTGTTAGCACTGAAAATTTAATCTCTGAGGTAATGACACATTCTCCACTCACAGTAAAACCGGACGATCTTGTGTTGCATGCTGCGTCTATCATGATGCAATTCAACATTCGTAACCTTCCTGTAGTGAAAGAGAACAAAGTCGTTGGCCTTCTGACGACGTCTCACTTAGTTCAAAACCACCGTGTTCAAGCGATCTTCTTAATCGAGAAAATCAAATATGCGGGCAGCGTGAAAACCATGTCTTCCTTCACTTCAGAGCGACAAGCTATTTTTGAAGCGCTGGTGGAAGGTAAGGTTGCACCGGAAACGGTCGGCAAGGTAATGACCATGATTATGGATGCCTACACACGCCGATTGATTCAGATAGCAATTGATAAGTTAGGCCCGCCGCCGTGTGATTTCTCTTGGATAGTGGCGGGTTCGCATGCTCGTAACGAAGTTCACATGCTGTCTGATCAAGACAGTGCGATCGTACTGGCTGACGATGCAACCGACAGCGACCGCATTTACTTTAAACACTTAGCCATGATGGTGACCAACGGCTTAGCGAGCTGTGACTACCCACTCTGTCCGGGTAAATTCATGGCTGCGACGCCAAAATGGTGTCAACCGCTCAGCGTATGGAAGCACTACTATAAAAAGTGGGTGGCAAACCCTGAGTACGAACGCTTACTCAACATCAGTGTATTCCTAGAGATTCGTACCATTTACGGCAACAGTGAGTTTGAAGGCATTCTCCGTGATGAACTGCATAACAATATTCGCAGCAACCGTGAGTTCTTAAGCACGTTAGTGAAAGATGCGGTGAACACCAACCCACCTTTGGGCATCTTCAATAGTTTGGTACTTGAGAAGTCGGGTGAGAACAAGAAAACACTCAACGTGAAGAAGTACGCTATTAACTTGATCATCGATTTAGCGCGTATTTACGGTTTGGCGGTTGAGTGTGACTTGTCGGCAACGGACGAACGTTTCGCTGCTGCTAATGAAAAAGGCATGTTGAGTGACGACGCATTCAAGAACATCCTTGGCGCGTATCAGTTCATTCTGTCTTTCCGTTTCGGACACCAATTAGAGGCCTTGAAGAACGGGGAGGTGCCAGACAACAATATCAACCCAGACAGCTTTGGTAGCTTTGAACGTAAGCACTTGAAAGACGCCTTTAGAATCATTGCCGACCTTCAAGAAGCGGCGAAAATTCGTTTCGGAGCGCGTTAATGAAAGCCTTGTTGAACTACTTTCACCCGCTTGAGCGAATTAAACGCAAGCGTAAACAATATTTGGGTACGGTTAAGCTGCCAGAAGCGTTACATGATCTGGTAGAACAGCCTTGTCCCGAAATGACAGACGCAGCGAAAGACAGCGATTACATTGTGTTGGATCTTGAAACCACAGGCTTAGACAGCGAACAAGATCTGATTTTATCTATGGGGTGGGTTGATGTGGTGAAAGGGCGAATCGATTTAGCTTCGGCCAAGCATATCTACCTCAATAACGATTCACAGATCAACGCTGAAACCGCGGTGATTAACCACATCACGCCACAGATGTTGGAAGAGGGCGTATCAATTCATGATGCGATGCTTACTTTCTTCGAAGCAGCGAAAGGCAAGATCATTGTCGCGCATGCTTGTGTGGTTGAAGAGAAGTTCATTAGCCAGTATCTGCTAAGGTGCTATGGCTTAAGGCAATTGCCTTTGCTTTGGTTAGATACGCTGTGTATCGAGAAGAGCATGGAAAAAGCGATCAGCAACCATGAAGAGGTGGACTTAACTCTGGCGGGTACGCGTGAAAGGTACGGGCTTCCTGAGTACAACAGCCACAATGCGTTAGCCGATGCGGTTTCTACAGCGGAATTGTTTTTGGCACAGCAGAAACGAGTGGTGCCTAACGACCAAGTGACATTAGCCTTTCTGTATCGTATTAGTCACTAGAGCAATAACTTCAACCACACGAATCTTATTGGATTAACGGATTTCAAAGCAAAAAAAGCCAGCGATTAAGCTGGCTTTTGTTTAGGTCTTAGAAAATTAGGACAGTAATTATCTTAGATTATTCATATAGCTATCGATTAGAAGCTGTAAGTTAGACCAACACGGCTACGTAGTTCGCGAGTCGCTTTAGTCGATGAAGTGCTCACATCACCAAACTCTACATATGGTGCCCACTGACCCATCATGTGACGAATACTAGCGTTTAACTCGTAGTTGGTATCGTCGTTGTCGTAGATGTCATATCCATCCGCTTTGTAGTAGTTACCTTCTAGACCAAAGCGCCAGTTTTCCATTGAGTAGTTAACGTTTGCCGTTAGACGGTGGCGACGTTGGTTTTCAATGTTTTTCTCAACACCGACAATGTCACCATTATCGTCGATCTGGTACTCAGTAGTACTAGTGTTTTGTCTCATATCGTAACGGTAACGAGCACTTAGGCTTAGACCATCAACGCTATCCACTTTGTATGTTGCACGAACTTGAGGCTTATACGTAACGCCTGATTCACGGCCTTCAATTGGCATACCGTAAGTCATTGTCCAGTTATCGTTGAGAACATGGCGGTAATTTAGACCAAGTTCCCAACCATTGTTCTTTAGATCTTCCATGAATTTACCGTCTTCTCCCTTGAATTTTGCTTCGATATCTACAAGGAAGTTGCCAATGCTATCGCCAAGTTTTACACGAGTAGCGTGTTGATCTGTATGACTTTTGTATTCGTGTCTTACATCGAAAGACGCCGCTGATACAGAGCCAGCAGTTAATACAGATGCCACAGCAATCACGATTTTAGTTTTATTCATGGTATTAGTTCCATATTTATAGGTTTAGTAATGGCTTAAGTCTCAAGCCAAATAGAGTAGTTCTAGCTTTCATTGCATCCAGTGGTTGAGGTTATTAAGTTTTTCTCAATTCTAGATTTGCATTTAAATAATACAAATATGGTAACGATCTGAGGCGTGATGATCTGTGAATTAGATCGTGTTGTAGTGACAAAATCACTATTTACAAAGGGTTACAAAGTTGAACAAACCAAGTAAGTTAATGATTTGTATTGATTTATTTGGCTGTTGATAATGATTTTGAAGAGTTTTGTTCGTCAATAAATGTGCGCTACAGCAAAGAATTTAACCTTTAGATATTATTTTTATTTGTAATACATTATTATTTACTAACTTTCTGTAGCAATACATAACTTTGCTGTGTTGATTGTATGAACAGACGGTGTGGAGCCGAGAAGCGAAATGGATTAAATCCAACCGCTTTAAAAGCATGAGGCATTTACTTGAGGTGATTTAAAGCTCAATCAGAGAAGGTTTGAAATGTAGTAGGCAAGGCAGTGACATAGCCTGCTATATGAGTACGAACTTGATAGGAATGAACAAGGTTCGAATAGTTACCCTTTGTTCTCATCAGCGACAAAGAAGAAATCGTTGAAGTGCTTGCGAAAGCATTTTGATTATTGCTCCCAACTATTCTAATTATAACTTCTGCTTTCGTTTAGAAAGGTAGGAGATGGTAGTCGAAGATCTGCCCTTGCGCTCATGTTGATACAGGCAACATGAGCGTTTTTTTTATCTGAAATTTGAGTAGAGAGTCGTTTGAGGCTCAATAAGCGTGTAAACCACGGCTTAATAGCTAGGCTTTTAGGTTGATGACAGCACGTTCAAGTGAGTCTGTTTGCTCTACGACTGAAGTTGCAGAAGCTGCGTTTTTTGAAGCACTTTTCACATTGGTCATTGTCAGCTGTTTGATGGCATCTACGTTTTCGATGATCTCTGATGTGACCTCACTTTGCTCCTTCATGGCATTGGATACCTCTAAACTGTTATTTAGAATGGTTTCCATATCTGCGATAACGGAAGTAATTCTTGAATGCGCATTTTCACAAGAGTCGACGCTACTGTTGCCTTTCTCACAACAACTTTTAATCGTGTTTTCGACCGTTTGAGTCTGATCTTGAACGCCTTTGATAATCCTTGAGATCTCTTCGGTCGAAAGTTGTGTTCGACCAGCCAACGTCCTGACTTCATCTGCCACCACTGCAAAACCACGGCCTTGTTCTCCTGCACGAGCAGCTTCGATTGCTGCATTTAGGGCGAGTAGGTTGGTTTGTTCAGCGATGTCTTTAATCACCTCTAACACGGTATTGATCTTCTCTGAGTGGACAGAAAGGCGATTCACTTCTTCACTAGCACTGACGAGGTCAGTCGAAAGGGTATTGATGGTGTTCCGTGTAAATGCGACATCATTCAAGCCATCATTCGCAGTGCTAAAGCTGGTTTGCGCATTGCTGGAAGCATTTTCGCTATTGGTCGCAACACTTTGGATGTTGCTGCCCATTTGGTTTATCGCGGTCGCAATGTTTTCGGTTTGTTGTTGCTGTTTGTTTAGCGCGCTTTCAACGTCCATACCGTCTTGTTGCTGTTGACTAGAGATGTGGCCGAGCTCATGTATCGAACCTTGTACTTGGCTTACCAGCTGGCGGATATCAATCAGTACTGCATTAAATGACCGAGCAATATCTGCAATTTCGTCAGAGCTGTTGTCTTCTGCTTTCACCGTGAAGTCGCGTTGTTCGGCGACCACACGCATGGTTGAGTTCAGTGATTGAATCTTTTGAGAGATGCGTGAAGAAATCCCGAGTGAGAGTGCGATCAAAACTGTAGTGACAATCGTCACTGAGCTGATGATAAAAGTGGTGATTGTTTCTTGGGTCGAATCGACGCCTTTTTCTAGCCGACTTTCTACGGCGGTGAAGATAGAGATGATATCTTCAAACAGCATTTTCATTTCAGATTTGAGTTCGGCGACCTTGGCTGGGTTGTGGTCGATGGCATCTACCATTAACGAGAAGTCTTTGTCGTATTGCTTTACTTCGAGTGTCAGCTTTTCTAACTCAGGGACTGCGATATCAGACTCTTTAAGCAAGACAGAAAACCTGCCCATTAATTGTTGAAAGTGAGAGTATTCTTGAGCAAATACTGGCTTGAGCGTTTTATCATGGCTTATTAGAAACTCTAATTCTGTTCGATTGAGTTGAAGCATCGAGACTTCGAGTGACTTTACCTTGATTAATGTCTTCTCAAGCTTGATTAGCTTAAGGTTCGCTATTTCTGTGAATGAAACCACGATCAGTAAAGACAGGATGGATAAAAAAACAAGGCTAATTAGGGAAGTTTTAATTTTCATAGGCGGGCACCAAAGCAAAACAATATGACTCAACAACGTATTTAGAATCGTGTTTCTCTTATTTGCGTGTTAGATAGCTTACGAAAACGATGAATGAGATCTGACTCGCACGGAAACGTTTGCTCACAGTATTTTATGAAATCGTTATGCGCAAGTTAAATATTTATTATTTTCAATACTTATTGATGATTGTTTTGTCATTATCTGGTGTTTGCGAACCCACTATTACTTGAAAAGTGGAAAACTATACGTTTGCCGAATAGCTGAAAGGTTAGGCTGTTAAGAGTAGGTAACCTGTCCCTATGTAATCTGGTGGGGACGAGCGCTGCATATACCGTGTGGTTATTTAAGGAAGAGTGACGACAGATAAGCTGAAGAAGAGTGTTCCCGCATTGAACGAAGAACACTCGTCGTTAAATTTAACTTTGAGTTGGCATCCAAACCTGCTTAGAGGTAATTTTGTGATCTTTAAAAGTCACTTCTTCAACTTTGTCACCATTAACATTCCAGCGTGTCAATTTGCCGTTGGCTATATTACCTTCACTAAATTTGGTTTCTGTCGCTTTATTGCCATTAGTGTAGTAATCAGTCACCAAGCCATCTTTTAATCCGTCGCTGTACTTTGCAGTTAGGCTCTTTTCGCCATTTGGATACCATCGAGTAGCAACCCCTGATAACTCATTATCTTTGTAGTTGAGCTCTGCTTTTTTCTGCCCGTTCGGGTACCAAGTCTCGGCTTTACCTTGTAATTCACCTTTAACGTAATTGACCTTGGAAGCGACTTGCCCATTTGGGTACCAGTTCGTTTCTAAGCCAAGTTCCAGGCCATCAGCAAATTGAGCTTGGGTTGCAATTTGGCCGTTATCGAATTTTTCTTCAAATTGACCAGTGAAGGGTTTTGAGTGGTTTACTTGATATGCCACGCCTTTGCGCATCTGTAAATAGTCGACAGCATCTTCTCGTGGAGCCGCGGCATAACTCATAGAAGACACCGTACTAAGAGCAATCAATATTGGGATGTATTTCTTCATAATGACACCTTTTTATTGGACGAGGGAAAGTGTAACCGGTGTGTTAACAGCATTTCACTTCTATGAATTACTGTCAGTATCTATTAGTGGTTTTCAAGTTTTCATTATTAGCGGTCTAATGAAGGGAACTTTTCAAAGCGAAATTTGACTATAAACTCGCAATATTTGTAATACAAATGAGTCGTGATCATTCATTTTTATAAGTTATATCTAGTGCTGTTTCCGTTGTTCGAATATGAAAATTTGCCGTAACGATTAACCGTCTTTAACGATTGTTATTAATTTTTTAGTGACTTTGTTCTTGTTTTTCGGGGGTTGGATGGGTTTTTGGCGCTGTGGGCTGCACTAAGTTGATGAAAGGCGCTCCCAGACGGTGCAAATTTGAACTCGATCACTTGTATGATTAATTGAGAGGCGGACTGTAAGATCACTGTCACGCATTTAAATTATTGTAGTACAAATGTGCTTGCCATCTATCTATAGTGACCCTAACAAAAAACATAAACAAAAAGGTCTTAAAGATGGAACTCAATACCCTGATAGTTGGCATCTATTTCCTATTCTTAATTGCGATAGGGTGGATGTTTAGAACGTTTACAAGTACGACAAGTGATTACTTCCGTGGGGGAGGTAACATGCTGTGGTGGATGGTAGGTGCAACGGCATTTATGACCCAGTTCAGTGCGTGGACATTTACCGGCGCCGCAGGTAAAGCTTTTACCGATGGTTTTGCAGTAGCGATTATTTTTATTGCTAACGCGTTTGGTTACCTGATGAACTACCTTTACTTCGCTCCGAAGTTCCGCCAACTGCGCGTTGTGACGGTAATTGAAGCGATTCGTATGCGTTTTGGTAAAGTGAATGAGCAAGTCTTCACTTGGTCTGGTATGCCAAACAGCGTTATCTCTGCAGGTATCTGGTTGAATGGTCTAGCGATCATCGCATCGGGTATCTTCGGTTTTGATATGACAACAACGATTATCCTAACGGGTCTGGTTGTACTGATCATGTCAGTGACGGGCGGCTCTTGGGCGGTAATCGCATCTGACTTTATGCAGATGGTTATCATCATGGCAGTAACGGTGACATGTGCAGTCGTTGCTATTTACCACGGTGGTGGTGTTACGCAAATCGTTAGCGACTTCCCAACGGATTCGTTCAT
The DNA here is from genome assembly GCF_013114585.1 of Vibrio sp. 99K-1. Lineage (NCBI taxonomy): Bacteria > Pseudomonadati > Pseudomonadota > Gammaproteobacteria > Vibrionales > Vibrionaceae > Vibrio > Vibrio sp. 99K-1. The sequence goes on from NZ_VTXF01000020.1 coordinate 78,796, forward strand.
CACGGGTGACAACCTTAACTACATGAGCATCTTCAGCATCTGGGCGGTGTTCATCTTCTTAAAGCAGTTTAGCATTACCAACAACATGCTTAACTCTTACCGTTACCTTGCTGCGAAAGATTCAAACAACGCACGTAAAGCTGCTCTGCTTGCTTGTGTATTAATGACGCTTGGTCCAATCATCTGGTTCATGCCTTCTTGGTTCATGGCTGGCCAAGGTGTTGATTTAGCAGCCGCTTACCCTGAAGCTGGCAGCAAAGCCGCTGACTTCGCTTACCTTTACTTCGTTCAAGAATACATGCCGGCAGGTATGGTTGGTCTTCTGATTGCCGCTATGTTCGCAGCAACTATGTCTTCAATGGACTCTGGTCTAAACCGTAACTCAGGTATCTTCGTTAAGAACTTCTACGAGCCGATTCTTCGCCCTAAAGCGAACGAAAAAGAGCTAATGGTTGTTTCTAAACTAACGTCTACTTTCTTCGGCATCGCGATCATCTTGGTTGCTCTGTTCATCAACTCTCTTAAAGGTCTGAGCCTTTTCGACACCATGATGTACGTGGGCGCATTGATCGGCTTCCCAATGACGATTCCAGCATTCTGTGGCTTCTTCATCCGTAAAACACCGGATTGGGCAGGTTGGGGCACGCTAGTTGTAGGTGGTGTGGTTTCTTACTTCGTTGGTTTCGTTATCACTGCTGACATGATCCAAAACTGGTTCGGTCTAAACGAGCTAACTGGCCGTGAGTGGGCTGACCTGAAAGTAGCTATCGGCCTTATCGGTCACATCGTATTTACTGCTGGCTTCTTCGTTCTATCAACACTGTTCTACAAGCCTCTTGCCGAGCATCGTGAGAAAGACGTAAACAAGTTCTTCAACAATCTAGCGACACCATTGGTTGCTGAAAGTAACGAGCAGAAGAAACTGGATAACAAGCAACGTCGTATGTTGGGTTCACTTATCGCAGTTGCGGGTGTGGGCGTAATGACAATGTTCGTACTGCCTAACCCAATGTGGGGACGCATGGTGTTCGTTCTTTGTGGCTTGATTGTATTCTCTGTTGGTTTGCTGCTTGTTAAAGCGGTAGATGACAAGGTAGAGAAGCAAGACGAAGTAACACCAGCTGAAAGCTAAGTCCTTATTCTTCAAGAAATACGGCTTTCAACAAGACGATAAGTCTTAAGAAATTATAAGTTCAAACAAAGAAAACTTTAATAAAACGGTCACCAGTTTGGGTGGCCGTTATTTTGGTAATCCAGTATTTAACGTGAGATGTAAGATGAAGAAAAAATTAATTTCGGTAAGCATTATTAGCGCGTTTACGTTGGCTTTCGCGACAGGCTGCACGACTCAAGAAAAAACAGCACCCGTGATCAGCGTGGCTGAGCAAGCAGTGCCTTCGATCAGCGAAATCGACCGTAGTTACTTATTAAGCAGTGACCGCTTAACTGAAGTTGATGGCAATACACTAGACGTTGCTTTAGAAGAACAAGTGGCTGCACTTAAGGCGCAATTTGAGAACCTAAAAGATGGCGACGAAGTGGTTATCCCCAATGGTAAATACGCAAATTTAGGCCAGGTGACGATCACTGCAAATGACGTCACAATCCGAGCTGAACAAGCAGGCTCCGCATGGCTGACAGGTCTAATTCAGTTTGAACTGAAAGGTGATGACATCACGCTTGATGGTCTCGTATTTACAGAGGGTGGTCCAAACGAACGCTTTGGCGCAGTTCGTATGATGGGTAATGGCAACACGTTGCAAAACTCAACATTCTACTACTTCAACCACGATTACACGTACGAGCCAGACGAGCGTCGTTCTGAGTATCCAAAGTACCTTTGGGTATCTCTATGGGGTAAAGATGGCAAAGTCATCAACAACCGTTTCGAAGGTAAGCAAAAACGCGGCACTTTGATTGGTGTACAAAAAGATGACACAGCTGACAACCACCTGATCGCAAATAACATCTTCATGGATCAAAAGCCTAACCAGTTCAACGAATTCGACATCAAAGAAGCGATTCGTTACAACGGCAACAGCTGGGAAGCGATCCGTATTGGTGATTCTAAATCTTCACAGTGGGATTCAAGTTCTAAGTTCGTGAACAACCTAATGATCGATATGGACGGTGAGCGTGAGCTTATCTCTATTAAGTCGGGCGACAATACGATTTCAGGCAACACGATCTTCCAAAGTGCTGCACTGATTTCACTGCGTCACGGCAAAGGCAACACGGTTGAGAACAACATGATCTTGGGTAACGAGAAACGCCTAACGGGTGGTATTCGTATCTATGATGAAGACCATGTGATCCGCAACAACTACATTGCTAATACTCGTGGCCGTGATGGTGTGATTGAAGGTAACGCTGACTTACGTGGTGGTATCGTGATCAACACGGGCATCATTGATGTGGCGAACGGTGAACAGCTTGAACAATCAGTGAAAGGTAAAGAGCTTAATAAGCAATGGACTCCGAAAAGCATCACCATCGAAAACAACTCTCTTGTCGATACGGAGTGGGGTATTGTTTACGGTAATCAAAGCCATCGCGTAAGCCTGTTTAATAACGCAGAAGTAGAAGGCATTTATGCCGGTGTTGATATTGCGTTCAAACACAACGTGGTTGATAACTCACAAACACCTGAATTTGTGAGTGTTCGCGCGACTCATGACTTCCCATTAGTGGGCGCAACTTACACAGATGAAACTTACGTTGGTCAAGTAACAGACTCAGAGCTGATTGAAAGCTACTCGGTTGAACTACCAAAAGTGACGGTCGAGAATGGCCTGAATGCTTACCAAGGTGAGGGCGCAGATGTGTCTAAACTCTCAGTTGTGACCGCTGAAACAGCAGGTCCAGATTATGTACTTGAGAACACAACTAAGTAACTTATTTATTAACGCTAAATACTTAATGGTATGAGCTATCGAATCGGCCCACGGTAGCTCGTCCAATCAAAACGAAAAAAGTCTCAACGACTAATACTTGTTGAGGCTTTATCGATCTTGAGCCATCACTATGATTTGTATTTATGCAGAAGAACCCAAGGGATGTGGCATAAATGATGGTCTTCTGGGAAGTGGCTTAAATGATGCTGGTGGATGTCGTCGCTGGCGATATAGTTAGTCAATGGCAACACTTCAACAGCGATGCGCTCGGCGTCTTCACGTGATGCGATATAGCGCTGCGCTTCAGCTAAGTGTTTGGCTTCGGTGCTGTAAACGCCAGTGCGATACTTTTCACCTACATCAACACCTTGTTTGTTGATACTGTAAGGGTCAATGATCTCAAAAAGGTGGCCTACTAGCGCTGTTACCGAGGTGAGGCTTGGGTCAAATTCAATTTGTACACACTCAGAGTAGCCATCGTATTCGCTTGGTTTGCTTTGGTTATCCTTTATTTGAGAACGTCCATTAGCACGACCTGCTTCTGTGCTTATCACGCCAGGCACATACTTAATGAACTCTTGTACGCCCCACAAGCAACCACCCGCTAAATAAATTTGTTCCATACTTCCTTTTGAGCTCTCTGAGTTTTTGTTCGATGGTTTTGATTTATCGCCCAAACCGTAGCAGTAGGTTGGAGCTTATATCAATACGCGATAGACGCGCATAAAAACAAACGCCTAAGCATTGCAAATCGTCGTAGATGAACAAATGTAAGTTGAATGCTATATCGAGATTATATAGGCCATCGCAACTTGTCACCAACCCGAAACTCAACATTAAGTGAGAGTTAACCTAATCATGTTTGAACAAGTCAAAGACTTCATTAACCCGAGCAAGAATCCTGACCTAACTCAGGCACACGAATATCAACGAAAGCACTTGCCGACCTTGTGGCTTCTCGGGAAAACGGGTGCAGGTAAATCATCGTTTATTCAAGCGGTCACGGGAGATTCCTCGGTGGAAGTCGGCAACGGATTTGCACCGTGTACCATGACAGCCATGTCGTATGCGTTTCCTCAAGACAAACCTGTGATGCGCTTTCTTGATACTCGTGGTTTGGGTGAAGCGGATTATGATGCGAAAGAAGATCTGGAAGAGATTGGTCAGGCAGGTAATGCGCTCGTTGTGGTGATGAAAGCCGACGAACCTGAACAATCCGCCGTGCTTACTGCTCTAAAACAGATTAAGAAACAGAAGAAGATTAAACACTTGTTGCTTGTTCATACGGCTGTGTTGTCTTCCAGTGAAATAGATCGAGCAAGGCAAATTCAATTTAACACTCAACAAGTAGAGAAGGTGTGGGGTAAAGGCTTTGAATCAGTCGCGGTTGATTTTGAGAGCGACAATGATGATGTCTATAACCTCGAATTATTGTTAGAACGGTTGACCAACATGCTCCCTGTTATAGGGATGATGGTGCAAGACAAAGAACACGCTACGCAAGAAGAAGCTAACTTTGACAAGGTCGAAAATGAAGTGCTTTGGTATGCGGGAAGTGCAGCGGCTAGCGATTTAGTTCCAGGCGTGGGCTTGGTGTCTGTGCCTGCGATTCAAGCGAAAATGCTTCATAGTTTGGCTAACCAATATGGGGTGGAGTGGAATAAGAGAGTCTTTAGTGAACTTATTGGTACTCTAGGCAGCAGCTTTGCGGTGCAATATGGAGTGAAGCTTGGCACTCGACAATTGGTTAAGTTGATACCTGTTTATGGGCAAACGGTTGGTGCCGTGGCCGCTGCGGCAATGAGTTTTGGCACCACTTATGGTCTTGGGCGAGCGGCATGTTACTACTTTTATCACAAGAACAGAGGCGAAGAAGTTTCTGAACAAGAGATGCAAAAAATCTATAAAGAATCCCTGAAAAAAGGTAAGGCAGCGTCGGGTTATGAAGAAAATTAAGAACTTATTTCGATTGCTCGCTGTGTTGTCGAGCGGGCGGTGGGGCATCGCTCTTATTTCGGCGATTTTTCCAAGCCTTATCATGATGTTCTTTGGTCTGTTCTTGGCGATTAAATATGGCTACTTACTGGAAATGTCGATAGCCATTGCTGTGAGTACTTTGCTGTTTACCATTCCGTTATATATTTCTAGTCGTTCGTCACGCAATTCGACCAATAGTGGTACGGAAGAAAAAACAACAGATGAAGCCAGAACTGAGTCATCGAATCACAACATCGACGATGCGTTGGTCAAGGCGTCGAATGAATGGTCTCAAGCTGAACTGTCGATTTGGAATGAATCGAAACATTACGTTCGTCAACAATTAGTCGATGATATTGAGTGGGGTAATCTTGACCAAACTGGTTTGCAGGTACTGGAGTTCGTCGCCAAAAAGTTTGGTAAGAAGTCGCTCGATTTTTCAATTCCAGAAGGGCTCAAGCTGTTTGAAGAGGTAAGTCGTCGTTACAAAGTGGTGGTAAATGAGCACATACCGGGCATTGAGTACCTTAAGGTTTCTTACATCAAAGCGGGCTACGAAGCCTATGATAAATATGGTGAGTTGGGGCAGAAGATCTTCAAAGCGGCGATTTGGGGTAATCACCTTAAAAACCTGTATTTGAATCCATGGAAGGTCATTTCTGACTTAGGTCGTGAGCAAGCGACAGCCTCAATGACAAAGGGCGTTGTGGATGACATGCAATATGCTGCGAAACAAGCCTTGCTTGATGAAGTGGCTGCAGTCGCGATTGACCTCTATAGCGGTCGATTCAGCATTGAAGATGAATCACTGAGAGCGTCTGATGTTTCAGAAGCCGACAAGAAACGTTTTGCTCATGAATTAGAGCCTGTGAGAATTGTGCTGGTGGGGCAAACAAGTTCGGGTAAATCATCGATTATCAATGCTCTCAAAGAGGAAATGGTTGCAGAGGTGGATGTTCTACCATCAACGGACAACTCTACGGTTTACAACGCATTTGTTGATGACAATGATGTGAGAGTGGTTGACCTTCAAGGGCTTGATGGCGATGCCAAAACCGAAGCTGTGATGCTTAAAGAGATGACTCAAGCTGATGTGGTGTTATGGGTACTTAAAGCGAACCAGTCTGCTCGTGAACTGGACAAGCAGCTTAAAGATAAGTTTGATGCGTTTTATGATGATCCTAAGAACATTTCGCGCAAGCAGCCAATTGTGATCACCGTGGTTAACCAAGTCGATCGGTTAAAGCCTGCGGAAGAGTGGCAGCCACCTTACGATTTGGATAATCCAACTTCGGCAAAAGCTAAGATCATTGCTCAGGCCCTTGAATACAATCAAACACTTCTGAAGCCTGATATTGCTTTACCACTAGCGATTGCACCTGAAAAGGTACAGTTTGGTTTAGAGGCTTTGAAACAGACGCTAATAGAGCACATTGCAGATGCCAATAACGTGCAGAGAAATCGTCAGCGCCTCGAAGCTATCAACAGAGGAACTTCGGTAAAAGGCCAGCTTAATAAAGCCATGAAAGCGGGTAAGAAGGTTGCTCCAAGCGCATTGAAAGCTGCAACGCCTAAGCTGGCTGAGATGGCGATAAAACAAGTCACCAAGAAAAAATAAGCAACAATACCAAAGCGATATTCGTAAGCCTCAATATCGCTTTGGTAAACCATTTCTTTTATATTTATGAACTTTTGGCCCTTGAACTTATTATTACTTTCAAAATAATGAACTAGTATAATAGTGCATTAAGTCGAATTCATGATAGTGTGATATCAGATAATAAAACATAAAATTATGATTCTAAATATTGATCACATTTATGATTTATTCGTCTTTATTTATAAAATAATTGCACTATATTTAAATTTCGGATCACCTAGATTTCAACGTAGGGATATATTGTGAACATGTATCTGAAATGGCAATCAACAACATGGCTAACCCTGTTAGCTTGGTATACTTTAGATCATCAGCTCTCTTTCCACCTTTCTTCAGAGTAGTACCCTCTGGGCGTCACGCGCCAGCGGAGCCTTTGAGCTTTGCCAATCCGATTAGTTTTGTCTTTGACTAATGCGCTAAGCAATGCGGTCACTAATACATTAGCTGTTAGTTTCATGCAGTCGTTATTTATCTCTTGGTCATTATTAATTGGATCCTAATCAATACATTATTGATTTAATAATTTATTTCTAGCTATTAAATTTTATCGTAATTATCACGAGTGTGATAGTTCGTAAAAATAAAATTAATAGTGATGACTCGTGACATCTAAAAATAATTAATTTGGCTTCTTCTCCCTAAGCTGAATTTGTTGAAAGGTATTATTATGGAAAATTTCAAACATCTACCAGAACCGTTTCGTATTCGCGTTGTAGAGCCAGTAAAAAGAACCACCTATGCTTACCGTGAGCAAGCCATTGTCGAAGCGGGAATGAACCCATTTCTACTCGACAGTGATGATGTGTTCATCGATTTGCTGACAGACAGCGGTACCGGCTCAATCACACAACGTATGCAAGCAGCGATGTTGATGGGTGATGAAGCCTACAGTGGCAGTCGCAGTTACTACGCACTGTCGAACGCGGTGAAAGACATCTTCGGTTATGAGCTGACTATTCCTACTCACCAAGGTCGCGGCGCTGAGCAGATTTACATTCCTGTTCTGATTAAGAAGCGTGAAATTGAAAAGGGGCTCGATCGCAGCAAAATGGTCGCTTTGTCGAACTACTTCTTCGATACCACACAAGGCCACACTCAAGTGAACTGCTGCGTGGCGAAAAACGTCTATACCAAAGAAGCGTTTGATACCTCAGTGAATGCGGATTTTAAAGGCAACTTCGATGTCGTGAAATTGGAAGAGGCGATTTTAGAAGCGGGTGCTGCCAATGTTCCTTACATCGTGAGTACCATTACCTGTAACTCGGCTGGCGGACAACCTGTCTCTATCGCCAACCTCAAAGCCGTGTATGAAATCGCTCAGAAGTACGATATCCCAGTCATCATGGACTCTGCACGCTACGCTGAAAATGCTTATTTTATTCAGCAGCGTGAAGCCGGTTATCAAGATTGGACGATCGAGCAAATCACTCGCGAGTCCTATAAATACGCAGATGGTTTGGCGATGTCGGCCAAGAAAGACGCGATGGTACAAATGGGCGGCTTGTTGTGCTTTAAAGACGACTCTTTCATGGATGTGTACACAGAATGTCGAACCCTATGCGTCGTGCAAGAGGGTTTCCCAACCTATGGTGGCTTAGAGGGCGGTGCAATGGAGCGCCTTGCGGTTGGGCTATACGACGGCATGCGTCAAGATTGGCTGGAGTATCGCATTGGTCAGGTGCAATACCTGGTTGATGGCTTAGAAGCGATTGGCATCGTGTGCCAACAAGCGGGTGGTCATGCTGCGTTTGTTGATGCGGGTAAACTGCTTCCACATATTCCAGCGGGTCAGTTCCCAGCTCATGCTTTAGCCTGTGAGCTGTATAAAGTTGCGGGAATCCGAGCGGTTGAGATTGGCTCGTTACTACAAGGTCGTGACCCGGTAACGGGAGAGCAGCATCCATGTCCTGCAGAGTTATTGCGCTTAACCATTCCGCGCGCGACTTACACACAAACCCACATGGACTTCATTATTGAAGCGTTCGAAAAAGTGGCAGAGAATGCAAGCAAAGTGAAAGGGCTCGATTTTGTTTACGAACCACCTGTACTAAGGCATTTCACTGCGCGTTTGAAAGAGGTGGAAACCTATGAGAGCCAACCTGAAAAAAAGAGTGAACCAACGCTCGAAGAAGCATTTTAAAATAAAAACATAAGCGAATAGTCACTAGAAATATAATCAAAGGCTCCCTCGGGAGCCTTTTGTTTTTCGAGTAAGACCAAGGGCGCAAGGTATCATCGGCTGGTGTCGAATAGGCTTGTTTAATCTAGGCTGGGCTTAGTTGTTTTTCAGGGTTGCTTTCAGTATGCGTAATAACCACTGATTTAACGGTGCATCTTTTTGCGAACGGCGGCAGCTCATCACATAGCTCACGTCAATGGCCAGTATTTCAGGTAGATCTATACTGCGGCAGCCCTCTGGCACGCTACCACTAAGTGTGATGCCATAATAGTCAGACTTGAGGACCACATCGTGAATCATCGCAGGGTGGTCGACTTCTACTTTTGGAGTGACGTCGAACCCTATGTTTCGAAGGCGCTCAAGGATAGGGTATTTGTTGTCATTCCACCCCGGGGTTTTAAATAGAACCGTTGGAAAATTTGCCAGTGACGCGAACTCTTTCGCTGGGTGAGCATCCCTTACAAAGAACACCACTTTTTCTTTTCCGAACTCCATTTGAGAAATCGACTGTGGCATAGTTTCATCAAAGTAGTGAACCGCTATCGATTCTTCGCCGTCAATCAATCGGTTCTTAACATTGCTTCCCCATCGAACAAATGAATAGTTTGCGTGCGGCGCTTGTTTACTCAAAGCAAAGTAGAGTTTCGAGCCAAAGCGCTCCCAAAATAGCGTATTCGCGTAGATCTTTATGTCGCCTTGATAGGACTCTGGGGAAAACTCTTGGTGTTTTATGGACTCAATGCTACTGAGTATTTGTTCAAAATTACCGATATTACTTTCAACAAATGTTGTGGGTTCAAACCCTTGCTTAGATTGAATGAACAAAGGATCACCGAGTTGGGCTTTGAGCTTGGCTAGGTTTTTACTGATCGCCCCCGGCGTTTTACCTAATGACTCCGCCACTAAGCTAACATTACGCAGTTCATACATTCGCTTTATAACAAGGATATTTTGAATATCTAGATTGAGGTCCACAGGCTCTCCAAATTGGTCCTTAATAGGCAGAAATTATGTGACCTTAATATCATAGTGGTAATGTCCGATTTTTAAGACAGCACAGCGTCAGAAGATCGCTAATCCCTTGATTTTCCATTTGGTAAATCTCGCTTTTCCTCGTGTCATTATCACCCTATCGCTAAAGTTACCTTAACTAAGCAACACAGATATCAGACGAACAAATAATTAGAAATACAACGAGGTGATGTATGAATAAGTTAATCGCACTTGGCTTGATGGCGTTTTCAATGAACACTGCTTTTGCTGCTAGCGACGCACATACCGGTACTATCGATATGACAAGAAGTGAAGTCAGCCAAGTTAAGGCTGAGCGTGTAGAATCAGACTTAACACTCGAAGGAAGAAATGAGGCAGCTTTGGGTGGAATCAAATTTCAAAAGCATGTTGATCAAAACCAACCGATCCAACTTACAGGTCGTCGTGATTAACGCTTAAAGTGTGCTTACCACTTTAAACGTTCTACCATTGTTATGAAAAATGCTGTGCCTTAGGGTGCAGCATTTTTCGTTATGGACTCACTCTCTTGTGACTGTGATGCTCATCAAGCCTTGGCATGGTGTGTGACGTGTGGCATTTTGGTCACAATTAAAGGTTTTGCTGCATTAGATACGCTTGGAAAGGAAGAGCAGATGATACGTCATATTTTACTGATAAAATTCAAAGAACATGCGGAGCTTTCAGAGATTGAAAAGCTAAAGGTGCTGTTTGAGGCAATGCCAAGCAAGATTGAAGGCGTAACTTCCGTAGAGTGGGGGCTAAATGATAGTCCAGAAAACAAGAACCAAGGTTATAGTCATTCGGTCTTAATGACGTTTGAAGATGAAGCTGGGCGACAAAACTATCTACCACATCCAGAACACGATGCCCTGAAAGAGGTATTTCGTCCGTTGTTGGATGACATTATCGTGTTTGATTATTCTCTTTAGCCCTAATAATTTCTCAGTTACAAGATGTAAAGCGTATAGGCATAGGCATAGGCCCATACGCTTTGGTCAGAGCGAAAAATTACATGTTACTCTGTCGGCAATATGGTGACAGGAGTGAAAGAGGCTACGGCATTACCACCTGCACCAGGACGGTCAACATAAGGGGTGTTTTGCATTAAGGTGTAGTAGACGTCCACAAAATCATCGTCATTAACCAACACATTGTTTGGGATCAGCTCAATGATTTTACTGGTGATCTGAGGGATGATGGCATAACCCTGTACTTCTGGATCTGGAATCATTTTCAAAATCTCTTCAGCGGCTTGCACCAGCAGCTTCGCTAGGTCTTTATAGTTGGTGCCGTCATCATGTTCCATCAAGATCATGTCTGCAGCCCCCCAGCGGTAACGAGGCCAGAAGATGATGCTTTGGCTCGGATAGTAAGTCTGTTTGTCGTAGTCTAAGTAAGGCATCTCAATTAAGTCGATTTGTGGAGCTATACGACTTGAATCTACTCCAGTGACGATAGCGTAGATTTCCGCTTTGCCTGAGATCCACGGTTCTCTATCGATGGCTAAGCGAATCTTGGTTAACTGAGTGGTATTCAACTCTTCAGGCTCCGATTCAGCTAAAGAGCGCGCATCACTGTTAAATAGCGTCTGTTTTTGAGGTTCTTCGTGCTTGCTGCTAGCACTGTTGCTGCCTGAGTTAAGTTGTGTGTCTGTACCTTGTTTTTGCATTTCAGCTTGCATGGTCATCAACCCAGCCTTGAGCTCTTCGGCACCATTGCTGTCGATCACAAATACCGGGACATCGGGCATTTGGTACACGTCTAATTCATGAACTTGCCCATACACATCGTAAGCTTCGATGTATTGCCAATTTGAATCATCGCCCGATGGTTCGTAAGCAAACAGTGGGCTTTCTCCATTTTTCCAGGCTTCAACCATGGCTTCATCAGCCATCCTAATTTCTAAGACAGAATCACTGAAGTCGTCGATCCCTTTCATCTTACGATAGCTAAGATCGGCTTTGTGCATCTTGCTTGAAAAGGCAGAGTAGGGTTGGGCCGAGTTCAGTGTGTCTAATGGCGTCGATAAACTTTTTTCGCTGATTTGCTTTTTTAGAGAAGACTCAATGTCAATGTAGCGAGCACTTATTTGTAACGCTAGTGATTGCTTTTGTGCAGCGACATTCTTTGCAACAGCAATAGAGTCAGTAAGAGAGTGTGGTGTATCGATATTGTTTGCATAAGACTGAAAGCCAACTACTGTCGTCGCAAGTACCATACTGATTGTAAAAGATGGTCTCATAAATAATCCTTATTTTAATTTTTATCATTAATAGAGCAATTGCCCTACAGGATTAACCTATCAATAAGGTGAATGTGTTTAAAACTTAGTTAGTGATTTCTGTATCGGTATTTAGCACAAGATCTCAGTTCTATTGATTGTTGTAAAATTTATATAATGCAAACTTGATATTTGAATTTTTATAAACCAATCAATAGTTAAATGACAATATTATTATCTATTTATATGTTTTGTGTAATGAAGGTATGTTTTCAGTACTGATTTTGAATTGGCTCCTAAACGACCGAATTAGGAACAGATGTGGGTAGGTAGGAATAATATTAAGAGGTTACACGTCAATAAGAGTTATAGGATTTCACTATATCTACTATAGTTTCGGCCGTATTTCGGAAGAGATAGTTTTCGGTATAATTCGACTCCCTTAATTAATAGCGCAACGAAATGATCTGCGCACTACGTTATTTTTGAGACCAATCCACTCCTCATAGAACAACGTTATGGCGGTTTCCTCTCGTTAAATTGCTTCGCGTTAAACACTTCCTACATTGCACAAGTATTACTGAGGTTTTTGGCTTTATCGCATTAGAAATGGCGCTATAGGAATACTGCATATGACAAACTTTAACCGCGCTTCACGCTTATCAAAGGCATTGATTTTTATCTTTATTCTTTCTAAGTCCGCTTTCGGTCTAGAAGTGCCAGATAACGCACTTGAATCCTATGTTGGTGATTTCTCGGCTTTGAAAGAGAAAGGTGTAGTGCGTGTTTTAGTCTCAGGTGATATTGGTTTCTATCATATTGAAAATGGTAAGCCAAAAGGGATTTTAGCGGAGCAAATCTATTACTTTGATCAGGCACTTAAACTTAGTGATCCACTGTTGCGCGTCAAGGTGATTCCGGTAGAGCGAAGTGAATTGCTTGAAGCGTTAAACCAAGGGCGAGGGGATATTGCGGTAGCTAACCTTACGGTAACCGAAGAGCGTCAAAGGTTGGTGGATTTCAGCATGCCTATTCGCCGCGATATCGATGAGGTGTTAGTAACAAGCCTATCTAAGCCTTCAATCAGCAATGTCACACAACTACAGGGTAAAGAAGTGTGGCTTAAGCAGAATTCTAGCTACATCAGTAGCGTTCAAAAATTGAATCAGCAGTTTGAGAGAGAAGGAATGGAGCCTATTTATATTCATTTGCTCAACGCGAACCTGCAAGACCTTGAACTCCTCGAACTGATTAAGAGTGAGAAGATCACAGCAACCATTGTTGATAGCCATAAGTTGGAGTTGTGGGAGAGTTTAGAGAAGGACATTAAGATCCATAAGGGAATCACCTTTAGAGAAGACGCAGATATCGCGTGGGCCATTCGTAAGAATAGCCCTCAACTGAAAGCCCAAATAGACCACTATTTGCAAGAATCGAAGCAGGGCACGTTACTCGGGAACGTGATTGATAATCGATATTTAGACAGCGTTTCATGGATGACTCGTGCGTCTAATCCACAGCAAAACCGACAAAGAGATAAACTAGAAGCTTTGTTTGTTTCTTATGGTGAGAAGTACGATATCGACTGGTTCATTCTCCTGGCAATGGCTTTTCAAGAATCAGGGCTCGATCACTCGAAAGTATCGCACCGTGGTGCTGTGGGGATTATGCAGGTGATGCCTAATACGGCTCGGGATTGGTATGTAGACATTGATAATGTGTACGATTTGGAAAGTAACATTCATGCTGGAAGCAAGTATTTACGCTTTATCCATGACAGATACTTTGATAAGCCTGAAATATCTGACATCGATAAGATTTACTTTAGCTTAGCTGCCTATAACGCTGGACCAGCAAAAATAAGAAGAATGCGAAAATTAGCGGCGCAGCAAGGGTATAACCCAAATAAATGGTTTAATCATGTTGAGAGTGTCGCAAGAGAGAACATAAGCCAAGAACCAGTAAAATATGTCGCGAATATAAGTCGCTATTTTACGATTTATCAGCGCCTAGATGAATTTCAAGACACGCGAGAAGAGCAGTTAGGTAATATGACAAGGCAATTGAATATCAAGCGACTGTCTGACTATTTTGCTTATTAATAAGTGTCTGATTAATATGATGAGTCAAAAAAAGGGGTAGCGTTCTGCTACCCCTTTTCGTGTTATAAGCACTGACGATTGCTAGTTATTTTTACTCACTCACGATGAGCTTATGATTGCTTCGCAGAAGCCATGTACATCTGCATCTCTTCTAAACTGGTTTTTGCGATAACTTGGTTATCAAGAGAGTAGTGGACTTCATCGCCAAAACGATGACCTGTTAGTGTTGCACGTGTGCCGTCGTTGTACGTGAGTTCGATAGCAACTTCATCTTGATTGATAACTTTCATCTCACTGTGATCAATGACGTGTCTAGCTAATGGGTCGATAGGCGCGTCGGTCAAGCTTTCGTCCAATTGGTCGTTAATGTCGATGTAAGTATCAACTTTAGTATCAAAAATGTGCGGCTTTTTATTGATTGGGTTTTTGCCTGTCCAGAATTCTAGTGAGTTAAACACAATGTAATCGGCAGCAACCGTGATACCGTAGGCAGGGGCAAGAAGCATGTTTAAGCCACCACGAGCATAGCGGTTATCAACGGCTTTTACGTTGAATTCCATCAATTTACCCGTTACGGCATTACTACCTACACAACCAAATAAGGTGACAAGGCTCGCTGATATAATTATCGGTTTTACAAATCGGTTCATCATTCTTTATTTCTATAGACGTATATTAAGGAGCCGATAATTATGTCAAAGTCATCAATCTTCTAGTATAAAGCGTCGCCTATACTAGATATCAGAAAAACCTATATCTCTATATAAACCAAAGAACTAGCGCCGTTATTCTTGTAATTTACCGTTCATATTGGTGGTGGGTTAAGTCATATTTATTAGAAGGTTTTAACAAAGCTCTGTCATAACCCTAACTGAAGTATGGAATTAGGTTGGGATAATAACGAGTCAGTTAAACGAAATTACTTTCTACGTTTATTCATTTAAATGACTGCCTGAAGAGCCCGAATGAAACGATTTAACCTAAACCTCATCTATTACTTTATTGCGATATATGAAGAAGGAAACTTAACGTACGCAGCAGAAAGGCTCAATATATCTCAGCCTAGCCTCAGTGCTCATTTAAAGCAGCTTCGAGATGAATATCGTGATCTGTTGTTCGTAAGAAAATCGTACACGCTTGAGCCGACACCAGTCGCTAATGACTTGTATCCTATCTTTAAGCAAGCGCACAAGCTTGTCTCTCACTCACTGCCTGAAACGCATGATTTTGAACCGAAAGAGTGCAGTTACACGTTTAGAATTGCGGCGATGAGCATTTCAAGTAGTGTGATCTTGCCTCAAATACTAGACAGGATTCAGGAAGAAGCCCCAGAGTGCGTTATCGAAGTCGTGAATATCAAAGAAGATATGGCAACCGACATTCGAGAGAAGAAGATTGATCTTGTGGTTGACCTGACCAATGCTCATTCAACATTGTTGAGTCAAAAAATCTGGAGTGATGAACTTTGTGTTGTTTGTAGCCAGAACCACACACGCATCAAAGAGCAAGTTAGTTTAGAGCAATACCTTGCAGAAAAGCATGTAATGCTCACTCATGATAACTATCGAGTGAATCAACTTACCAAGTTTCATAGTCCGATCTTTGAAGATCGTATAGTCGCAAGGAAGCTCAATTCGATTGCAGACTTCTCTGAGACTATTTGCAACAGCGACTGGATTGCGACCTTACCGAAAGGCGTAGCCAACACCCATTTTGACAAGAACAAAATCAAGTTGTTAAAAATGCCATTTGAATACACAAGGCCTTCGTTAAGCGTGTTTTGGCACAGTAATCGTAACGACGATATCGTCAACCAATGGTTAAGAGACCTGTTTGCTAGCGAAGTATTGAGCTTAAGTTCCGAACTATAGAAAACGCCAACTTATTCGAGTAGGCGTTTTGGCCATCTGACCCGCTCTTCATGTATACAGTGCCTTATGGTACAAATGACAACATTCGAAATACTCGCGGCTTTAGAAATATTAGTGGCTATTGCCAAAGAGACGCCCATTACAACAAAGACTGACTTATGAATTTTGATATCAATGCACTGAAACACCACCAACTGGTTGAAGATGGCCAACTTGAAGGCTGTTACATTCATCAGCCAGCTCAAGGTAGCCAGCAAGATGACAAAGAGGTATTGGCAGAGCGCGATGCGCTAGAGAGCATAGGCCACAAGGTCGTACAAGTTAAAGCTAAAGGTGGTACAACAACGTTCGCTGAGGCAATGCAAAAGTTAGTGAAGAAGACAGTCCACCAATCCAAGAACTAAGTGAATAGGGGGCTAGGTAAGGCTAGAGTGCCCCCTATATTTTCTCGGTTAGTTAGCTCCTACTTAAGCCTCTGTTACCTATTCAAGCTTTAAAAATGACAAAACCTGCCGCTAAACCCAAGTTATATTTTGTCTTCCACACATTAAAATAATACATCGCTGATCTTCATAGTAATTAGGACGTATAGGCTGCTTAAAAAGTAAGGAAACAATATGGCCACCGTCTATGTAAGCATCGGAAGCAACATCAACCGAGAACATCACGTCACTGAATCTCTCAAAGCGTTAAATGACCACTTTGCACCACTGCACCTATCCAATTTTTACGATTGCGAGCCTGTTGGTTTTGAAGGCGACAATTTCCTTAACCTAGTGGTGGGGTTTGAATGTGACCTCGCTGTCACAGAACTCTCTCAGGTTCTTCATCAAATCGAACTGGACAACGACCGCAAGCGTGAAACCAAAGAATATGCTTCACGTACAATGGACATCGATATTCTTCTTTATGGCAATCAAACCGGCATCATTGACGGTATAGAGCTGCCTAGAGGTGAAATCACCGAGTACGCTTTTGTACTTCGCCCATTAGTCGATGTTGCGGCGCAAGAGCGACATCCCACTCTAGACATATCGTTTCAGCGGCTCTGGAACAACTTCGACCAAGCGAGTCAGAAAACCGCCCCCATCCCTTTTGAGCTCAGTTTCATGCAGCCATCGCAGCGGCTAAATGAGGAATGAACTCGTTATCACCTGAGCTCTACTGATCTTTTCTTAAAATAAGCACGTAACTGACTTCACTTCCTAAGGATTGGACACTGTTATGAATCACAACGCCATTATCACCATTACAAATCTCAGACTAAGAACCTTCATCGGCTTTAATGAAGAAGAGAAGACTAAACAGCAAGATATCGTTATTAATGCTGAGATTCATTATCCCGCTAACAACCTTTGTCTCTCTGACGACGTCGACAACGCACTCAATTACAAAAACATCTGCAAACAAATCATTCATCACGTCGAGTCAGGGCGCTTTCTGCTTTTAGAGAAGTTAACCAGCGACGTCCTCGGTATTTGTATCGACCACTCATGGGTTCGGTACGCGCAAGTGAGAATCGACAAACCTCATGCGCTACGTTTCGCTGATTCCGTCTCGCTCACCCTGACCTATGAAGCTGAAGTCGAAAATTAATGAAAAAGGAGCAGGCCAATGTTAACTACAGAAGCAGAAAAAGTAAGGGAAGCTTTGCTCGGGAAGGGACTAGAAACCCCAATGACATCGAGCGAAATGAACAATGACCAAAAGTACAACCGCATTAAAGGACTCTTAACAGAAGTGGTCAGTACACTTGGATTGGATTTGACCGATGACAGCCTCGCTGAAACACCTCATCGTATTGCAAAGATGTATGTTCACGAGATATTTTCAGGGCTCGACTACAATAATTTCCCTAAGATCAGCGTGATAGATAATAAAATGTCGGTTGATGAGATGGTTAAGGTCTCGGATATAGATTTAACTTCGACGTGCGAACATCACTTCATTACCATCGATGGTTTAGCGCAGGTAGCCTATATCCCCAAATCCAAGATTCTTGGGCTTTCTAAAATAAACCGTATCGTGCGATTTTTTGCTCAGCGTCCTCAAGTGCAAGAACGCCTAACTCAGCAAATCCTAGTCGCGATCCAAACTCTCGTTGAGACAGAAAATGTGGCTGTGACGATAAAAGCCACTCACTACTGCGTGAAGTCTCGAGGCGTTATGGATGCAAACTCGGAAACGACAACAACTGCGCTCGGTGGCAGCTTCAAAACTAACCCTCAAACTAGAGCTGAGTTCTTACGATGAGTGAAACGATACTGATAACCGGGGTGGGGAAGCGCCTCGGCTTCGCTTTAGCGCAACAACTTTTATCGGACGGGTATAAAGTGGTTGGCACATACCGAAGTAACTACCCTCAGCTGCAATTGCTACGTGACAATGGGGCAGACCTACAGCAGGTCGACTTCTATCAACAAAGTAGTTTAGAGAGCTTCCTTCATTACGTTGGTCAAGAATATAAGGCACTTCGAGCCATCGTTCATAACGCTTCCGACTGGAAGCCAGAGAGTAAGAAAGACCCCAGCGAAAACGCATTACAAATCATGAACGATATGATGACTATTCACACCACCGTGCCTTATCTGGTGAATTTAACACTCAAAGGCCAATTGATGTCTGGAGATCAAACTTCAGATATCATCCACATCAGTGACTACGTCGCAGAAAAAGGTAGTAAAAAACATATCGCTTATGCAGCCAGTAAAGCCGCACTCAATAACTTAACGCTTTCATTTTCAGCGATGCTGGCCCCTAAGGTGAAAGTGAATACCATCTCCCCGGCCATGATTAAGTTCAATGAACATGACGACGAAGCGTACAAGGCCAAAGCATTGCAGAAAGCATTGATTCCAGCAGAGGCCGGCTTTGAGGAAATAATAGATGGCATCAAGTACGTGTTGGCTAGCCACTATATGACTGGGAGAACCTTGCACTTAGATGGCGGCAGACATTTGAAGTAAAGCTAGTGAGCTTTATGCTTAACGCGGCATAAGTAAAGTAATTGCGCTTATCCTATGGAGACGCAATACAAAATGACTCATAGGTCTATTTTCTGAACGTAGACTCGTGGTATTTAGATATCGAAAAGTGTCTTAACCAGCAACGATGAATGCTCTTGGGAAGACTGTGCGAGCTTTTTTGCGGCGCGCCGAAGACTCCCGCATCCTCTCGCAACTATCTAATCAAATCTTTGTTTAAACTGATAAACCAACCAGTAAAAAGCCCGAACTTTTAGATCTCAGTTGAATTCAAAAGAACGCCTTTTTCAATTAAGGGTAACGGTGTTGTCAAGCGATAGAACTTAATCTACGTTTTGTCGTGGAGAGATTTAACCATCAATCTTAGTTTCATTTAAAACTCGATTGAGGAGAACTAAGTGAGAAGGTACTCACACTTTCACGCACCCATTAAATAAAGGAATTAGAATGGAAATTGGTGGTTACGATGAATATCGTTACGAACAATTAAGGTCTGTCGGAGTCGGTAATTTAGAAAAGCGACTAAAGTACTTAAAAATCAATGAAGCAGTGGAAAAAGAGTGTCTAGATGCGTTGCACCAAATGGCGTTACAAATCACTCAGACCTCATATGGAGCACATTGCCGTCAGAATGGAAATCCAATGGATTGGATAAATATGATGAGAGGCTTTGTTAACCAATTCAAAGTGGCGCAAAGTATGCGGCACAACTGGGCTCTACCTGACAGCATTAGATCGAAAGTCACTGCTCCCGAAGCTCAAGCATTGGTAGAACAAATGGAAATGGTTACGGCACTTTCTTACTATACGTTTAATTCTAGCGCGCTTAATACCGGAATGACTGGGTACACAACCAAGGGGAAAGCACTTGATACCCGTGCGGTTGACGTCTGGAATTCTTCCAAAAAGTGGAGACAACACTCAACGTCACATGTCGATGTTCCTGTGTACCGTCAAATTACGATACCAAACCCGCAGAATTCAGCTTGGTGGAAGTATGCGGATGACATCGTCAACGGTGCTAATCCCAAAGGGCCAGTCGGAACCATTAAAAGTAGCCGTTATTTGTCCTGTAGTTTTCATAAAGGTTTTATCGAAGGCGCTTGTTTTCCCGTTTACAAAAATACAGAGGGAATTCTGAATTTTGTTATTCGTCGGGCTCAAGGTGTCAATATTAGTGCCTTCAGTGGTTACAATAGTACCAACCTCGCTAATCGCTTAGATGAAACTGCCGTTAGGCTTCTGAATTTAAATGATCCCTCTATCAATAGTGTTGCGAGCTATGAAAAGAAATACGTTAACGATGTAATCGAAAAGAGTAAGACCCTATATTTTGAACATCGTCGTAGAAATAAAATGAAGCAAGGGTTTGAGAACATGGCAAAGCTTATGGGGTTCAAGAGCAATGACTCAGCCATTGCTGTTCAAGCTGAGTTTTTATTACCACCTTCAGCTCAACTATCTGTAGACCGTATAGTCAAAAAACCAGCCTACTCAGGCGCAGCCAATGTACCTGTATTAGAAGTACATTGTACCTACGTAAGAAGCACAGAAAAGTCCAATGGCTTACCGCAAGTTTTGGCTCCGAGCGAGCAATCTATGTTCCTTGGTCCGACTAAACTTTACCCCGCAAATAGTTGATTTCATGTAAGCGTGACAAGCTAAGTTGGGTAGAGGGTGGCATTGAAGGTGGGTAATTGAATCTCCAATGCTCAATGTCTTCGCTACAGCCTCTTAATAAACAAAAGATCCTAAATAAAAACCTCTGCTCATGCTAAGCGTAATCAGAGGTTTTTTTGTATTAGCAGCCTATAAGCAATTAGCTATTTATCAGCGATCGAGGTGTGTAGGCTTAATCTAGGCGCAAGGTCACTCCAGAGTAATTTGTGTACCCGCGAAGTAACACGTGATAGGTGACGCCCGGCAGAGCGCTGACACTGCATTGCTCATTATTACCGGTACGATAAGGACGACAATCATAGCTTGAGGTGCTTGGTTTACTGCCTGCTTTAACATATAGGTCTGCATCGCCAGATCCACCAGATATTGCGACCGTAACGTTGGATGCAGAATCTACGGAGAATGTGTAGAAGCTTTCAGAGTATTTGTTACCACTCAGGTTCGAGATAGGTGCCCCTTTGGTGAGTACATCGTCACCTGGAACCGTAGGGCCGCAGCTTGCATTGACGCCAACACTGTTAAACGCTTCTTCCACGTCGGCAACCGTATAACCAAGATCTGCAGCCGCTTTGGCTACGCCACATGCACCGGCATCAAAGGTACTGTTGGCTGTCCAATACAGTTGGTTGGCGACGGTAAAGATTTCAAAACCTTTGCGTACATCCCAGCCTGATTTGTTAGCTAAAAGGTAAAATGCTCGGTTATAAACACCGCTCGACAAGTGAACATTCAAACCATCGTAGTAATCAGAGGCGTGATCGATTGAACGACCATCTTTTGATGGTTGATCAAAGTAACGCAAGCCACCTTCCGATTTGAAGATATCGCTACCGACAATCCAATCCACATTTCCACGCAGGTAGTATTCAGCCGCTTCGCCTGCGATGTCGGAGAAGGCCTCGTTTATGCCGCCTGACATGTTTCTGTAGACCAACCCGGAGTTTTGTTCGGTGAAACCATGGCTCACCTCATGCGCACTGACGTTGATGTCGACTAATGGGTAGAAGGTATTTTTACCGTCACCAAAAGTCATGGATGAACCATTCCAGAAGGCATTCTCATAATCGGTACTGTAGTGAACACGCATAGTGAGTTGGAACGATAAAGGCGATGTGTTCATCCACTCTTTGTACATATCAAAGACGACGTTGCCGAAATAATGCGCATCGTTAAGGGGAGAGTAGGCGCCATTCACGTATTTATGATCTGTGTAGTTGCTGTCATCGCTACAGTTGTAACTGTAGGCTGAACTACCAGAAGTTCTGTTATTCAAGTCGACCGTTTTCACTGCGTCGTTCTCTAACGTACATGTGGTCCCGGTTTTATCAATCGAGAATCCTGGAAAGTCAGTACCATATTCATATCGATTGGTTTTGGTATTACCACCAGGTCCAGTTCCCAAGGCTTTGGCGTGATTTAATCCGTTCCATTTTTGAAGTACTTCCCCCGTCATGGCATCAATAAAGAAGAAAGGACGTTCTGGGTAATTGGACGCGACAAAAAAATCGACCAAATACACTACCTGCGCGGTTTGGTTCTCATCGAGCCTGACAACTAACTTCGCATTTTTGTTTTCAATCGACTTTTTGCCGACGGTAAACGAGCGGTGGGAGGACAATGCAGCTTCGATGGCTTGCTCCTGATTCAATTTAGGCGCGATGTGTGATAGATCATCGCTGATCCCTTGCGCCATTGAACCAAATACTTGGGAGGGTTGGTTTTGGGATAGGGTGGCGACAACGGAGGTATTAAAGACGGGTAGACCAAAGTGGGTTTGTTGGTAGCGTACTTTGGTTTTTCCATTGGGCAGTACCACCCGTTTAACTTCAGAAAAACCTAGCTCTAGCGGTGCAATGCTCTTTGATTGAGCAATGAGGCTTTGTTGGAGTAGGCTATCGTTCTCGATGGTGACCATTTCAGCAGCGTGTGCATTAAAGCCAAAAGATGTACCTAGAATAGCTGCTATTTTCCAGCTTAGTTGACGTTGTTGGTTCATTTCTTGTTCCTGATTTTATATAAACTCCTTCTTCCCAACGGCTAAATAGGAAGTCTATATGCAACACAGTAATGCCATGTGTTACGAATCAAGATTGGAAGAGCATTTCGGCTTATGACAAGTTTTTATTAGAGATTAAATTTTAGAGTATGTAAT
>NZ_VTXF01000003.1:0-244271 GCF_013114585.1 Vibrio sp. 99K-1
TTTCGAATCTAAAGTACAAAAAGTTTTAGGGGTGTAGCTCCAATTGGCAGAGCAGCGGATTCCAAATCCGCGTGTTGGGAGTTCGAATCTCTCCACCCCTGCCACATTAAAAGGCTCTAGCAGAAATGCTAGAGCCTTTTTGCTTTCTGAATCTAATAATACTCTATTGGCAGAGCCGCGGATTCCCCTACTTACCAAAACTGTGCGTGTTGGGAGTCTATGCCTCAACTCTTGCCATATACTAAGCCTCTGCAGAAATGCTGAGGTTTTTTTTCGCGAAGCAAAGTTGGAATAACTACGCGTTCCCCTAGCTCGCCAGCTCAGTTTAATCTCTCCATTCCTGCCATATTTAAGTCTTTAGACTGCGCGTCCCAGCAAAATGCTAGAGCCTTTATTATTCCTGTCATCTTTAGAAGTAACGCTAGAAGTACCAAGTGATCTCTATCTAGCCAATACTCATTTTGCTCTATAGTTCTGCTAGTTAATAACTAACGCTATTCTAGCGAGACATTGATTCCCGTTCTTTGTGTTTCCAGGTGAAAGGTGAAGTCTTTCGATTGAAGCTAATATAACTTGAGAGTGGGTTATTGGGGAGGCTAGTGAGTGTGCAGAACAATGAGGTATCTGTAGGACTTAACCTCCTGAAAGAGTTCCGGCCAAATTTAGTACTCCCCCTAAATTAAGGTTTTCGATTACTCCAATAATAGTGGTATCAAATATCTATATAAGCTTCTATGTTCTACACATACCTTTCAGCGATAGCTTCAGTGTGGGAATTGGTGAGTTTGACTTTCATTAGGTATAAAAAAGGCCACCTAAAGTAGGTGGCCTTGGTAAATCTATCTAGGTGTTAATCTAGCTCTTTCTCTGCTTGTTTTGCTTTCTCTATCATAGGAGTGATTGTTGAGCCTTGAACTAGAATAGAGAACACAACAACGGCGTATGTCATGACAAGGATTATCTCTTTAACATCTATTGCCTTGTCTTCAATTACCCAGATACCGGAAGGGATTGATAGAGCCATGGCTAGCGCTAAGCCTCCGCGTAAGCCGCCCCAAGTTAGAATCTTAATCGACCATGGGTTGTAAGTTCTAAAGCGCTTAAATCCAATGTACGACAAAAAAACACTTAGGTAGCGTGCACTTAATACCAGAGGAACTGCGAATGCCATTAGGATCCAGTCTTCTTGGTGGAATTTGAATAGCAGCATCGACATACCAATCAATAAGAACAGCACGCCATTTAAGAACTCATCAATCAGTTCCCAGAAGTGGTCTAAGTGGTCTTCACTCTCTTTTGAGAAGCCGATGAAGCGAGTCCAGTTACCAATCATGATACCTGACACCACCATAGCTAATGGACCTGAGACGTGGAGGACTTCAGCAAAAGCATAGCCCGCTGTAGGAACACCAATAGTTAGTAGTAATTCCATTGAGTGGTCATCAGTGTTACTGATTAAGTAGTGGAATATTAGACCTAAAGCAAAACCATAGACGATACCGCCAATTGCCTCTTGGACAAATAACATGGTCACACTGCCCACTGTCGGTGCCTCGGTACCAAAAGCTATGGTGAACAGAGTGACGAAGATTACCAAGCCAAAGCCATCGTTAAAGAGAGACTCACCTTCAATCTGAGTCGAGATTCGTTTGGGTGCATCGAGTTTCTTTACAATGGCTAAAACAGCGATTGGATCGGTTGGTGAGATAAGAGAACCGAACAGTAAGCAGTAAATGAGATCGAATTGGATGCCGATGAACTGACAGAATCCATAAAGAACAAAACCAATAAAGAAGGTCGAGAATAGAGTCGCACCGAGTGCGAGTACTGTGATTTCCCATTTTTGGTCTTTAAGGTTTGGGAGTTTGATCCCTAAGCCGCCAGCAAATAGTAGGAAGCCTAATATCCCTTTAAGTAGGAAGTCTTCAAAATTAATACTGGCAACCGTTTCAGAAGCAATGTCGGCTAATTGAAACCAGTTGTTTTGGCCCGCAATGATAATTAAAAGAGACAGCATCATTGAGCCTGCTGTGATGGCGATGGTTGTTTGCATTTTACCAATTTTGCTATTAACAAAGGCAATGAGCATGGCTGCAGCAGACAAGAAGCATAAGGTGTAATAGACCGACATTGGGGTACCAACATGTAACAAAGTATGAATATGAATTTTCGTTGTCTCATGCTCAAATAGCAAACACTTTTTGTCAGGACTCGGTAATCAATTTCCTCTTTTAGACGTCTAGACTCCTTTTTAATGTGTGATAGGATGGAAGCATAATTAAAGGAATGAGGTTGTACCGTGGGAAGTAATGTAAGGCAAAAGATTGATGCTCTGTTGAAGCAACGAATTTTACTGATTGATGGTGGCATGGGCACCATGATTCAGGACTATAAATTGGAAGAGCAAGACTATCGTGGTGAACGCTTTGCGGATTGGCATAGTGACTTAAAGGGTAACAATGACCTTTTGGTACTTACACAACCTAAGCTTATCAAAGATATTCATTCGCAATATTTGGAAGCTGGGGCAGACATCCTTGAAACCAATACTTTTAACGCTACAACCATTGCTATGGCCGACTACGATATGGAAAGCCTTAGTGAAGAAATTAACTTTGCAGCAGCCAAGTTAGCACGAGAAGCCGCTGACGAATGGACTGCAAAGACTCCTGAAAAACCTCGTTTCGTTGCCGGCGTCTTAGGTCCAACAAACCGCACTTGTTCTATCTCTCCAGATGTTAATGATCCGGGTTATCGTAATGTGAGTTTTGATGAGTTAGTCGAGGCCTACTCTGAATCGACTCGCGCGCTGATCAAAGGTGGCTCAGACCTTATTCTTATCGAAACTATCTTCGATACACTCAATGCTAAAGCGTGTGCTTTTGCAGTGGAATCTGTTTTCGAAGAAGTAGGCATCACTTTACCGGTCATGATCTCCGGCACCATTACTGATGCATCAGGTCGTACGCTTTCAGGTCAGACGACGGAAGCTTTCTATAACGCCCTTCGTCATGTTAAGCCTATCTCGTTTGGTTTGAACTGTGCATTAGGCCCTGATGAGCTGCGTGAGTATGTTGGCGAGATGTCTCGTATCTCAGAGAGTTATGTTTCTGCTCACCCTAACGCTGGCTTACCTAACGCATTTGGCGAGTATGACCTTTCACCTGAAGACATGGCAGAGCACGTTAAAGAATGGGCTGAAAGTGGCTTCTTGAACTTGATTGGTGGCTGTTGTGGTACTACGCCAGAACATATTCGTCAAATGGCAGAAGCGGTTGAAGGTGTAACTCCTCGCCAATTGCCGGACCTACCTGTGTCGTGTCGTTTATCCGGTTTAGAACCTCTGACCATTGCAAAAGAGTCTCTGTTTGTAAACGTGGGTGAGCGAACGAACGTGACCGGTTCTGCGCGCTTCAAACGCTTGATCAAAGAAGAGCTTTACGATGAGGCATTGAGTGTTGCTCGTGAGCAAGTTGAAAATGGTGCCCAGATCATCGATATCAATATGGATGAAGGAATGCTAGACGCTGAAGCGTGTATGGTTAAATTCCTTAATCTATGTGCCTCTGAGCCAGAGATTTCAAAAGTCCCAGTAATGGTCGATTCATCAAAATGGGAGGTTATTGAAGCCGGCCTGAAATGTATTCAGGGTAAAGGTATCGTTAACTCCATTTCTCTTAAAGAAGGTAAAGAGAAGTTCGTCGAGCAAGCGAAGTTGGTTCGCCGCTATGGTGCAGCCGTAATCGTGATGGCGTTCGATGAAGTCGGTCAGGCAGATACACGTGAACGTAAAGTCGAGATCTGTACCAATGCTTACAACATTCTTGTTGATGAGGTTGGCTTCCCACCTGAAGACATTATTTTTGACCCAAACATCTTCGCGGTTGCGACTGGTATTGAAGAGCATAACAACTATGCGGTTGATTTCATTGAAGCGGTAGGCGATATCAAGCGCGACCTACCTCATGCGATGATCTCGGGTGGTGTATCGAACGTGTCATTCTCATTCCGAGGTAATAACTACGTTCGTGAGGCAATCCACGCTGTATTCTTATACCACTGTTTTAAAAATGGTATGGATATGGGCATCGTAAACGCTGGTCAGCTGGAAATTTACGATAACGTGCCAGAAGATCTGCGTGATGCTGTTGAAGATGTTGTACTAAACCGTCGTGAAGACTCTACGGAACGCTTGCTGGATATGGCAACCGAGTATCTAGAGCGAGCGGTTGGTAAAGTTGAAGATAAATCAGCACTCGAGTGGCGCACTTGGCCTGTAGAGAAGCGTTTAGAGCACTCTTTGGTCAAAGGTATTACTGACTTCATCGTTGAAGATACTGAAGAAGCACGTGTCAATTCAGCTCGACCAATTGAGGTAATTGAAGGTCCGCTAATGGACGGCATGAACGTGGTCGGCGACTTGTTTGGTGCAGGCAAGATGTTCCTCCCTCAAGTTGTTAAATCGGCCCGTGTAATGAAGCAAGCTGTAGCCCACTTGGAGCCGTTTATTAATGCATCCAAAGAAGTTGGTGCGAGTAACGGTAAGATCCTTCTCGCGACAGTGAAGGGCGATGTTCATGATATTGGTAAGAACATTGTTGGCGTCGTTCTTCAATGTAATAACTATGACATCATCGACCTGGGTGTGATGGTTTCATGTGAAAAAATTCTCAAAGTCGCGAAAGAAGAAAATGTCGATATTATTGGTCTTTCTGGCCTGATTACTCCATCCCTTGATGAAATGGTGCATGTTGCCAAAGAGATGGAACGACAAGGCTTTAAGCTACCACTATTGATTGGTGGTGCGACGACATCCAAGGCGCATACTGCTGTTAAAATTGAACAGAATTACTCAGAACCGGTGGTCTACGTTAATAACGCTTCTCGTGCAGTTGGCGTATGTACCTCACTACTTTCTGAAGAGCTAAAACCTGCCTTCGTTGAGAAGTTGGACCTAGACTACGAGCGCGTTCGCGATCAGCATAATCGTAAGAAGCCTCGCACTAAGCCAGTGACACTCGAGCAAGCTCGCGCAAATAAAGTGGCGATTGATTGGGACGCATATACCCCGCCAGTACCAGCTAAACCGGGCGTACATGTATTCAATGATTTTGATGTGGCAACACTGCGCAACTACATCGACTGGACACCATTCTTCATGACATGGTCATTAGTCGGTAAGTACCCAGCTATTCTTGACCATGAAGAAGTGGGCGAAGAGGCAAAACGTTTGTTCAAAGATGCGAACGAGTTACTGGATCGTGTAGAGAAAGAAAAGCTACTCGAAGCCCGTGGTATGTGTGCGATGTTCCCAGCCAACAGTGTGGGTGATGATATTGAGGTGTATACCGATGAGTCTCGTACTGAGGTTCTCAAAGTTCTACATAACCTTCGCCAACAGACTGAGAAGCCTAAAGGCTTTAACTACTGTTTGTCAGATTACATTGCTCCAAAAGAAAGCGGTAAAGCGGACTGGATTGGTGGCTTTGCAGTGACAGGTGGTATTGGTGAGCGTGAGTTAGCGGATGAATATAAGGCTAATGGTGATGACTACAATGCCATCATGATTCAGGCTGTGGCTGACCGACTAGC
Organism: Vibrio sp. 99K-1; assembly: GCF_013114585.1. Taxonomy (NCBI): domain Bacteria; kingdom Pseudomonadati; phylum Pseudomonadota; class Gammaproteobacteria; order Vibrionales; family Vibrionaceae; genus Vibrio; species Vibrio sp. 99K-1. The sequence goes on from NZ_VTXF01000003.1 coordinate 5,593, forward strand.
AGAAGCGTTTGCTGAATACCTACACCAAGAGGTGAGAAAGGACATTTGGGGTTACGCTCCAGATGAAGACTTATCTAACGATGATCTGATTCGAGAGAAATACCAAGGTATTCGTCCTGCTCCTGGTTATCCTGCTTGCCCTGAGCATACAGAGAAGGGCACGTTGTGGGAGTTGATGGATGTTGAGAAGACCATCGATATGTCACTGACGTCCAGCTACGCGATGTGGCCTGGTGCTTCAGTTTCTGGGATGTACTTCTCTCACCCTGATTCTCGATACTTTGCGATTGCTCAGATTCAACAGGATCAAGTAGACAGCTATGCTGACCGTAAGGGTTGGAATATGTTGGAAGCTGAGAAGTGGCTAGGTCCAAATATTAACTAGCTATTAAATCCGCGAGTTACTTGTAAAAATAGAAAGGGTTGCTTAATTGCAACCCTTTTTGTATCTGTACTTTGAGCGTTGAACTCTTATTAATTCAGTATCGCCTTATTCGAATAGCTCTTGATGCAGTTTTTGAATCGCCTGTTTAGATACTGATTCATTGAGCAGGAAGCATAAGTTATGAGGGCTTGCTCCGTAACAAATCATGCGCAAATTGAAATCTTCAAGGGTGCTGAATACTTGCTTAGCGTAGCCTTTGCTTTCACTCATGTTATTACCAATCAATGCCACTAAACACAGGTCATGTTCCACATCGACTGAACAAAGTTCTTCTAGCTCAAGACGTGCTGCTTCTGGTAACTCAGGTGCACCACCAGATGTATCAGTTTGATCTAGGGTGAGTGAAACACTGATCTCCGAGGTGGTGATAAGATCGACCGAGATCTTATGTTTAGCAAGGATCTCGAATACTTTCGCGAGAAAGCCGTAAGCATGGAACATATTAGCGCTACGAAGCGTAACCATGGTTTGGTTGCAGCGAAGGGCAAGGGCTCTGAATAGTGGAGAGCTTTCTACCTGCTGGCGAATCCAAGTTCCACCCAATTCTGGTGCTTTTGAAGAGCCGACAAATACCGGAATTTGGTGACGTAGTGCTGGCACGAGAGTCGATGGGTGCAGGATCTTCGCTCCAAAGTTTGCCATCTCAGAGGCTTCACTGAAGCTGATTTCTGGGATTGGAGATGCTTTAGGTGCGATGCGAGGATCTGTGGTGTAAATACCTGGAACATCTGTCCAAATCTCTAAGCCAATCGCTTGTACTGACTCTGCAATAAGCGCTGCTGAGTAATCACTACCACCACGGCCTAAGGTTGTTGTATTGCCGTCATTGTCTGCACCAATAAAACCTTGTGTGACGACAACTTGTTGTTGGCACAGTGGAATCAGTTGTTCTTTCGCTAGCACTGAAATCTCTTCAAGCTGAGGTTCAGCTTTGCCGAAATCATCATTGGTGCGCATCACTTCTCTGATATCGAAGCGAACCGCGGATGTACCACGTTCGCGAAGGATTTGAGCAAGAAGGTGTGTCGACATCAATTCACCGCACGCGACCAAGTGATCGGTTAACTTAGTGCTTGTTTGAAACGATGCAGCCTCGGCAGCGCTCGCAATGTCATCAAGAATGGAGTGAACTTCTTTTTCGACGCTGATTGGATCAGCAAGTTGATCAAGAATTGCATTGTGGATGTCCGTTAATTGGGTCATAACCTCTTGACGACGAGCTTTGTCTTGAACACCATTTGCCAGTTCGACAAGTAAATTAGTTACTCCTGAACACGCAGAACTTACGACTAACTTGGTATTTGAGTTGTTTTCAATAATGGCAGCACAACGGCTCATTGCTTCAAAGTTGGCAACACTTGTACCACCAAACTTAGCGACATTAAAAGAACCAGCTACATTAGATGCACTCACGATATATCTCCCACGACTTCCTAAAATAAAATTACGGTTGGGTAATCCAACGTCCATTGTTTTCGAAGAGAGTTTTAGAGCAAAAAGAGAGGAATTATGTGAATAGTAACCTCAGAAGCTCTTCACCATATAGAAATAGTGACAGTTGCCGGGATTCAGCCCGCTCAACCGATAATAAAGGTCCTGCATCCTTTTATTATCTCGGCACTGCTCCCCCTAAATGCTTTGTATCGGAAATGCGGTTCCACAAAACACCTGCCTGGGCAGTGCTCCTCTTCTGCTAGATAGCCATTTCATTGAACGTGTTTGCGCTCACAATGTCAATTGGTAACTTGAGATAATTTAAAAATAATTTTAACAATTATGTGACAGTGGTTTGACCTCAAGACCGAAGGCTAATTGCTGACATGTTCGATTTGCTTTAGGGTGGAATATCAACACCATTAACGTAAGGGATTTACATGTCTAACTTAACAAATACTTCTACAATCGATAGTTTTTATCCACCACATCGAACGTTAATGGGGCCTGGGCCTTCTGATATCTCACCTCAAGTACTGCAAGCTTTGAGTCGTCCAACCATAGGTCATCTAGACCCACTGTTTATTGCAATGATGGATGAGGTTAAACAGCTTCTTAAGTATGCATTTCAGACAGATAATGAGTTTACGATTGCTGTATCAGCGCCGGGCAGCGCAGGTATGGAAACTTGTTTTGTTAACTTGATTGAACCCGGTGAAAAGGTCATCGTCTGTCGAAATGGCGTGTTTGGTGAACGTATGCGAGAAAACGTGGTGCGCTGCGGTGGCGAAGCAATTCTTGTTGATGACGAATGGGGTAAGCCTGTATCTGTCGAAAAGGTACAACAAGCATTATCAGAAAACCCAGATGCTGTCGCGGTTGCGTTTGTGCATGCTGAGACTTCTACTGGTGCGCTATCGGATGCTCAAGCTATCTCTGCGGTTGCCCGACAGTTCGATGCATTGACGATTGTTGATGCTGTGACCTCACTGGGTGGTGTACCACTGTTAGTGGACGAATGGCAGCTCGATGCGGTTTATTCTGGGAGTCAGAAGTGCTTGTCTTGTGTTCCTGGTTTATCACCAGTGACTTTCTCTCAGCGTGCCGTTGATAAAATGAAAGCGCGTCAGTCACCGGTACAAAGCTGGTTCTTGGATCAGAGCCTAGTATTAGGTTACTGGAGCGGAGAAGGTAAGCGTAGTTATCACCATACTGCACCAGTCAATAGTCTTTACGCGCTGCATGAGTCTCTCGTGCTATTGAAAAATGAAGGCTTGGATAATGCTTGGTCTCGCCATCACGCTATGCATCAAGAGTTGAAAGAGGGCGTGGAAGCATTAGGACTGAAATTTGTTGTTGAGGAGGAGAGCCGTTTACCTCAACTTAATGCTCTTTACTTCCCTGAAGGAATCGATGAAGCGAAAGTCAGATCGCAGCTTTTAGAAGAGTATAATCTTGAGATTGGTGCTGGCCTAGGTTCTTTGGCTGGTAAGGCATGGCGTATTGGCTTGATGGGCTACGGTGCTCGCAAAGAGAATGTCGCGTTGTGTCTTAAAGCGCTGCAAGACGTACTTAAATAGTCAAATCAGATTAGTTTTAAAGAAAAGCGCACGAGGATCGTGCGCTTTTTTGTGTTTGCTCTAAAGGTGAGATGCGAAAGTCATATCTCGCTAGTCCTTAGCTATTCTGCGGATGAAACATTGTTTTCTGCTTGGGATACTTTCTGGTACTGAACCTGTGAAAAGTCTCTGTCAGGAAACAGAAACTTGGCTTCGCTACGGATTTGTTCCGCCTTGCTTTCTTCCCCTAAACCTTGATAGGCAAGGATCAGGTTACTGTAGAACGCAGGTCTTGGTTTACTCTTTATGATCTCGAGTGACCAATCAACATAGGGCTGAATAAGGCTAGGATCGCCTTTATAAAGACCAATGTTTAGGTAAGTGCTGTATATGTCCCAATCGTAGCGATCTTTCCAAACCACAGGGTTGGTGACTTGTTTGAGAATATCTGGGTTTTTAGGTTTAGATAGCTCAAATTTGGTCAGTACATAGTTGGTATGCAGTGCGCTCAACATGTAAATACTCACCAGAATTGGCAACACTAAGCTGATCACTCTAAATAGTGTTTTACTGATGATACTGAACGGCTGTTGATAGTGACGCGAAGCGCGCTGGTCGACCCAATAAATCAATATGATAAAGGTTATCCAGTGTATTGCCGAGTGATAGAACGGGTACTCCAATTGAGAGTGTAAAAGTATCGGTATGAATAGCGCCAGTAAAGCTAAGCGTGTTCCTTTCGCTGAGCTAGAGATACGCGACAGTACTAACATTGCGGCAATCAAGATTCCTATGATAGGAACAATACCACCCTCAACCCCCCAGAATAGAAACTCATTGTGAGGGTGATCCATTGCTGGAAGCCCAGGATGATAGTTTGAATTGAGTTGGTGCTGACGAGCGGTATACAGAGTGTACTCTGATTCAAATTTTCCGTAGCCGTAACCCGTAAATGGTTTCTCTACCAACATGTCTAATGTTTGCGGGAAGGTGTAAGCGCGAGGGCTTTCTAGGTTCGCTTTTTTACTCGCTATGCTATCTGTAGTGCTAAGGCTGATCACTGAAAATGCAACTACGATACCGACAGCAACGGAAGCACACCATCCGTAGAAGCGTTTCTTGGTCGAGAATTTGTATAAGTAGGGCAGAATACATACAAATCCAATGAGTGCCGCTAACCAACCTGTGCGTGATGCGATGATGATCAGCAGTGGTACGGTTAATGTTGGTGTTAGGTAGAGTAAAAACGATTCGCTAATCTTGTGGTTGTACTTAGCGGGCTGCCTCGCTAATAGGTAAGCCGAGAGGACAAAACCAGTCGCTAAAAAACTGGCCATCACATTTGGCTGTTGGAAGATTCCATAAGGACGATTAGCTTCAGTGTTGTAACCAAATAGGTTACCTGGCTCCAATACAAAATATTGTACATAACCAAAAAGCGCTTGTATGACGACAGCGAGTACGATGAACCACAGCATGCGCTGTTTATGTTTATTACTGAATTTGAACTGCTGAAGTACTACAAATAAAGCAAAGCCAGCCCATAACCCAAGTAATCGACTGGATGCTCCTTGCGGCGAAGCATTGCTGTATAGAATAGGCAGTGTGAGTATCACGCAGCTTATCAGCAAACCTATGGTTAACTTGGAATACTTGAGTACTCGATTGGTAGCTAGCTGGTAAAAGCCAATCGCTAGAGTGAAGCTTAGAGCCAGCCAAGTCGTCGGGTTAAAGGATAAAGCAAGGCCAGAACCTCCCGGGTTAGGCATAAAAAAGTGCATGGCTATTAAGAACACAACAGCTAATGAAGCAAGGAATGCTTTGTTGAGAGGTAGCTGAGTGACCTGATTTTCTAGCTGGGTTCCGCTAGTGTGTATTGTTGCCATAAATCCCTAACCTTATAAAAACGGAGCTTGTTCCTTTTGAAACAAGCCCCGTTACTTTAACATTTTTCTGTCTGCCCGCAGGACGCTATTTTACACCTAGTTCAAATTTAACATAGGCTTAAGGAAGCGGGCGGTATGTGAACCTTCGACTAGTGCCACATCTTCAGGTGTACCCTCTGCAACGATTTCACCACCACCTTGACCACCTTCAGGGCCGAGATCGAGTATCCAGTCTGCGGTTTTAACGACATCCAAGTTGTGTTCAATTACCACAACGGTATTACCGTGATCACGTAGTCTATGTAATACGGTCAATAGCTGTTGGATATCGTGGAAGTGAAGGCCGGTTGTTGGTTCATCAAGAATGTATAACGTTTTCCCTGTATCTCGTTTAGACAGCTCACGTGCCAATTTAACACGTTGAGCCTCACCACCAGATAGGGTAGTTGCGGCTTGCCCCAAACGAATGTATGAAAGACCGACATCCATAAGCGTTTGCAGCTTACGTGCGATCACTGGAACCGGATTAAAAAACTCACGTGCGTCTTCTACGGTCATTTCCAGTACTTCGTCGATGGTTTTACCTTTGTAGCGAACTTCTAGTGTTTCACGGTTGTAGCGCTTGCCTTTACATACATCACACGGCACATAAACGTCTGGTAAGAAGTGCATTTCTACCTTGATAACACCGTCGCCCTGACACGCTTCACAGCGCCCGCCACGTACGTTAAAGCTGAAGCGTCCCGGTTTGTAACCGCGCGAACGTGACTCCTGTGTACCCGCAAATAATTCACGAATAGGTGTAAAGATCCCTGTATAGGTTGCAGGGTTTGATCTTGGCGTTCGACCGATAGGGCTTTGGTCAATATCGATGACCTTGTCGAAATGTTCTAAGCCTTTAATTTTCTTATGTGGTGCAGGTATTGCTGTCGTTGCCCCGTTGAGTTGTGTGTGAGCAATTTTAAAGAAGGTGTCATTAATCAGTGTCGACTTTCCTGACCCCGATACACCTGTAATACAACTGAATAGGCCAACTGGGATAGTTGCTGTGACATTTTTCAGGTTATTACCGGTAGCACCAATGATCTCGACGACTTTCTTTTTGTCGATCGGCGTTCGTTGTTTTGGTACTTCAATCTCTTTTACGCCACTTAAGTACTGACCTGTCAACGAGTTTGGATTGTCGACGATATCTTGCATAGTACCTTCAGCGACGACGTGACCACCGTGAACACCGGCACCTGGGCCGATATCTATCACATGATCTGCACAGCGAATCGCGTCTTCATCATGTTCAACGACAAGTACCGTGTTGCCTAAATCTCTCAGGTGAATCAAGGTTTGCAATAGACGTTCATTATCGCGCTGGTGGAGACCAATAGATGGTTCATCCAATACATACATAACCCCCACTAAGCCGGCACCGATCTGACTTGCGAGGCGAATTCGTTGTGCTTCACCACCAGATAGGGTTTCAGCACTGCGTGACAGGTTGAGGTAGTTCAAGCCGACATTAACCAAGAAGTGCAGGCGATCATTGATCTCTTTCATCACCTTATCGGCGATTTGCCCACGTTGACCGTCTAACTTCAATTCTTGGAAAAATTGCAGTGCGTCAGCAATGCTCAATTCAACGATTTCAGGCAATGTAGTATCGTCAATGAAGACATTACGAGCCTCTAATCTCAAGCGTGTACCATCGCAGCTAGAGCATGATTTCGTTGAGATGTATTTAGCAAGGTCTTCACGGACTGCGCTTGATTCTGTATCACGATAACGGCGCTCTAGCGTATTCAAAATACCTTCAAATGGGTGACGTTTGACTCGAATATCACCACGATCATTGATGTATTTGAATTCAACTTCAGTACGACCTGAACCTTTAAGAATAATCTCTTGAGTCTTCTTCGGTAGAGAATTAAAGGGTGCAAATAGATCGAAACCATAGTGCTCCGAGAGCGAGGTTAGCATCTGGAAATAGTAGTAGTTCTTTTGATCCCAGCCCTTAATGGCTCCGTCTGCGATGCTTAAACTTTCATCCAAGATCACTCTGCTTGGGTCAAAGTACTGTTGAACTCCAAGGCCATCACACGTGCCACATGCACCTGCTGGGTTGTTGAATGAAAATAGGCGAGGTTCAAGCTCTTGCATGCTGTAACCACACTTAGGGCAAGCGAAGTTAGCAGAGAATACGATCTCTTCTTGGTCTGTTTCATCCATCCAACCGACAACAGCAATACCACCGGAGAGCTCTAATGTGGTCTCGAAAGATTCGGCTAAGCGTTGTTGAAGATCAGGGCGTACCTTAAATCGGTCAACCACTACTTCTATCGTGTGTTTCTTGTGCAGTTCTAGTGCTGGTGGATCGGATAGGTCACAGGTTTCACCATCAATACGTGCTCGAATAAAGCCCTGAGCCGCTAAGTTTTCCAGCGTTTTTACGTGCTCACCTTTACGCTCTTTAACGATTGGTGCTAATAGCATCATTTTTGAACCAACAGGTAGCTCAAGCACCTTGTCCACCATTTGGCTGATGGTTTGCGCGGCAAGCGGTGTGTTGTGTTCTGGACAGCGAGGTTCGCCGACTCGTGCGTAAAGAAGCCTCAGGTAATCATAGACTTCTGTAATGGTACCAACCGTTGAACGAGGGTTATGAGACGTCGATTTCTGTTCTATCGAGATGGCGGGAGATAAGCCTTCGATGTGGTCGACATCAGGTTTTTCCATAAGGGATAGAAATTGACGAGCATAGGCAGACAAAGACTCAACATAACGGCGTTGCCCTTCTGCGTAGAGGGTATCAAACGCAAGTGATGACTTACCTGAACCAGAAAGACCTGTGATAACAATCAGCTTATCACGAGGGATAGTAAGGTTTACGTCTTTGAGGTTATGCGTGCGAGCGCCTCTAATTTCTATTTTATCCATCTCAACAGACCATGTAATTTTTAGTGGCTAAAGTATTACATAGAGTGAGATTTGTGCAAAGTTTTACTGGATAAAAAAACAGTAAAACAAAAAAGGGTAACTCATCGAGTCACCCTTTTACTATTTGAAACGCTAGTTATTAACCAGTCGTTATGCTTCTTTCTTGGTCGAGTGCTTACCTAGCTCGATTTGCTTTTGGTCTTTTTTGTATAGGTTTTCAAAGCAGTAGTTTGTTGCTTCGATGTAGCCTTCTACACTACCACAGTCAAAACGTTGGCCTTTAAATTTATAAGCCAATACACAGCCTGCTTTTGCTTGTTTTAACAATGCATCGGTAATCTGGATCTCGCCACCTTTACCTGGTTCTGTTTGCTCGATCAGTTCAAAGATATCTGGAGTCAGAATATAACGACCAATGATCGCTAGGTTGCTTGGAGCAGTACCTTGCTCTGGCTTTTCTACCATGTCATCAACACGGAACAGGTCGTCTTTGATCATTTCACCCGAGATAACCCCGTACTTATGTGTCTCTTCTTCTGGTACTTCTTGAACAGCAACAATAGAACAGCGGAACTGTTTGTATAGCGCAACCATTTGAGCCAATACACCTTGTTGCTCGTTCACACAAAGGTCATCGGCAAGTACCACTGCAAATGGTTCATCACCTACAAGCTCACGACCAGTCAGGATTGCGTGACCTAAGCCTTTCATCTCACGTTGACGAATATAGGTAAAGTTTGCCGCTTCAATCGTTTCACGAATATTAACCAGCAGGTCTTCTTTGTTTGTGCCACTGATCTGATGTTCCAGCTCGTAGTTCTTGTCGAAGTGATCCATGATCGAGTGCTTACCACGACCCGTTACGATACACATTCCGTCCATACCGGCTTCGATTGCTTCTTCAACGCCGTATTCAATCAGTGGTTTGTTTACTACTGGCATCATTTCTTTCGGCATTGATTTGGTTGCTGGTAAGAAGCGTGTACCGTAGCCTGCTGCCGGGAAAAGGCACTTTTTGATCATCGTAAGACCCTTTATCTATAATAATTATTGATTCAACCTGAGTGGTTGATATTTCTGAGGGCAACTCTAGCACAAATTTTGTCGAAAATTCAGCAACAATCCATATGGCTAACCAGAGCTTCCCTCAAAATTATCGTCACTTTAAGAAGCAGATCAATTATGCAAGCAGGTTCTGGTTGGCCCATGCTATCGCTTGGACTCTATTTTTTACTGCCAGCTTGCGAAATATCTGATAAAGATGGGACTTAACTGTGAACTCGCTGATAAAGAGATCATCGGCTATTTGTGTGTTCGATGAGCCTGATTGGAGGCAACGAATGACCTGAATCTCGCGAATAGTGAGATCAACATTGGTAGGCGTTGTGTTGGTATTGACCATATTACGGTAGTAAAACAGCAGTTGGTTGGTGACCTTTCTTGGCAGCCAGTTATCGCCATCGATTACCTCTTGTAAACCAAGAGCAATCTTGTCTTTTTTATCGGTGTTATAAAACAGTCCTTTTAATACACCATAAGTCAAAAGCTCTGAGGTCGGCAGTTGCTGTGGGACATTAAACAAAATGATCTCATTATTCTTCCACATCACGGTCAAATTAGGGCAGATAGCCAATAGCTTTGGTACTTCTTTATAGTCGACAAGAAGAATACGATTACTCTGCTTTCTGTCTACCAACATTAAGTCGTCTGGCGTCATCTTATACAAGATGATAGATAGGTGTTTTTCTATCTCTTTTACATGTATGTAAGTATCACTTGGGTCGATGCACATAAAGTGTAAAGTGCGAGCGTATCGAGACTTTCTCATTGAAACGTCCTGTTTAAGAGGGATGGGTATTCACGTTGTCATGCCGACTTTGGCTTCTCTAGCACCATCGTTGTGACTTGCGTTGAATATCAATTCTCAAAGTAAATGAGTGGTTTGTAAGTGGAGAAAAAAGCAACATCGCTCTGAATATCATGATTTGTTACGTTTTTATTCTTTGTCGTGAGGTGAGAATAGGAATGCGATTTATCACAGCAGAAAAGCATGCTATTCTTGTGCGCTAAAAATTTTCTGAGACTATGAATTTAGACGGAGCAAATCATGGCTAGCCGTGGAGTTAACAAAGTTATATTAGTGGGTAACCTAGGTAATGACCCAGAAATTCGTTACATGCCAAATGGCGGCGCAGTAGCGAACATTACCATTGCAACGTCAGAGTCATGGCGTGATAAAGCAACTGGCGAACAGCGTGAAAAAACAGAATGGCACCGTGTTGCGCTGTTTGGCAAGCTAGCTGAAGTTGCTGGTGAGTACCTACGCAAAGGTTCTCAAGTTTACATTGAAGGTCAACTTCAAACTCGTAAATGGCAAGATCAAAGCGGTCAAGATCGCTACACGACTGAAGTTGTGGTTCAAGGCTTTAACGGCGTTATGCAAATGCTAGGCGGTCGTGCTCAAGGTGGCGCACCAGCTCAAGGCGGCATGGGTGGCCAACAACAGCAAGGTGGTTGGGGTCAACCTCAGCAGCCGCAACAACAGCAGCAATACAGTGCTCCAGCTCAACAGCAGCCGAAAGCACCTCAACAAGCTCCTCAGCAGGCTCAACCTCAATATAATGAGCCACCGATGGATTTTGATGATGACATCCCATTTTAAGCCCTGTTTTTAATATATTATAAAGACAGTATTAATTTGGAAAGAGCCGCGATTATCGCGGCTTTTTGTTACCTAGAATTCTTAACGCTTTATTTACAACGTCAATTTATAGTATAAGTAGCAATACGGTATAATGTGAGTTGAAAAGGATTTCGTTATTCATGAGATATACCCCCACACTAAAATTGAGCACCCGATTGGTCGCATTTGTCACCGTGATAGTTATCAGTGCGATGTTCATTCTTTTTATCGGTGGCACCCTCTCATTTAAGCGTATCGGGCAAGAGTATTTAGACCATTATTTGGTGGGTATTGTCGACGTTGTAGATAAGGAAATGGAAGACCCAGACGCTGCATATTCAATGCAACGTTGGATGCCTAAGATGTTGCAAGCAAGCAACATTGTTGAGATGAAACTCTCGAATAAGACCGGCATTGTTTATCGCTTCAAAGATACCTCCCCACAGATTGATCCTAGCCGCCTTTATGAAAAGAGCTTTGTATTAGAGCGAAATACCGGTTATCGAATCGAATTTAAGGCTCTGCCTCCTTACATTGGATACAGCTACTCATTGGAAGCAATGTGGTCGATTACTTTAGCGGTCGCTTTGATTATATTTTGCCTAGCTCGTGGCGTTCGATGGCTAAAAGAACAGTTAATGGGCTCTGAAATGCTGGAAGAGCGTGGAAGAATGATTCTAGCTGGTCAGGTTGAGGCTCATGCAAAAGGTGATGAGCGAGAATGGCCTTTTACCGCGAGTGAAGCTCTTGATGTTCTTATTGAAGAGTTAAAAGACGCTCGGCAAGAGCGTAGTCGTTTCGATACTTTTATTCGTACTCATACCTTCTTAGATAAACTCACAGGCACCGCCAACAGAGTACTATTCGATAACAAGCTTGAATCGGCACTGCATGAAAGTGGTGCGCGTGGTGGTGTGCTGTTAATACGTATCGATGAGTGGGAACAGGTATGCGATGATAATGATAAGCAAGTTACAGATAACTTTATTATTGAGGTTGGCGAAGTATTATCGAATATCGTACAGCGCTACCCAGATGTTATTTTCTCTCGTTATTATGAAGCCGACTTTGCTGTATTTATCCCGCACCAAGGTGCCAAAGATATTGCGACGCTGGCGGCTCAGTGTTTAAGGCAACTTGATAAGCTAACACCACCAGAGCCTTTAGAGTCGGATAATTGGTGCCATATCGGAGTGACCATGTACACCGAAGGTGAACGTCATAGTCAGATCATGGATGAAACGGAAACCGCATTAAAAAGTGCGCAATTGGAGCGTATTAATAACTGGAGTCGTTTCCCTAAACAAAATAAAAATGAGCTCGATAGAGGAAGTGTTCGCTGGAGAACACTACTTGATACAGCACTGCTCCCTGATAATTTAGTAATCTTTGCTCAGCGGTGTTATCTTATGTCTGAATTAGGTCAAGCTAATGAATTACATAGAGAAATATTCACTAGAATTCAGGATCCTGAGAAGGGTTTATTGAAGTCTTCTCGCTTCATGCCTGCGGTGGAGCAAGTGGGTTACCAAGCTCAAATGGATCAATCGGTGTTGAGGGTGTTGTTGAAGTCACTGAAAGAATCGACTCAACCTATTCACTATTCGGTGAACCTTAACGTCACGCCTTTTGCGAGTAAGCAGCACTTTAAGTGGTTTAGGAGTGAGTTGTTGCAGCTTTCTGCACAGCATCGGTCACAACTCGCTTTTGAGTTTCCAGAGGGGCACCTTATTGCTCATCTTGATTATATGAGACCGGTGGCAAAGATGTTGCGAGGACTTGGGTGTAAAGTGATTGTTGGTCAAGCTGGGCGAACCATTGTCAGCACCCACTACATCAAGGACTTGAAGGTCAACTATATAAAGCTTCACCGAAGTTTGATTAAGAAAATCGATCAAAGGCATGAGAACCAGCTGTTCGTCCGCAGTTTAATTGGGGCGTGTGGTGACTCTCCAACTCAAGTGATTGCGGTGGGAGTCGAAACAAAACAAGAAAAGAACACCTTGATAGAGTTAGGTATTAACGGTTATCAGGGAAGGTATTTCGACGAAGAACAACAAATTATCCCTTTGCCTAACAAAGGCTCAAAGCCAGTGAAAGCTGAGTCTGTAGTAAAAGTTGGTCGAAGAAATCGATGGCGTAAGAGTAGTAGCTAAGTATGAATTTTAAAGCGATTGTAGACAAATTAAAGCCAAGCAAAAGCAATGGCAACACTCAAGTTGTCATGTTGGGTAATGATGCAGTCTATATTTCATCGTCAGAGCAAGCATCCCAAGTAACCAGTATTCCTTTCGTTAATGGAGATTGGGAAAGCGCGCTGAAAAAGTCGCTGAATAGTGAGGCGTTTACCAGTAATAGCCTTCAACTGATTGTTTGTGCCAACTATTACCAGACCTACCAACTTGATAAGCCCGACATTCCAGAAAGCGAATGGTCGGTTGCCTTACCATTTCTGCTCAAAGACCTTGTTGCTGAGAGAGTTACGGAGATTACTGCGAGTGCGGTGGCCTTACCTACCTCGAATAAGCTGCAAGTGTATGTATTACCGAAAAAGCTGTTAAATAAGCTGGTTAGTATTACAAGCGCGGCGCAAGTTGAGCTTAAAGGTGTGGTGCCGGAAGATGAAATTTGGGGTTACAGTGCTGGTGAACTGTCGAACTTTATTCTTTTACAACGCAGCCCTAACTCGCACTTTAAACTGGGTGCGTTTGTTGAGCACACTGTTTGTTTCCAAAGAACGATTCGTAGTGTGGTACCCCCTTTAACTGGAGTAGCATCCAGTGCTCTGCAATTAGATGGCCTTGCCTTGGAGCTTCAACGCTCTATTGATTATCTGTCTTCTCAAATTAAAGGCACCCAACTTCATCAACTAAAGATCTGTTGTGATGAAGAGGATGAAGCTGAATTACAAAGTGCATTAAATAATACGCTGAGCTCAACGGTCTCTTTGCTTGTTGAAGGTGAGCGCGAAAACTCTGAAAGTTTGTTAGTGCAATTAGCCGCTGAAAAAGAGACGTTTACGGTCAACCTTTACCCTGAGCATTTAAAGCCTAAAAAAGAGTATTTTACGTTAGCGAATGTGGCTGCGAGTTGGGGAGTGGTTAGTGCGTTGTTGCTTGGCAGCTACTTTGTCATGAACTATCAAGCTTCCAATTTAGACACTGAATTAACAGTGTTACAACAAGACTCTAACCAGCTTAACAAACAAGTTAACCAACTGAATAGTAAGTTAACTCAACATAAACCCTCCCCTGAGAAAGTGGCGGCAGTTGACCGTCTCAAACGTGAGACTCAAGCAAAAAAAGAGGCGCTAAAGGCGGTTGGACAATACGACGAGTCTCAGCAGGTCGGGTATTCTGGCGTCATGAATTCCTTAGCTCAATTAGGCCGAAATGACATCTCTCTTTCGCATATCTATATGACTCATGACACGCTAGATCTGAGTGGCTTAGCTCGCAATGCTAATGTCGTCCCCAACTGGATTGGCCAATTCAAAAATGAGCTTAATCTTGTCGGTCGTTCTTTTGAAAAACTGAAAATAGGTCGTAATGATCAAGATGTGGTGACCTTTGAGTTAAGTACTCGTAGGGAGAGCAAGTAATGCAGCAGTGGAATCAGCTTAGCGATAAGTTTCTTGCATTAAGCCCAAGAGAAAAGTGGCTGCTTTTCGTGTGTGGTTTAGTTGGTCTCTCTATGTTGCTATTTACTTTGCTGGTGGAGCCTGCATACCTCGAGTTGCAAGCTAAAAACGCCAAGATGACGAGCTTGAATCAGTCAAATCAGAGGCAGCAAGGTGAGTTACTTGTTCTGCAAGCTAAATTGAACAAAGACCCTGATAAAGATATCAACCTCGAATACAAAAAACTGATGCGAGAGAGTCAAGAGCTCTCTCTCGAACTTGCCGAAATGGTTGATGGGTTGATCTCGCCATCCCAAATGTCGCAATTGCTCGAAAGTGTACTTAATGCTGGTAACGGTTTGAAGTTGGAGTCGTTGGAGTCACTTAAGCCAGAAGCGATCTCGAACAACAAAGAGACCAGTGAATATTCAGGTTATTTTCTTCACCCGGTGAGAATGGAATTGACTGGTAGTTACTTTGACATTGCAGCTTACCTTCAGGCGCTTGAGTCTCTTCCTGTGAGCTACTACTGGCGTACATTTGAATACACAGTAGAAGAATACCCGAAAGCTCGACTTGTATTTGAGGTTTACACGCTAGGTACCAGACAGGAGTTTATCGGTGGTTAGAACTCTATTGTTGTCATTACTGTTTGCCAGCTCTCTGGTGTCGGCAGAGCAAGATCCAACGGCACCTCTGGGGTGGATGACGCCTCAACAAAAAACAGCGCCGGCGAAGAAATCGCCAACTCATTATCGCCTACCGTCTTTAGAGAGCATCGTGTGTAAAGCGGATACGCCTTGCTACGCCATTCTCAATGGTGAAATTGTTGCTCAAGGGGAGACGATACGAGGGTATCGAGTTAAGAAAATAGATTCAGAATACGTCACTCTGCAGAGAAGCTCTAAGCAGTGGAAATTAGAGATGTTCTCTTTAGATATTAAGAATAATTAAGGTTTGAGTGAAGACATGCGTAAACTTGTAGTAGCAATCCTAGTGTCATCTTTGGTCGGCTGTTCGATGGGGCATCGTGATCCCGTTGAGATAAAAGAGTCTTTAAACGAATCTATTAATGAAGCGAACAGCAAGGCGCTTCACGACCTGCCTTCGTCTGTACAAGATGATCTTATGCCTCAGCTTAATTCCGATGCCATGTCTCCGGGAATGGAGACCGTGAAGCGTTTTCGTATTCAAGCAAAAGGTGTCGAAGCGAGAACCTTCTTTGCCAGTTTAGTGAAAGGTACAGAGTACAGCGCAGCGATTCATCCAAGTGTTTCTGGAAAGCTTACGTTGAACCTAACGGATGTGACGCTAGATGAAGTGCTGGCTGTGGCTCAGGATATGTATGGCTACGATATTGAAAAGCGTGGCAAAGTGATTCAAGTTTACCCTGCGGGCCTTCGCACTGTGACAATCCCTGTCGACTACTTACAGGTTAAACGTGCTGGTCGCTCATTGACTACGATAACGACGGGTACGATCTCTAACTCAGACAACAGTTCATCGAGCTCTTCAAGTTCTGACTCAAATTCATCGAACTCTTCAAATAATTCAAACTCTACCTCGAACGGCGGTACTGAGATTGAGACCACTTCTGAAAGTGATTTCTGGCCACAACTTGAGGCTGCGGTCGCACACCTAATTGGTTCTGGGAATGGGCAAAGTGTTGTCGTGACACCTCAAGCGAGTGTGATTACGGTTCGTGCATTCCCTGATGAAATTCGTGAGGTTCGCGAGTTCTTAGGTGTTTCCCAACAGCGCTTGCAACGCCAAGTTATCCTTGAAGCCAAAATCATGGAAGTGACGTTGAGCGATGGTTACCAGCAGGGCATTAACTGGACGAAAATGTTCTCGTCAAACGGAACTAATTACACTGTTGGCATGGGTTCTATAGTCAAAGATGCGACAGGAGCTATTATTCCGGGCACATTACCTGGGATGGACCCTATAGGTGCAGCACTTGGTGGTCAATCCAATATTGTTGTATCGGGGAGCAGCTTCGAGGCGGTATTGAGCTTTATGGATACTCAAGGCGACCTCAATGTGCTTTCTAGCCCAAGAGTCACAGCTGCAAATAACCAAAAAGCGGTGATCAAAGTCGGCACAGACGAGTATTACGTCACAGATTTATCAAGTGCGGTTGGCAGTGGTGATAATGCCAACGTAGCACCTGAAGTGGAATTAACGCCGTTTTTCTCTGGTATCTCATTAGATGTGACCCCTCAAATTGATGATAAAGGCAGCGTATTCTTGCATGTCCACCCTGCGGTTATCGAAGTCGAAGAAGAAGTTAAAGAACTCAACCTTGGCTCAACAACGGGTGTCGTACAGCTTCCTTTAGCGAAAAGCTCTATTCGTGAGTCTGATTCAGTGATTCGTGCACAAGATGGTGATGTGGTTGTTATTGGTGGCCTGATGAAATCAAATACCAGTGACGTGACTTCTAAGGTTCCATTCTTAGGCGACATTCCGGCTTTGGGTCACTTGTTCCGCAACACCAATCAGTTGACGCAAAAGACCGAGCTCGTGATTTTGCTTAAACCGACGGTTGTGGGTGTGAATACTTGGCAAACTGAGCTTGAACGTTCTCGTGATCTGCTTCAGCAATGGTTCCCTGATGAAGAGTAAATGCTTACTTTCTGAATTGGCAGCGCTTCACTAAGCCGGGTGAACCTATGTATCAAGCTCATTTTGGTTTTGAACAGCTGCCATTTACTTTAACGCCGAATACCGATTTTTTTTACGGATTAGCCCCGCATTTTGAGGCGATTCAAACGGTCATTTCGGCGTTAGAGATGGGAGAGGGCGTCATCAAGGTGACTGGAGAAGTAGGCACCGGTAAGACTATGGTTTGTCGGATGTTGGTCAATCACCTAAAAAACTGTACTGCATTAATTTACTTGCCAAACCCAGTGTTGTCCGGAGCTGACTTACGTCATGCTGTCGCCAAAGAGCTTGATTTAAAGGTTGAGAACGAAGCCTCGCTGGTGGATAACATTCAACATAAGTTGATTGAACTGCATAATTCAGGCTTAAGAGTGGTTGCGATTATTGATGAGGCACAAGCTCTCTCTGACGAAGCACTAGAGACATTGAGACTGTTCGGCAATCTGGAAACTGAAGACAAGAAATTACTTCAGATAGTGTTACTTGGACAGCCAGAACTAGACGCTCGTTTAGAGGCTTATCATCTAAGACAATTTCGTCAAAGAATCACTTTTAGTTCGACATTAAGGGCGCTAACTCTTGATGAGACGGTGGCTTATATTGATAACCGAATTGCTAAATCTGGTGGCAACCCAGAACTGTTCAGTTTGAATCAAAAAAAGGCGATCTGTCGTTCTTCACTAGGTATCCCAAGGCTGATAAATCAGCTATGCCACAAGGCTTTACTGTTGTCGTTCAGTGAAAGCAAAAAAAGTATCGATAACCAACATCTGTTTTCTGCGATGCATGAAACTTACGATGTGTGTAAGCCCAAATTTAAAACGCCAATACTGTGGGGTTGGAATTAATTATGAGCGTCATTAATAACGCCTTGTCTGAATTGGCAAAGAAAAAATCAGCGACAGCAATAGAAGCTGCGGTCGTGCCTAAGGTAAAAACGCGCTCACCATTTGTGTGGGTAGCTGCAGGTTTTACTCTGAGCTTGGCCATGGGCGGTTGGGCGATATCACAGGGCCCAACGGTAGATAACTCAATATCGACTCAAGATAGGCAGGTTCAGGTTTCTGTTGTAGATAGCTCGGCAGAAGTACCTGCAATTGTTACTCAAGCTCCGTCATCGCCAACTAAGAAGTTAGTGACGGTCGATGCTTCCTATCTAACTCAAGTAACCCCAGAAAAAAGCTCTCGAAATCAGGCGCTAGTTGTGGATTCAGCGGTTAAAACGCCACAAATAACAAAACCTCAGGTACAAGCGAAACCGACAGCAACAACAAAAGTAAATACGACACAAGTTCCTGAGCCGACCTTGATTGCGAGTGTTGCGAAGAGCAGCCCAGCTTCTATTTCTAATGAGCCAAAAGACTCAGAAAATAGTGGAATACTGATTGAACAAGTAGAACTGACCCCAGAGCAACTTTCTGTAAATGCTCAAGGGCGAGCTCAGAAGGCGCTAGATGCAAATGATCTTACTGGTGCATTGAAGGGGTACAACGAAGCACTTCGTTATACGCCAAGAAATGAGGATGTTCGTCAAAAGCTCGCTATTCTCTATTTCGGCAAGGGTGATACTCGTAAAGCTTACGAGCTTTTTCAGTCGGGTATTAAGCTCAACATCAATAGTGAAAAGCTACGTTTGGGTTTATCAAAACTGTTGGTAAAAGCGGACCAAGCAGAAGCAGCGTTAAGCCCTTTGGTACATATGCCTCCGCATCCAACTCAAGAATATCTAGCAATGCGTGCTGCGCTGAGCCAAAAGTCACAGCAAGAAGAGATTGCACTGGAGAGTTACCAAAAGCTGGTCGAGATTGATTCTGAGAATGCTCGCTGGTGGCTAGGTTTAGCGATACAGCAGGAGCGACAATTAGACTTTGCTGCTGCAAAGCAATCATACCAAGCTGCGTTAACCCGAGTCGGTATCTCATCTCAATCACAAAGCTTTGTGCGTGACCGATTGAAAATAATCAGTGCTTTAGAGGAGAGCAGCAATGCAAATTAGATTAAGAAAAAGGCTTGGTGATTTGCTTGTTGAAGAAGGCATCATCACTGAGGCTCAAGTTGAACAAGCGCTTGCCTCTCAAAAGAGTACTGGTCGTAAGCTTGGTGATGCTCTGATCGAACTTGGCTTCTTGTCTGAGCAGCAAATGCTAAGCTTTTTGTCACAACAGCTTGCTATTCCTCTGATCGATCTCAGTCGAGCGAACGTTGATGTTGAAGCGGTTCAGCTTTTACCTGAAGTGCATGCCCGCCGTCTTCGTGCATTGGTTATTGGTCGTCAAGGTGACACGCTGCGCGTGGCGATGAGTGATCCTGCGGATCTGTTTGCTCAGGAATCACTGCTTGGTCAATTGGGTGATTACGCACTTGAATTTGTTGTGGCGCCAGAAAGGCAACTGGTCGATGGGTTTGATCGCTACTACCGTAGAACCAAAGAGATCGCCTCATTCGCTGAGCAGCTTCATGCAGAGCACCAAGTTAATGAAGCTTTCGATTTTGATATCGCAGAAGAAGACAGTGATGAAGTGACAGTGGTTAAACTGATCAACTCGCTGTTTGAAGATGCTATTCAAGTGGGTGCTTCTGATATCCATATTGAACCTGATTCTAATGTGTTGCGTCTTCGTCAGCGTATTGATGGCGTCTTACACGAAACTCTCCTTAACGAAGTGAATATCGCTTCTGCGTTGGTATTACGTTTAAAGCTGATGGCAAACCTCGATATCTCAGAGAAGCGCCTTCCTCAAGATGGTCGTTTCAATATTCGAGCGAAAGGTCAATCTGTCGATATTCGTATGTCGACGATGCCTGTGCAGCACGGTGAGTCAGTGGTTATGCGTCTGCTGAACCAATCTGCCGGCTTACGAAAACTGGAAGCGTCGGGCATCCCGAGTGATTTACTGGTTCGTCTTCGTAAACAGTTGCGTCGCCCTCACGGAATGATTCTAGTCACTGGTCCTACGGGCTCGGGTAAAACAACCACCCTTTATGGTGCGCTAAGTGAGTTGAATGAACCGGGTAAAAAAATTATTACTGCGGAAGACCCGGTGGAATACCGCCTGCCTAGAATCAACCAAGTGCAGGTTAATCCTAAAATCAATCTCGACTTCTCTACGATCTTAAGAACCTTTTTACGTCAGGATCCCGATATCATTCTTATTGGTGAGATGCGTGACCATGAGACGGTCGAGATTGGTTTGAGAGCTGCACTTACCGGTCACTTAGTGCTAAGTACACTTCACACCAACGATGCGGTAGACAGTGCACTGCGTATGATGGATATGGGCGCACCAGGTTATTTGGTAGCTAGTGCAGTTCGTGCGGTAGTGGCGCAGCGATTGGTTCGTAAAGTTTGTACCGACTGTAAAGTTGATGACGAGCTGGACGAGGCGCGCAAACAGTGGCTGAGCGTTCGTTTCCCTAACCAGGTCGATGTTCCTTTCATGAAAGGGCGAGGTTGTCAGAACTGTAACTTAACCGGGTATCGCGGGCGTATCGGTGTATTTGAGATGTTGGAGCTTGAGCACAATATGATGGATGCTTTAAGAGCTAACGATGCTGTGGGTTTTGCTCAAACCGCAAGACAGTCTGAAAACTACAAACCACTATTAGCCTCTGCGATGGAGTTGGCTTTGCAGGGCGTAGTGAGCCTCGACGAGATAATGAACCTCGGCGAAGGTGACGCATCAGGCTCAACTGACCCAATTTATCTGTAGGGGTAGAGTGATATGCCAACGTATCGTTATGTAGGTCGCAGCTCTGATGGCAGCCAAGTCAGTGGCCAATTAGACGCGAATAACGAAGATCTTGCCGCTGAAAGCTTGATGAGTAAGGGTATTATCCCAACCTCGATTAAGCTCGGGAAAAGTGGTGGTTCCGTATTAGATATGGACGTCTCTGCTCTATTCTCACCGAGTGTGCCACTTGAAGTCCTGGTGTTGTTCTGCCGCCAGTTATACAGCTTAACTAAAGCGGGGGTTCCGCTATTAAGGTCGATGAAAGGCCTGACCCAAAACTGCGAAAATAAGCAGTTGAAGGCTGCTCTTGAAGAGGTGGTCGCAGAGTTAACCAATGGTCGTGGACTGGCGGCTTCGATGCAGATGCACCCTAAAGTATTTAGCCCACTGTTTGTTTCTATGATCGGTGTTGGTGAAAATACAGGTCGTCTTGATCAGGCTTTGTTGCAATTAGCGGGTTACTACGAACAAGAAGTCGAGACTCGAAAGCGAATCAAGACCGCGATGCGCTATCCAACCTTCGTGATCAGCTTTATTTTGATCGCGATGTTCATACTTAACATCAAGGTTATTCCACAGTTCTCCAGCATGTTCGCTCGGTTTGGCGTCGATTTGCCACTGCCGACCCGTATCTTAATAGGCATGTCTGAGTTCTTTGTTAATTACTGGGGAATTATGCTCGGCGTGATTTTTGGTCTTATCTTTGCTTTTAAAGCCTGGGTTAAGACGGACAAAGGCCTAGAGAAGTGGGACAGGATTCGCTTAAAGATACCTGTCATCGGTGGGGTCGTGAACCGAGCATTACTGTCACGTTTTTCGCGTACCTTTGCTTTGATGCTGAAAGCGGGTGTGCCGCTGAACCAATCGTTAGCACTATCTGCTGAAGCCTTGGATAACCGCTTTTTAGAGCTGCGGGTACAAGCCATGAAGTCGGCTATCGAAGCGGGCAGTACGGTTTCTTCGACGGCGATTAACAGCGAAATTTTCACACCGCTGGTGATACAAATGATCTCGGTAGGTGAAGAGACGGGTCGTATCGATGAGCTATTACTCGAAGTGGCTGACTATTATGATCGAGAAGTCGATTATGATCTTAAAACCTTGACCGCAAGAATAGAACCGATCTTGTTGACCATAGTAGCAGGCATGGTGTTGATTCTTGCTCTCGGTATTTTCTTACCTATGTGGGGAATGCTGGATGCAATCAAAGGTTAAGGAATGCTAAATAACCTACAACGCTCACGTTTTGTGATTTGGACTGTGGTTATTCTTTTTCTAACTATAGGGCTACTTTCTGCATGGGAGTCAGTAGAAGAAGATGCGACCAATACGGCATTAATCGTGGCAAGTAAGCGTATCCTTGAACAAGCAAACCTGTTCAAACAGCAATATTTGCTTAAAGGTGCAGAACAAAAAAGCAACTCTGAATACCCAAAAAGCTTCAGCAGAACTGGGTGGATAATGCCCATTCAAGACTCGGAGGTTGACTGTAATTATTGGCTGGATGAATTGTATCCACCGAAGAGCATTCTAGGGCTAAACTCTCCAAGAGTTGAAGACCAAAGTGATAACAAACAGTTTTATTGTAGTTATCATTATGGTGATAAATATCAGATAGATATATTACTCAAGAGCGAAAGGTTTAGCGTGAAAGCCAATATTTTGGCTTTGTGAAAATATTGACAGTTTTAGTATGGTTTTATACGAGCGCGAATGTATAATGCGCGTTAATAATTAGATGAGTAGGTAGAAAATGCTTAAGAATCAAAAGGGTTTCTCCCTTGTCGAATTAGTGATAGTGATCGTAGTCGTTGGTTTATTGGCGGTCGCTGCGTTACCTCGTTTTCTCGACGTGACGGATGAAGCCAAGAAATCAAGCATTGAAGGTGTCGCTGGTGGCTTTGCAACGGCTGTTTTGTCGGCAAGAGCACAATGGGAAGCAGAAGCAAGGCCGTCAGAGAAGATAGGTGTTGAAACATACAATACTGTAAATTATGATGGTGTTGATTTTTGGTTAACAAGATCAAAGAACAGTAGCAATGTGGATACTGATTTTCGAGATGGTTATCCATGGACCCTGAACAACAATTCTGGCACTGCGCCACAAGATATTTCAGACCAAACATGTTCTGAGTTGATGGAAAACTTGCTGCAAAACCCACCGAAAGTGGGCCCTGTTGCAGATGTAGCGAACAACTCAAACTACAAGTATTCAGCGCAAGCAAATTCTGGTGATGCAACCTGTACCTACGTTCAATTAGAGGGTAGTACCGAGCATGAATTTGTTTACGAAATTAAAACTGGTCGTGTGACCGTAACTTTGCAGTAAGTCTGCGTAAAATTAAACATAGAGAGAGCTTAACTATGAAAAGACAAGGCGGTTTCACCCTAATCGAACTAGTGGTTGTAATTGTTATTCTAGGTATTCTTGCTGTAACTGCGGCACCACGTTTCCTAAACCTGCAAGATGATGCGAAGAATGCAACTCTTGAAGGTCTAGCTGGTGCTATTCAAGGTGCTTCGGGCATTATTTATGGAAAGTCTGCTATTGAAGGTGAAGAAGCACTGTCTTCGGCTCAAGTAACAACCACAAGTGGTAATGTTGATACGGTATTTGGTTACCCAGCAGCAACATCTACAGCTATTCAAACAATTGTTCAAGGTGTAGGTGCTGGTGAGGACTTTGAATTTATCAAAACAAGCGGCGCAACATCTGCATTGTTTGGTATTAACGGATACACTACTAACTGTGTTGTATACACTCAAGCAACAGCAGCTAATGTGGAAGCTACAGCTAACGTTGTAGAAGACGCAAACTGTGCACCGTAGGTTTTTAGTTTAGATTGAGGCCAGCACCTGCTGGCCTTTTTTCTATCTATAACACATAAATATTAAAACTATTCATATACATAAGATCGCAAACTTCGTTATCTTGTATAATTGGTATTCGCTAGGCAGTGAGAGGCTAATGATGGATAGCAGCCCCATATCTAAAGGCTTTACTCTGGTAGAGCTGATCATCGTTATTATTATTCTCGGTATTGTTTCCACTTTTGCCGCGAGTCGCTTCGTTGGTACTTCTAGCTTTTCTACTGTTTCTGCCCAAGAGCAAACCATCTCCGTCATTCGTCAAATTCAAGTTAATCGAATGCAATCAAACGTTTCTTCTGCCAATGATAGTTTCCGTCTTGCGATCAATAGTGACTGCTTAGGTTCGGTTTCGGCATGTAGTTTAAATTTATCGAATAGTGCTCAAAAATCACAAGCCGATGCTCGTAGTGATTATGTGCGTGAGTCAGATATTACATTTTCTCCTGCCAATACGATTATCGATTTTGATCTATTAGGGAACCCTTCAGTAAGCGCTGGCGTTAATATTACGATTAACTCAACCACTTCGAGCAATAGCGCCCAAGTCTGTATTAATTCTCAGGGCTATGTACGAGAGGGAACTTGCTTATGATTCGCTCACGTGGATTTACTCTGATTGAAAGTATTGTTGTGATTATCGTCCTAGGCATTGCGATGGTCACAATTACCAGCTTTTTAACACCACAAGTGGCAAGCTCAGCTGACCCACAGTATCAAAACCGTTCAGTCGCTTTAGGTCAGAGTTTGATGAATCAAATATTGGCACGTGGTTTTGACGAGCATAGTGATTTTGATGGCGGTCTTATACGTTGTGGTGATGCAGGTGCTACGTCTTGTTCTACTCCGAATGAACTTGGCGTTGATGGCTCAGAGGCAACGCCCGCAGCTTTTAACGATGTCGATGACTATATCGGTTGTTGGTACACAGATACCACGGAATCAGCTTGTGTCTCATCAATTAAGTATCCGCTAGCTAATATCCTAGATGAAAATATTGAAGGCAGTTATGCTAATTTCAGAGTCGAAGTATCGGTGTTTTATGATCAAAACATGGACGGAATTAATGATAATTCGATTGGCACGATGAAGCGTATTGAGATACAGATCTTTGGTGGTAACAATCGCTACAGCGTTATCGCTTACAAGGGGAACTACTAATGAAGCAACGTGGTTTCACCTTAATTGAGATGATTGTAACGATTGTCGTTGTTGGTGTGATTGGTTTAGCGATCGCAGGTTTTGTTGAGTACGGCATGAAAGGTTACGTCGACACAATTGATAGACAAAAGGTGCAAGTAAAAGGGCAGTTTGTTGTAGAGAAAATGTCGCGCGAGATAAGCCACGCAGTTCCTAACAGTTTTGATTCGAGCATTATGCCTGCTTCGGCTTTTGCTCAGAAATGTCTTACCTTTTACGCTATTAAATATTCTGGTTTCTACCACCTTGATGAAGCGACAGATAACTTGAACTTTATTATCGGGCAAAACTCTCCAATACTCGACGCTGACGATTTTTTAATTATTAACCCAACCAATTACTCGGAGCTAGGGGCTGGTTCGACTAAGCGGATTTCGGTCTCAGGGTTAGTTTCCACGGATAATGTCTTCACAGCTCCATCGGTTAGTCTTAGCAGCCAGTCTATTGCTCAGCGCCATTATATTTATGATGGGAGCGCCTCGGTGAGTTACTGCTTAGTGAGCGATACTATTCAGAACCAAGGGTTAATTCAACGTAACGGAATCACTGTGGCGGATAGCATAAATTATGCTGAAAGTAATTTTCGTTACGAAGAGCCAAGCTTGCAAAGAGGCGGTGTGATTCATATTGACCTTGTGCTTGAGCAAAATAGTGAAGTGAGCGTTTACCAACAAGATGTGCAGGTACTCAATGCGCCATAGAAAATCATCCCAACAAGGTAGTGTTTTGGTCGTCGCAGTATTTGTTATTGTGGTGATGGGCTTTCTTGCGACTTCTTTAGTGCAAGTACAATGGTCAAACCACGATACATTGACTCGCAAACAGCTTGGAACACAGGCTTGGTTATTAGCACATTCCGCTAATGAGTGGGCACTCACTCAAGTTTATCCATTAGCCGTTTCGCCTGCGGTCTCAACCAGTGTGAGCACTGTGTGTAGCAACTTAAACTCAAACCAAGTGAGTGGTGGGATGTCGACTATCTGTACCGTAGAGCAATTAACTTGTCGACAAATCGGTGTGCTAGATGGTGTTGGCTTTTTCAAAATTGAATCAACAGCAATCTGTGGTTCGGGTATAAACCAAGTACAGCGTATTCAAGAAGTTTGGGTGAGGGAATAGTGACATGAATAGTATAAATTTTCTAAGAACCCTTCCCCTACTTTTTTTATTTTCGTGCTGGTCTTTTGATTCTTATGCACAGACTAATTACAACTTAAATAACTGGAGGCACTTCGACTCCCTATGTTCTGGTAGTACAAGTGTTAGTGGTGGTAATTCCAAAACTTATTTCTGTAACGGAGTATTTGACGCGGATAACGCATATATAAAAATGAACAGTGGTTCAACATTGTGGGCTAGTGGTGGATTTAAACTGATTAACAGTGATTTCACACACAATAACAATAAAGTTTTCTTAGAAGGCGGCTCTAGCGGTGATAGTTATTTTGAAAACTCAGACTTACGTGCTGATATAGCTGTAAACAACAAGGTAACAACGAAAAACTCGATCATTAGAGGTTCAGTATCTAACGTTAGTAGCCACGAGATCGTTTTAGAGTCTGACTCATGGGTCTCTGGAAACGTTGATGGCGGTACTAAAATTACTATCTCTGATTCTCAAGTTAATGGCAGGGTTACTAATAGAACGAATAATGAGATAGAAATAAAGGATGAATCTGTTGTTTGGGGGAATGTCAATGCTGGATCCAAAATTACTGTTGATGATTCAACTATTAGTGGTGGTATATCGAATCGCACTTTAAATGAAATAGAAATAAAAAATGGTTCTATAGTGCAGGGAGATGTCGACGGAGGGACCAAAATTACCATTAATGATTCTGAAGTCGTAGGAGATGTATCTAATCGGAATAATAACGAGATAATAATTAGTGATGACTCTCGTATCAGTGGTAGTGTTGTTGCTGTTGGGCAGTTAAGTGTTTCGGATTCAGAGGTTTCGGGGAATATTGATAGTACTAATCATAATATTAACTTAGATGATGATGCTATTATTCTCGGAGATGCTACGGCTGCTAATAATAATTGGGCAACGATATACTTTAAAGATGATGATAGTGTGGTTCATGGAACTTGTTTATATAGAACAGATCCAGTAGACGCATGCTCTGGAATTCCCCCTATTAATCAAAACCCCCAATTCGAGTTTGGGACGTTAACTGATTCTGAATGTACAACAGCACAGAATGGTAAACGTACCTGTACGATTACTTTTGATAATACTTACGACTCGGCAAAACCCAAGCCATTGGTTTTCGTGATGCCTACAATCGATGCAAATTTGTCGAAGTTATCTCTTAACCAAACCGAATTACCTTCAACAGCCTCCGTTACGGATACAACAAGATTAACCGCAACCATTGTCCAAGAGGTTGCTCCTCATCGAAATGCTGCTAATAACGTTAATTTTGTGCGTAATGCTCAAATGCACAATATCGATTATTTCGTTATTGAGCCTGGTGTTATTACCTTGGGCAGCAAAGCTAAGATTGTGGCGGGAACAATTGAAACCAAGGTGGCAGCCTCACATATTCAAAGTGAACGAAATAACAAAGTTACAATTAACTACCAGGATTATGGCTTACCTTCTAACTTCTCTAATACCCCTGGTGTCCTTGTCCAACCTCAAACTAAAAGAAACAGTTCTAAATGGTTTACGGGTATGGCGCGAGAAGTCCGAAAAGACAAGTTCTTTCTATCATTAGAAAAGTCTGAGGTGACGAGTAACAATTACCTGTCCCAGAGAGAGACTGTGGGTTTCGTAGCAGGTGAAGGCAACGGCTTTATTCAAGGTGCACGCTTTTGGCTTGGTGATGGGCAAACCTTAAAAACAACTGAATTAAACGAGAAAGTTATCTCTCCGATAGAGCAAGGGTGCTTGGAGTCAACGGATATTTCGTTTGCAGGGTTTGATGCTCCTCCTATTTTAGTTGCCAATAAAAATTCTCGCGACGGAAGCAATGGTGGTTGGCTGCGTCGCTGTGATGTGACTAAGAATAAAGTTTATTTTGTCGTTGAAGAAGACATGGATAAAGATAAAGAGCGTGGTCACGTTAAAGAGGATGTGGGCTTCTTTATGTTTGATAGACCTAATGATATAGGCATTTGTGAAGGCTTTAATAATAAAAGTCCAGTACAAACCTGGAAAGGTTCAAATGGTAGTTTGGAAATTAATGGATCTCCTAAAATTGTCGGTGCATTGAGGGATGGTGGAAATCGTTATGTCGGCTTTTTAGACTCAAAAACGAATGATAGAACACTTGCTGCTTGTGAAGGCCAGCAATGTTTTGGCTTAGATGATTTACTTATTGATAAAGAAGCATTAGAAGATGTACCAGATAATTTAGGCAATTCGTTAGATATCCCTTATACCCACAATGTCACTTCCTTACCTATCACTGTTGGTGGTGTGAAGATCTACGAATATGACAGTATCTCAATTGGTACTGGTGCTGTGGTCGAAATAGAGTCTGGTAAGTATAAGATTGGCTCGCTCAATATCAATGGCACGGGGGAATTACGCGTCAAGAGTGGCGATACGGTGACCGTTTTCACTAAAAACTTATCAGTAAATAATGATGGTTATGTGGGAGTCCCAATCATTCGTTGGAATGGTGATAAGCCAGTTCTTGTGGGAGACACTCATTTTAGGGTGAACGTATTAACAAGTGGCAGTCCATTTGTAAGCCTAAATGGAAATGGAACCTTTGTAGGTTTACTTTACAGTGAACAAAACGTGGATATGAGTGGAAATGCTAGGGTGTATGGTGCAGTCTCTGCCAAATCTGTGAATATGTCATCAAACGCTTTAATTCATGCTGAGACCAGTTGTATCGTACCAGTTGATGACTATGAAATAGATATTTCTCCTGCTACCGATTTAGCTTTGATGTGTGGTGATGACTCTCCTCAATTTACCATTAATACCTCTAATAACGGTGTGGCGGAAAGTCTAGGCGTTACTGTAGGTATTACGCCAAACGCTAATGAATTCGACGTTTCGGTGCTAAAAGGTTCTGGCACTTATCCTAATTATGTTTCAAATGACGATGGCCAATTAACCTTAAAAGTTGTCGCTAACAATACTGCTAATATTGATTTTGATACCGGATATAAGTTAACGGCGATATTGGTCGACGATTCAGGAAAAGAAGTTGAAAGCCAATTCAAATTCGTGCCGTTTAAGTTCTCTTTAATGGATGGAGATAATCCGACAAATCGTTTGGATGTTATTGCAGGACAGGCTACGCCAACAGTAACTAAAGTTCTAGCATGTGATTCTGGCGACTCAATTGTTGTTGCTGAAAACTATACCGGCGAAGCTGGGGATGAAGTTACCATTGCTCACGAACTTGATAGTTCTTGGAGTGGCTCTGATGGCTCGCTGACTTACTTACCTGAGTTCAAAGAAGGCAGCGCAACTACTGATTTAACGATCTCTGAATCAGGGCTCTTCAACGTAACTTTAAAAGACAGTAGCTTTGATTGTACAGGCTTCGCTGGTTGCCCTGAAGATGGGAGCTACGATGTGGAGGGGAGCTTTGCTATCTATTCTCGCCCGTGGAAATTTGCGATTTGCACGAATAAGGGATCGGATGGAAACAGCAAAGATAAAGACTCAGACAGTTTCACTGGCGCTAGAGAGGCATTCGATGTTTATGCTCGTCCGATAAAGTATACCGATTCATCTGATGTTTGTTCTGATGATGGATTGTTGACGAATAATTACTTTGAATCGACGGCAAGCGTGAAAGTTACAACAACTCTAGATACCCCTTCAGCTACGGATTATCCTGATGCAGAACTGGGTGAGCTAACCCCTGAAGCGCGATTAACTAAACAGATTTCACCGAATGACCGCAGCAACAAAGGCTATAAATTTGATGGTCTGAGATATTCAGAAGTAGGTAGTTTTAACTTTATTGCAACTGAAACCGGGAGCTTTTACAGCTCCATTTTAGGTGGCTTTAAGGGAAGTAAATCAATTGGCCGCTTTTATCCGAAATATTTCCTGCAAGAGAATCCTGAATGGAATGTCGCGAATCAAAACGACATTGCTTATTTGAGTCAACCTTACGACTCAACTGTTCATCAAGTGTACCCAATGGCATCAGGTGAAAGCGGTGTCGGCAACGCGCTTAACAATTATCGTTTCTTCCATTCAGACTTACAGGCGAAATTTGGTGTTCTAGATGACACTGCTATCGATAATGAGTTCTTACTGGATACAGGGGCAGGCACTTGGTCTACTGATCGCAAGCATTGGTTGTTGAACGATGGTGCAGCTGTTCTTAAGCGAGTCACCGATTCTGATGGGGTTAGCCGCAAGGATAATCCTTTTAATACATCGGATGCTAATTCTACAGTTACCCATTTCGGCTTAACGATAGACGGCGTTGATCCTGTGTCATTTACTGATTCTGATACTTTGACAGACTCTGCAGAGTTTCTGGTTCAACCTCCTGCTCGATATGGTCGAATGGCACTGGATGATATTGGTGGTAATTCCGGTACTACTCTAACTATTCCATTGCGAGCTGAATTCTGGGATGGCAGTGAATTTGTCGTCAACGATGATGACAATCGCAGTACTTTTGATGGTTCAAAAGCTTGTAAACAAGTGATTTGGCACAGTGACGGGGCGATAACCACGTTAGCTTCGCTTAACGGCAGTGGCAGCGTAGATGATGGTGAGGAAGAGGTCACCGCGAATCAAAATACGCCTGCAGGTACAGGTACGCCGCGTGAGCAAGTCCGTCTATGGTTAAGAATGGGTGATTCGAAACCAAGCAAGAAGACGGGCGAAAATGACATATCATGTTCGACAGATTACGAAGATCAACCTTGGTTGCAATACAATTGGCGCCAACTAGGCGATGAAGATCCCTCCACCGTCGTCACATTTGGCATCTACCGTGGTAACGATCGCGTTATTTACCGAGGTGAAAGCGGCTTAACAGGTCAGTAATAATATAATTTTTGATGGTTAAGTTAGGAATCTGTAAGAAATTGCGGATTTCAGTCCATGTTTATACTTCAATGCCTTGCCGTGACAGCAAGGCATTGGTACATTTAGTGCAATTTTTGTCTTCTAATTCTTGCAGGATGAGCGAAGAATATGTTTAAAAAACTTCGTGGCATGTTTTCAAACGACCTATCGATTGACTTAGGTACTGCCAATACCCTTATATATGTAAAAGGCCAAGGCATTGTTCTTGATGAGCCTTCAGTTGTAGCTATTCGCCAAGATCGTGTGGGTTCTGCAAAAAGTGTCGCTGCTGTGGGCCACGCTGCTAAGCAAATGCTTGGTCGTACGCCTGGTAACATTTCAGCGATCCGTCCAATGAAAGATGGCGTAATTGCTGATTTCTACGTAACGGAAAAAATGCTTCAGCACTTCATTAAACAAGTACATGACAACAGTGTGCTTAAACCAAGCCCTCGCGTTTTGGTTTGTGTACCTTGTGGTTCAACGCAAGTTGAGCGTCGTGCTATCCGTGAATCTGCGCTAGGTGCTGGTGCTCGTGAAGTTTACTTAATCGATGAGCCAATGGCTGCAGCGATTGGTGCTGGCCTACGCGTATCAGAACCAACGGGTTCAATGGTTGTTGATATCGGTGGTGGTACTACTGAAGTTGCGGTTATCTCTCTAAACGGTGTGGTTTACTCATCTTCTGTTCGTATCGGTGGTGACCGTTTTGATGAAGCTATCATCAACTACGTTCGTCGTAACTACGGCAGCTTGATCGGTGAAGCGACGGCAGAGAAGATTAAACACGAAATCGGTTCAGCTTACCCTGGCGATGAAGTAGAAGAGATCGAAGTACGTGGCCGTAACCTTGCTGAAGGTGTGCCTCGTAGCTTTAGCCTAAATTCAAATGAGATCCTTGAAGCACTTCAAGAACCTCTATCTGGCATCGTATCGGCAGTGATGGTTGCACTTGAACAGTGTCCACCAGAGCTTGCTTCTGACATCTCAGAAAACGGTATGGTACTAACAGGTGGTGGTGCACTGCTTAAAGACCTTGATCGTCTGCTAACAGAAGAGACAGGTATCCCTGTTGTTGTTGCAGAAGAGCCACTAACGTGTGTTGCTCTAGGTGGCGGTAAAGCCCTAGAGATGATCGACATGCACGGCGGCGATCTGTTCAGCGAAGAATAATATCTAGTGTTAGGCTCTTTTATTATCTAGTTTTATGTAAAGAGCCTAGGACCTTGTCTATAGGATCAAATGTAGCTCTAGGATCAAATATAGAATGAAGCCAATTTTTGGTAGAGGTCCCTCTCTACAATTGCGCCTGTTTTTTGCTGTAATTTTATCAGCCAGCCTTATGCTGGCTGATAGTCGTTTAGATGCTTTCTCAAATGTCCGCTATCTATTGAACAGCATGGTTGCCCCAATTCAATATGCAGCTAACCTACCTCGCACGATGTTTGACGGTGTATACGACCGTTTTAGCACTCGTAAAGGACTGATCGAATCAAACCATAATATGAAGCGAGAAGTCTTGCGACTGAAGAGTGAACTAATTCTGCTTGAGCAATATCAAGAAGAAAATAAGCGCCTTCGTAAGCTATTAGGCTCTCCGTTTATCCGTGATGAAAAGAAAGTCGTTACTGAAGTTATGGCCGTTGATACCTCTCCATACCGTCATCAAGTCGTGATCGATAAAGGTCAGATTGATGGGGTGTATGAAGGTCAGCCGGTGATCAACGAGAAAGGTATTGTTGGTCAAGTGACCTTTGTTGCGGCTCACAATAGTCGAGTCTTGCTACTGACGGATGCAAACAATGCGATTCCCGTCCAGGTTATCCGTAACGATATCCGTGTGATTGCTTCTGGCAATGGCATGATTGATGAAATCCAGCTAGAGCACATTCCAACCAGTACTGACATTCAGGAAGAAGACCTCTTGGTAACGTCAGGGCTTGGTGGTGTTTATCCAGAAGGTTACCCAGTCGCTTATGTCTCTAAGGTTGATTACGATCCGAAACGTGAGTTTGCGGTAATCAAAGCGGAACCTGTGGTTGAGTTTGATAAGCTTAGATATCTGCTGCTTGTGTGGCCTGACGAAAACAAACAGAAACAAACCGATCAATCCAACATAGAGCAAGCAATGTTAGAGGATGAAAATGGCCAATAGCGTTTTAAGAAGCAAGATAGTAATTGGCTGTTCATTATTGATCGCCCTTATTCTGCAAACCATTCCATGGCCAGGCAGTTTAGACTTGTTCAGACCGTCTTGGTTATTGCTGGTTACTTGTTACTGGGTTCTGGCTTTGCCGCATCGTGTTAACGTGGGCAGCGCTTTGATTCTTGGCCTATTGTGGGACCTTTTGATTGGTTCTACATTAGGTATTCGAGGCATGATGATGGCAATCGTGATGTACATTGTTGCGTTAAACTTCCTCGTAATTCGTAATATGGCGCTGTGGCAACAAGCCATGATCATTGCGGCGTTAACGGTATTGTTTGAGGTGCTGATATTCTTCGGTGAATATTTGATCCAAGATGTCGTTTTCAATCCATTATCGTTATGGAGTGCATTGATAAACTGTATACTTTGGCCTTGGATGTTCTTGTTAATGAGACGTGTGCGTCGCCATTGGCATGTGAGGTAACATGACAATGCAAAAGAAACATTTAGTTTTGGCATCCGGTTCGCCGCGCCGCAAAGAATTATTATCTCAACTCGGCTATGAGTTTTCTGTCTTAGTCACCGATGTTGAAGAGTGTAAACACACTCAAGAAACCGCCGAAGAGTACGTTAAGCGACTATCTTTAGATAAAGCCTTAGCCGCGTTGTCTTTATTGGCTGCGAAACCTTCTGAAGAGCAGCAGGGCGCTTCTGGTTCTGATACTGTAGTGCTTGGTTCTGATACGGTTGTCGTTAGCCAAGGGCAAGTGCTCGAGAAACCCGCGGATTTTTCTGACTCTAAGCGTATGCTGCTTCAGTTAGCTAATGGACGTCACCAAGTGATGACGGCTGTGTCAGTGGTTTCACAAGAAAAACAAAAAACAGAAATCGTTATTACCGACGTATGGTTTAAACCCCTCAGTGAAAAAGAAATAGAACAATACTGGCAAACAGGGGAGCCATGCGATAAAGCCGGTAGCTATGGGATCCAAGGTTTGGGGGGGCGCTTTGTCACCCGAATCGAAGGTAGTTATTACGCCGTTGTCGGCTTACCTTTATTTGAAACGGACCAGCTACTGCAAGAATTCTTATAATTACTAATCTGAGGTGCACCATGAGTGCTGAATTGTTGCTGAACGTGACCCCGAGTGAAACTCGCGTGGCCATGATTGAAGGGGGAACTCTTCAAGAGATCCATATCGAACGAGACGCTCGACGCGGAATCGTAGGAAATATCTATAAAGGTCGCGTTAGTCGTGTTCTTCCGGGAATGCAGGCTGCGTTTGTGGATATCGGTCTTGAGAAAGCAGCTTTTCTACACGCCTCTGATATTGTCCCACACACTGAATGTGTCGCTGAAAATGAAAAGAAGCAATTTCAGGTTCGCGATATTTCAGAGCTTGTTCGTCAAGGGCAAGACATTGTGGTTCAAGTCGTAAAAGACCCGCTTGGTACCAAGGGTGCCCGCCTAACCACTGATATCACTCTGCCATCTCGTTACCTCGTGTTTATGCCAGGGGCGAGTCACGTTGGTGTTTCTCAACGTATCGATAGCGAATCAGAGCGTAATCGTCTTAAGAAGGTCGTCTCTCATTACTGTGATGAGCATGGTGGCTTTATTATCCGTACTGCTGCAGAAGGCGCTGATTCAAACGAACTTGCACAAGACGCGGCATTCTTGAAGCGTCTATGGCTCAAAGTATTGGAACGCCGTGGCAAGCATAAAGCGCGCACTCGTTTGTACGGTGAGTTGTGTTTAAGTCAGCGTATCTTACGTGATTTCGTGGGAACGGAACTGAGCAAGATTCAGGTCGATTCTCGCCTTGAGTATGAAAACCTTAAAGAGTTTACTTCTGAATACGTGCCAGAGCTGACTGATAAGCTTGAGCTGTATGAAGGTGATAAGCCTATCTTTGATATGTACGATACTGAGAATGAAATTCAGCGCTCTCTGGATCGTAAAGTCGAGCTCAAGTCTGGTGGTTATCTGATCATCGACCAAACGGAAGCAATGACTACGGTTGATATCAACACCGGCGCGTTTGTTGGTCGTCGTAACCTAGAAGAGACGATTTTCAACACCAATGTAGAGGCGACACAAGCGATTGCTCGTCAACTGCGTTTACGTAACTTAGGTGGCATCATCATAATCGACTTTATCGATATGCTGTCTGAAGACCATCGTAAGCGAGTACTAACTTCCCTAGAAAGTGCGCTAGACAAAGATCGTGTAAAGACCAACATTAATGGCTTCACACAGCTTGGTTTAGTAGAGATGACGCGTAAGCGCACTCGTGAAAGTATTGAGCATATTCTGTGTTCGAGTTGTCCTGCTTGTGAAGGTCGTGGCAGCGTGAAGACAGTTGAAACCGTCTGTTATGAGATACTTCGAGAGATCACTCGTGTCAACCGTGCCTACGACGCTGACAAGTTTGTGGTTTATGCTGCAGCTGCGGTTGCTGAAGCGTTAGAGGGCGATGAGTCTCATGCGCTTGCTGAGCTTGAAGTGTTTATTGGTAAACAAGTTAAAATCCAGGCTGAGCCTCTGTACATACAAGAGCAGTTTGATGTTGTTATGATGTAATGGAAATTTTGTGAGCTCAAGCGTTACTCTGATTCTACGTGCATGCTTATGGTTAGTGGTTACTCTCTTAGTAACGCTAGCCATTGCTGTTACTACACTGCGTGTAGCCTTACCCAATTTAAATAAGTATCAATCTGAAATTGAGCTTTGGGTAAATCAACATTCTGGTTTTGAGTTTTCTAGTCAAGACGTGGGTGGTTTTTGGCGTAACACTCACCCCTCCATCGCGCTGCAAGGTGTAAAAGCTAGCCTTCCTAATGCAGAAGATGTGACTTTTTCTGTTGAGCGTGTCGAAGTCGAGTTTGACTTGATTCAATCGCTCGTTCAAATGCGTCCGGTTGTAGCTGATCTGGTTATGAACCAGATGTATCTTGATATCCGATCTATTGACCTATTTGCTGGGCAAAACGAGACAGATAAACCCAAAGATTCTGGCTCTTCTAAGCGAGTGATGAATGAGCTCGATAACCTGCTGCTGAAAACCTTGGTCGACGTCACCGCGAAAGATTCCACCATTTTGTATCGTGCTGTCTCTGATGAAGAGCGTCAGCTTGATATCGAAACCTTAAAGTGGCAGAACTCAGGTAAACACCACCTCGCAGAAGGCGTAGTGAGTATCAAAGACGCTAACCTCAACTCTTTGTCAGTAAGCGCTAACTTTATTGATGGCGGTTCACTGACAGATGTGACTGGTGAGTTTTATGTCAGCGCAGATAACATCTCGATTAAACCTTGGTTAACCCGTTACATGCAGGCTGAGTCTGGCATTGAAACGGGGACCGTGAGCCTAAATAGTTGGCTCACACTACGTAATAGTAAGCCTGTGAGCGCCTATGTCGAGGTGCTGCCTTCAGAATTGACCTGGAACGAAGATGGCAAGCATGACTTGATGCTTGAATCGGGCGTGTTTAAGTTGTCTCCAATCGATGATGGTTGGCAAGTAAATGGTCACTCACTTAACTTGAGAACCGATGATACGCCGTGGCCTGAACTTGATGTGGCATTTAAATGGCAACAAGGCCCTTGGCAGCTTAATGTATCTGAGCTTGATATTTCGACTATTACTCCGCTGATTAAGCTGCTACCAGACTCAGAAGAATCAACCAAGATGATAAATGTGCTGTCTCCAGGCGGCACGGTCTCTGATATTCGTCTATCGATGGAATCTGGTATCGAGAGCTTACGTTACTCGGCTAGCTTTTCTGATCTTGCGATTGAGCAATGGGATTTAGTGCCGGGCTTTAGCCAAGTTTCTGGTAGCGTGTTCGGCTCTATGACCGAAGCAAAAGCCAGCCTACATGTTATTGACGATGTATTCCCGTATGGCGATGTTTTCCAAGCGCCTTTAAACATCAAGCAAGGTCAAGTTGATATTGTATGGCAGCAAGACGAGAGCGGCTGGAAGCTTTGGTCTGATAAAGTCACGGCAGCCACGCCAGATTTACAAGTGTTAGGTGCGTTTCGATTAGATTTCCCTAAAGATGCGAGCCCTTACTTATCATTTTATGGTGAAGCAGACGCTTACAACGTTGGCGAAACATGGCGTTACCTACCGACCTTAGCGCTTGGGCAAGACCTGACTGATTACCTATCTACTGCTATTCAAGCGGGTAAGGCAGATACTGTAAAACTGTTGTGGCATGGTGAATTGGCTCAATACCCATACGCGAATCACGATGGTATTTTCCAAATCTGGGTTGGATTAGAAGACGCCAAGTTTAGTTTTGATACTGCGTGGCCGCTGATTACAGACCTGCAACTTGATCTATTGTTTGAGAATGATGCGATGCATCTCGATTCTCGCTCTGCACAATTAATGGATGTGACTGCTGATCGAATCACAGGTCGTATTCCTTATTTGGGTGAAGGCGGCCATATCGAGATAGAAGCAAAGGCCACCGCGTCAGGTAATGCGGTACGTGATTACATGACGGCTTCGCCACTGGTTGACTCCGTGGGTGCTGCGTTAACCGCACTGCAAGTTAGCGGTGATGTCTCTTCCGAATTCCAGCTTAATATCCCATTCGACTCTGATAAAGAAGCCAGAGCGTGGGGTTACGCTGACCTAAGCGGCAACCATGTTGAAATTGAAGCGCCACCAATGGTGTTAGAAAACACCACGGGTCGTATCGAGTTTGATAATGATGTTGTGACAGCGAATGGTTTAGCGGCAGACTTGCTTAAACAAGGCATCTCTATTGATTTTAAAGGGCAGAATGATGGCCCTGGCTATGCAGTTGATATTGACGTTCTGGGCGATTGGGATGTGAAACCCTTAGAGCCTTATATTGGAGAGCAATGGTTGAGTCGTCTATCTGGTCATGCACAATGGCAAAGTCAGATTGATATTCAACTCAATGATATCGGTTTTACTTACCAATTAGATTTACAGTCTGACCTAAAATATCTCGCGAGCGATTACCCATACCCACTGGCGAAAAAGTCATTAGAGAGTGGTTCAGCAAGGCTACAAGCATCGGGTAACCAAGAAGCGATTACTGCGCGTTTGCAGTTGCCGAATACCAAGTACCAAGCTGAAATTGATATCACGGGTGATGTGCCTGAGTTAACCGCGACCAACCTAGTATTAGGTCGAGGTGGCTACAAGATTAGCCCCGTGGTTGGCCACCATGCATTGATCCGTACCGATAAGTTTAATGCTGATGATTGGCTTTCGGTGATCATGGAGCCGGTACAGCCATCAACGGCTGTTCTAAGCCAAATGAACACACCAACGATTCCAGCGCCAAGTCGTGTGACTTTTGAAAGTAAAGAGCTGATTCTTGGTGGTATTGCTTGGAATGATGTTGATTTCAGTGCGCGCAAGAATAAACAAGCTTGGCAAATGGAAGTATCGAGCCAAGAGTTAGAAGGGGATATTAATTATCTGCCTCCTTATGATTTAACCGTGTCATTGGATCGTTTGCACCTGTTTGTTCCAGAATGGAGCGACAAATCAAAGCAGGAGCCATTGCTGCAACGCAAAGAGCAAGAAGCACCGCTGATCTCTGAATTGGATAGAAAGATCCATGATGTGATGCCAAATCTCAAGCTAACTCTCAACGACTTCTGGCTACAAGGCTATAAGGTTGGAAAGGTGGATGTTGAGTTAGCTAGAGAAGACAATCGCATTGCATGGAAGAAAATTCAGGTACGCAGCGGCGGTAATAAAGCGGATGTTAGTGGCTGGTGGGAATTGAATGGTGACCAGAGTCATTCATCGCTGAAAGTTGACGTTGAAGGTGAAAATAACAGTGAGTTGATGGAGCGCTTTGGTATCACCTCGGGGATTCAAAAAGCACCGTTTGAGCTAGAAGCTCAACTTGACTGGGACGGTTCACCTTGGGGTATCAAGATGGATACTCTGGATGGCGACGTAAAAACCAAGTTCGGTAAAGGTATTATCTCAGATGTGAGCGGGGCAGCTCGCTTGCTTGGTTTGTTCAGTTTAGATTCGATCATTCGTAAGATGCAGCTCGATTTCTCTGATGTGTTTGATAAAGGCATGGCATTTAACAGCATTACAGGCACGGGCAAGATGCAAAATGGTATCTTCCTGACCAACGATCTGAACATGGATGCCGTGGCGGGTGAGATGAAGATAAAAGGCATCGCTAACCTAAATACTCGTCAGGTAGATGCAGAAGTAAACTTTACGCCAGATATCACATCGGGTATTCCAGTGCTAACAGCGTTTGCGGTAACGCCTCAAACTGCGTTGTATGTATTGGCGGTAACCACGGTGATTTCACCGGTTGTTGAGGTCTTTACTCAGGTTAATTACTCGGTGAAAGGCCCTCTGGATTCACCAACGGTAAGTGAGCTTTCTCGTAGCTCTGGTGAGTTCCAACTTCCAGAAAATCTAAGAAAGTTGGCTGAGTAAAAGTAAGCCCTAATATACAGATAAATAGTGATTTCTGAATCATAATGAATGGAGAAGCAGTACACATGGATTGTGTTGGTTTGATTCAAATGACTTCGGGCCCTGACCCTGACAGTAACCTTGATTATCTCGCCAAAGAGGTAGCCAAGTGTAAGGCGTTAGGGGCTAAATGGGTCGTTTGCCCAGAGAATGCATTGGTATTCGGTAGCAAAGCGGATTATCACCAGTATGCCGAGCCATTGAATGGTGGTCCATTACAGAAAAAACTGGCTGAGTTAGCTAGGCTTCATCGTATTTGGATCATTGTGGGCAGTATGCCGATAAGTACAGCGAAGGGTGTCACCACAACGACTCTGGTGATTGATGACTTTGGCAGCTTAGTGGCTCACTATGACAAGCTACATATGTTCGATGTGGATGTCGCCGATGCCCACAAGTGCTATCGAGAGTCCGATATTTTCACACCGGGTGACCGAGTTGTGACAACGGAAACGCCTTTTGGTCACTTAGGGTTAAGTATTTGCTATGATGTGCGCTTTCCTCACTTGTATTCAGAGTTACGCCAGCAAGGCGCGCAGATCATCGTGGTACCAGCTGCGTTTACTGCGGTAACCGGTCAGGCGCACTGGGAAGCACTGTTAAGATGCCGGGCAATCGAAACACAGTCGTGGATTGTTGCGGTAGGGCAAGGTGGTAAGCACCCTTGCCAAAGAGAAACATGGGGACACTCTATGGTGGTTGATCCCTGGGGGAGAGTGGTCGCACAGTTAGACCAAGACCCTAAAAG
Organism: Vibrio sp. 99K-1; assembly: GCF_013114585.1. NCBI lineage: Bacteria > Pseudomonadati > Pseudomonadota > Gammaproteobacteria > Vibrionales > Vibrionaceae > Vibrio > Vibrio sp. 99K-1. Next base: position 46,023 of record NZ_VTXF01000003.1, read on the forward strand.
TATGGTGGTCGAGATAGACACATCCAGTTGTGAATCCATTAGGCAAAATATGCCCATCACACAACATACTCGATTTACCAATCAATTTTAATTACAAACAAGAGCCATCTATGAGCATTAATCAAATTGAAGAAGCGCTACTGAACCCGACAGGGCTTACGGAGCAAAATATCGCAGATACATTGGCGAGCATTGCTACCCGCCAAATTGATTATGCTGATATCTACTTTCAGTCAAGCTGGCACGAATCTTTAGTGCTAGAAGACAGCATTATTAAAGACGGCTCTTTCAATATCGATTGCGGTGTGGGCGTTCGTGCAGTATCTGGTGAAAAGACCGGTTTTGCTTACTCTGACCAAATCCAACTGGATGGTCTTAAGCAGAGCGCAATTGCAGCTCGTGGTATTGCGAAGCAAGGTCAAAACGGCAAGGTACAAGCCTTCAAGCGCAACTCTAACCAAGCGTATTATGATGCAGTCAACCCGTTAGCAAGCTGGGAAAAGCAGCAAAAAACAGAACTTCTTAAGTCATTGGACGCTTACATTCGTACTAAAGAGCCAATGGTGACGGAAGTATCGGTAAGCCTAAGCGGTGTGCATGAGCAGATGCTGGTTGCCGCGACTGATGGTACGTACGCTGGCGATATTCGCCCGCTGGTTCGTTTATCTATTAGTGTTCTTGCTCAGAAAGGCGATCGCCGTGAGCGTGGTAGTGCTGGTGGTGGTGGCCGTTTTGGTTACGACTTCTTCCTAAGCGATGATAAAGGCACTCAAGTAGCTTATCAGTTTGCTGATGAAGCGATTCGCCAAGCGCTTGTTAACCTTGAAGCAGTTGCTGCGCCTGCTGGGGCAATGCCTGTCGTTCTCGGTTCTGGTTGGCCGGGCGTTCTGCTGCACGAAGCCGTAGGTCACGGTTTAGAGGGCGACTTCAACCGTAAAGAGTCTTCAGTATTCTCTGGAAAAGTTGGCGAACAAGTTACTTCAAGCCTATGTACGATTGTCGATGACGGTACATTGACTGACCTTCGTGGTTCACTGAACGTGGATGATGAAGGTGTTAACGGTCAGTACAACACGTTGATCGAAAATGGTATCTTAAAAGGTTACATGCAAGACAAGCTTAATGCTCGTCTAATGGGTGTAGCACCAACCGGTAACGGTCGTCGTGAGTCTTACGCGCATCTTCCAATGCCGCGTATGACGAACACCTACATGCTACCGGGTGAGCACACACCAGAAGAGATTATTGCGACAGTCGATAAAGGTATCTACGCACCAAACTTCGGCGGCGGCCAGGTTGATATTACGTCTGGTAAGTTTGTGTTCTCGGCTTCTGAAGCCTACATGATTGAGAACGGTAAGATCACTCACCCAGTGAAGGGCGCAACACTGATCGGCTCTGGTATCGAAGCGATGCAGCAGGTGTCTATGGTTGGTAACGACCTAAGCATTGACCGTGGCGTTGGTGTATGTGGCAAGGCTGGTCAAAGCGTGCCGGTGGGTGTTGGTCAGCCAACATTGAAACTAGACTCTCTGACCGTTGGTGGTACTGAGTAAATCAGTCTAGTCTCAGCAAAATGACTGCAAAGTTAAAGTGAAAAGCGCCTCCATCGTGAGGCGCTTTTTGTCTTTGAGGAAGGGTTAGTAGTAGAAAGCGATTACATGTTCTCTTCGGCAAACTCTGCCAGTCGGCTACGTACCACGCCATTGAGGTGGATATTGGCACTGCCTTCGAAGTTTTTAAAACGCTCAACCATGTAGGTTAAACCTGAAGTAACAGGGGTTAAGTAAGAAGAATCTATCTGCGCTAGGTTACCTGAGCAGACAATCTTGGTCCCTTCACCACAGCGGGTGATGATGGTTTTGATTTGCGATGCAGTGAGGTTCTGACACTCATCGAGAAGTACAAACGCATTTTGGATGGAACGGCCACGCATAAAGTTGATCGACTTGAACTGGATATTGGCTTTGTCACAGATGTATTTCATTGACCCTTCGGTACAGTGGTCGTTTTTGTGCAGCGCTTCCAGTGTATCAGTCACAGCAGCCAACCAAGGCAGCATCTTCTCTTCTTCGGTACCAGGAAGGAAACCAATCGACTCTCCAATATCGGGCGTGTTTCGGGTTACGATGATCTTATCGAACTGTTTGCGCTCTATGGTTTGTTCAAGTGCAGCAGCCATGGCGAGCAGCGTTTTACCACTACCTGCCGCACCAGTTAGGATCACCAGGTCAATATCTGGGTCGAGTAGCGCATCAATCGCCATTCCCTGATAAATGTTTTTTGGCGTGATATCCCAAGCTCTTCGGTTCATTAAGCGTTCACGGCTTAAGTCCCTGAGTGTGATGGTTTCAGTATCAATCTCTTCAACTCTTGCTGCAAAGTCGCTCTCTTCATCAATCACATATTGGTTGAGGAAGGTCGGCTCGAAAGGCTCTCTTGCTAACGTGTGTAAGGTTTTTCCGCCGAGGTTTTTGCTTTCGACGTTGTCGATACCGTCCCAAAATGCGCCCTCAAGTTGTTGGAAACCTTTAGTGAGGTATTGGATATCATCGATGAGTTGGTCGGTTTGATAATCTTCAACGAAACGTACGCCCGCGCCTTTTGCGCGTAAGCGCATGTTGATGTCTTTGGTGATGAGAACCACTTCGCGTGGCGCGCGTTTGTTTTGAAGGTAGAGTACAGCGTTGAGGATTCGGTTATCGCCTGCCTTATCGTCGGCAAAGGCTTTGATGCTTTCTTGAAGTTCGTAATCGGCGAGTATTGAAATACTGCCTGAGGCTTTAATGTCTTTGGTGAAAGGGATACCTTCCGATATTTGGTCTGGTGTAGCTTCCCTGAATAGATCTTCGAGAGTTCGTATCGCAATTCTCGCATCTCGGGCAACGTCTCTCTTACTGTCTTTGATTCTGTCTAGTTCTTCTAGCACTGTCATGGGGATAACGACATCGTGCTCTTGGAAAGAAAATATAGCGAAGGGTTCGTGAAGTAGGATATTGGTGTCTAAAACAAATAGCTTCCGGTTGGTCTCGCCCATAGCATCTCCTTGCCGCGTACGGCTTGCCTTGCATTCATTGAACGTAGATAAAGCTCACTTAAAGATTAGTATCTCATTCTGGTGATAGTCAACTACTCACCTAAACTTCATCGAGAGGAATATCGTCATATTGTGATGAGTGAATATGGCGCATTCATTAACAGCAGCAATCTGCTACCAATAGATTAGCCATGACTTTTTGACAGTTTGATTGCATTGGCGAAAACAGAAAAAAAGCATGAAATCATCTCCTTTAGACGTGACCTAAATCACAGCATCGAGTAAGATTAGCGACCTTTTTCTGCACCATTTTCTCGAGATATTTATTATCTAGAGCGCACTTAAAAAGTGGCTGCAAACTAGGCAGTTTTGGCTATATTTTTAGTTCAAGAGCAGGAATGTTCTTGTTTGAAATATCAGCTAAAAAGACCAAATTCCAACTATAAGATTGAGGTAGTCGATTCATGACATTTGCTTTGGGGCAACGCTGGATAAGCGATACGGAGAGCGATTTAGGTTTAGGTACCGTTGTAGCAATGGATGCTCGCACAGTGACACTAATGTTTGCAGCATCAGAAGAAAACCGTGTGTATGCACGTACGGATGCTCCCGTAACCCGAGTAACGTTTAATATAGGCGATGTCATCGAATGCCAAGAAGGCTGGTCTCTATCTGTTGAAGAAGTTATCGAAGATAAAGGGCTACTAACCTATCTAGGTACACGCGAAGATACCCAAGAATCAGAAGTGGCTCTGCGTGAAATCTTCTTAAGCAATCAGATCCGATTTAACAAGCCACAAGACAAACTGTACGCAGGTCAAATCGATCGTATGGATAACTTTGTGCTGCGTTACCGCGCGCTAAGTAACCAATATCAACAACACAAGAGCCCAATGCGTGGTTTGTGTGGTATGCGTGCTGGCCTAATTCCTCACCAGTTATACATCGCTCATGAAGTGGGTCGCCGTCATGCGCCACGTGTTTTACTCGCTGATGAAGTTGGCCTAGGTAAAACCATCGAAGCGGGTATGATCATCCACCAACAAGTGTTGCCTGGTCGTGCGGAGCGTATCCTGATTGTGGTTCCTGAAACTCTACAACACCAATGGTTAGTCGAGATGATGCGCCGTTTCAATCTTCATTTTTCTATCTTTGATGAAGAGCGTTGTATTGAAGCCTTTGCAGAGTCAGACAACCCATTTGATACGCAGCAATACGTTCTTTGTTCGTTAGATTTCCTACGTAAGAGCCGCAAGCGCTACGAGCAAGCACTTGAAGGCGAGTGGGATCTTTTGGTTGTCGATGAAGCGCACCACCTTGAGTGGAGCCAAGACAAGCCAAGCCGTGAATACCAAGTGGTAGAAGGCTTAGCTGAAAATACTCCTGGTGTACTTTTGCTGACAGCGACTCCAGAGCAACTGGGTCGTGAGAGCCACTTTGCACGTCTACGCCTATTGGACCCTGACCGCTTCTACGATTACGAAGCCTTCGTTGAAGAAGAAGACCAATACGCGCCGGTTGCTGATGCTGTCACCGCACTATTCTCAGGCGTGAAGCTTGAAGACAGCGCTAAGAATCAGATTACTGAGCTGCTTTCTGAGCAAGATGTTGAGCCTCTATTCCGCGTTATCGAAGGCGATAGCAGCGAAGAGGAGCAAGCATTAGCTCGCCAAGAACTGATTGACAACCTTATGGATCGCCATGGTACAGGTCGTGTTTTATTCAGAAACACACGTGCCGCTATCAAAGGCTTCCCTAAGCGTAACGTAAACCTACTGCCGATGGACATTCCAACGCAGTACACCACGTCGATGCGTGTATCAGGCATGATCGGTGGCAAGATGGCACCAGAAGCTCGTGCGATGAAGATGCTTTATCCAGAAGAGATCTTCCAAGAGTTTGAAGGTGAAGACTCAAGCTGGTGGCAGTTCGACTCGCGTGTTAACTGGCTGATTGAAAAGATCCAAGACAAGCGTAGCGAAAAGATCCTGGTGATCGCATCGCGTGCAAGTACGGCTCTGCAACTAGAGCAGGCACTGCGCGAGCGTGAAGGTGTACGTGCAACTGTATTCCACGAAGGCATGTCGATTCTAGAGCGTGACAAAGCGGCGGCTTATTTTGCTCAAGAAGAGGGCGGTGCTCAGGTGCTTATCTGTAGTGAAATCGGCTCTGAAGGCCGTAACTTCCAGTTTGCTAACCAACTAGTGATGTTTGACCTTCCATTCAACCCTGACTTGCTCGAGCAGCGTATCGGTCGTCTGGATCGTATCGGTCAACAGCGTGATATCGATATTCATGTTCCTTATCTGAAAGGCACATCACAGGCGATCCTAGCGCGTTGGTTTGATGAAGGTCTGAATGCATTTGCGGAAACTTGCCCTACTGGTCGCACGGTTTACGACAAGTACTCAGATGTACTTATCGAAATGCTGGCTTCTGGCAACACAGAACAGCTTGATGAAGTGATCGAAGAGTCAGCTAAGCTAAACCAAAGCCTAAAAGCGGATCTAGAAAAAGGTCGCGATCGCCTACTAGAGATGCACTCAAACGGCGGCGACAAAGCACATGAAATAGCAGAGAAGATCGCATCGACCGATGGTGACACTAACCTAGTTACTTTTGCGTTGAGCTTGTTCGACACCATTGGTTTGAACCAAGACGACAAAGGTGAAAATGCGCTAGTCGTTACGCCATCTGAGCACATGATGGTACCAAGCTACCCAGGCCTACCTTATGAAGGTGCAACTATCACATTTGACCGTGATACCGCACTTTCTCGTGAAGACATGAACTTTATTAGCTGGGAACACCCAATGATTCAGGGTGGTATTGATTTACTACTTAGCGAAGGGGTGGGTACTTCTGCTGTATCACTACTTAAGAACAAAGCGCTACCGGTAGGCACTATCCTGCTTGAATTGGTTTACCTGGTGGATGCACAAGCTCCAAAACGCAGTGGTATTAGCCAGTTCTTACCTAAGACTCCGATTCGCTTGATGATGGATGGCCGTGGTAACGACCTATCTTCTCAGGTTGAATTTGATAGCTTTAACCGCCAGTTGAGTCCGGTGAACCGTCATCTAGCAAGTAAGTTAGTTAACTCGGTACAAGGTGAGATTCATAAGCTAATCGAAGCGGGTGAGACGCACGTACTTCCTAAAGTGGAAGAAGTGCGTCAACAAGCTCAACGAGACATGCAGACTAACCTAAACGGTGAATTAGAGCGTCTACAAGCGCTTAAAGCCGTGAACCCTAACATTCGTGATGAAGAGCTAGAGGTAATCGAAGCTCAAATCAATGAACTAACCGGTTACATCAGCAAAGCTCAGGTTCAATTAGATTCGCTACGCCTGATTGTGGTTTCTCATAACTAATATCAGCTAGTTAGTGAACAATAAATAAGGCCTTCATTATGAAGGCCTTATTTTTATCTCGAGTTTGTAAACGCCAGTGGTTGGTGGATTACATTAACCATTTCCACCAAACAAATACGGCTAAGAAACCAAATAAGTAAATTAGGCCAGCGACAGACAGCCATTTTAGTTTGCTACCAATGGCTAGCGCTTCTGGAAGCTTAGCTTTGTTCACCAAGATGAAGTTAAGCAGCGCGAAGAATGGCGTCGTTGCGAAAGCAAGTACCATTGCGAAATCCAGCATTGGCATTAACGCAGCGCTGAAGAACATCACAATCGCGAGTGCGGCGATAGAGACAATGATAATCCAGCCTTGTAGCATGCTCGGGCTCGACTCTTTGTTGAATAACAGACGTTGTGATTCCGCGAGTACACGAGAGTAGCCGTCGATAACCGTAATCGTGCTACCAAAGATACAGAAGAAAGCGATAATGGCGATGAGTGGTCGTGACCATTCGCCAATCGTTGAGGCGTAAATACCAACTAACTGGTGAGTAAAGCCTACACCAGAGCGAGACAGTTCCACGCCTGAACCGTGAAGTACCAGCGCACCTAAAGCGACGAATACTAAAGCAAGCAGTGCCGTACCAATGTAGCCGACGTTGAAATCGAATAAGGCAGATTGAGCAGTGACTTCTTGTTTCTCTTTTTGGCTTTTTAGCCACATAGAGGTGATGCTTGAAATCTCGATAGGCGCCGGCATCCAACCCATGGTCACCACGATAAAGCCAATAGCTGCTAATGACCAAGGTGATGGAGGAACAAAAGCAGCATCCGGTTCGACAGGTGAACCGATAGCAATGGCGACAGCGGCTAGAGTGGTAATCGTAAGGATCGCCATGATCGCTTTGGAAAGAGTGTCCAGAGCACGATAGTGTCCTGCAAATAAGATGATTAAGCAGGTCGCGAGTACGATCATACAAAGCGTGCTGGTTGCTAGCTCAAAAGGAATGAAGTAGCTAAGCAAACTCGCACTAAACAGCAGTAGTGCGGCTGTGTTTACGACGGCTGAAATAGCGCTTAGTATCGAAAAGATCACTAGGTAAGGGCGACCGAGGTTTGAGTAACCCTCAACCAAGCTTTGTCCTGTACCAAGCGTATATTGGATGCCGGCACGAAAGAATGGGTACTTGAATAGGTTTACTAAGATGATCAATGCAGCGAGCTGCCAACCATAGATGGCTCCGGCTTTGGTTGAGGCAACTAAGTGTGAACCGCCGACTGCCGCTGCAGCCATCATAATACCCGGGCCAAGAGATTTAATTAAACTGGATAGGGGAGCTGAGGTTTTTGTTGTGGTTGTTTTAACCGTACTGTCCATCATTGTTCCTTTGATGTTGGCTTGTTATTTTCCGTTACCCTATCAATACCATGTTTTGTAAATACGTCAACTTTTATGTACGAAAACATCAAAAATTGTATTTATTAATAAACGAATTAACTGTGAATTATTTGTTCACTAGTAAATAAGAGGCTTCAATGGCGCTAGAACAGTACACACCACCACGCGAACCTTGGATTGATATTGTTTATCAAGATGACGACATTCTGGTGGTGAATAAGCCTGCGGGCCTACTTTCAGTACCGGGCAGATTGCCAGAGCATTACGACAGCATGTGGAGTCGCTTGGTAGAGGAGTTTGCTGATATTCAAGTGGTGCACCGTTTGGATATGTCGACCTCAGGCTTGATGTTGCTGGCTAAGCACAAGCAGGCAGAACGTCACTTGAAGAAGCAGTTCCAATATCGCCTGACACACAAACTGTATTACGCACGCGTATGGGGAGCGGTTGAACAAAAAGCAGGATTGATCGATCTGCCACTCATCTGTGATTGGCTGAACCGCCCTCGGCAGAAAGTGTGTTTGGATAATGGCAAACCTTCACAGACACGTTATGTGGTAGAGCAAACAGATACTCAAACCACCTTGTTGAAGCTACTGCCAATCACGGGACGATCTCATCAGTTGCGTGTGCATTGTATGGAAATAGGTAATCCAATTGTGGGCGACGAGTTTTACGCGACACCAGAAGCGTTTGAATACAGTGATAGGTTGGCTTTGCATGCGTGTGAGTTGAGCTTTTATCATCCAGCGAATAATCAGTTGTTCAAAGCTTTTGTTCCCTGTGACTTTTATCCTCAAGCATTTCCCCAAATCGAACGGCACTTTGAAATTGCGCCTGAGCTTCCAGACTACAGTAAGCTAAAAGCTTAGAATGGATGGATTCATAGGTTTAACCAAGGAAGAAGAATGCCAACGTTGAAAGTTGTGTTTCTCGACAGAGCAACCATCCCATCTCAAATTCATTTAAAACCTCTGAGCTTTGAACATGAGTGGGTGGAGTATGACTTCACCACTCCTGAGCAAGTGTCTGAGCGAGTTGAAGAAGCTGATGTGGTGATCACTAACAAGGTGGTGCTCAATGAGTCGAACCTAGCTGGTACTAAAAAACTCAAGTTGATCGCGGTTTCGGCGACCGGAGTCAACAATGTCGATGTGGAATACTGCAAATCTAAAAACATTGCAGTGGCAAACGTACAAGGCTACGCGACTCAATCGGTTCCTGAGCATGTCATCGCAATGCTATTCGCTCTTAAACGAAACCTTGTTGGTTATCACAAAGACATTGAGGGGGGTGAGTGGCAAAAGGACAAGCAGTTCTGCTTCTTTACTCATCCGATTCAAGATGTGGCTGGCAGTACATTGGGTTTAATGGGCAGTGGCAGCTTAGGTCAAGCCACCGCAATGTTAGCCAAAGCGATTGGTATAAAGGTGATGTTTGCCGAGCGAAAAGGAGCAGAGTCTTGTCGAGAAGGGTATCTGCCTTTTGATACGGTATTGAAGCAAGCGGATGCGATCAGTCTACATTGCCCATTGACTGATGCGACCCAAAATCTGATTTCAGAGCGAGAGCTCGCAATGATGAAATCGAGCGCGGTATTAATTAATGCCGGGCGCGGAGGTCTAGTAGATGAACAAGCCCTAGTTGAGGCTTTGAAAAAACATGAGATTGCAGGCGCAGGTATGGATGTGTTTACACAAGAGCCAGCCGACAACTCAAATCCACTATTGGCTAATAGCCACTTACCGAACTTATTACTCACTCCACATGTGGCGTGGGGCAGCGACAGCTCGATTCAAAAACTGTCTGATATCTTAATGGATAACATTGATGGCTTTATTGCGGGTCGCCCGCAAAACATAGTGAATTGACTCTAAAGCTATGTAGCATGAATGAAAACAAAAAAGGTTGGCTTGTAGGCCAACCTTTTTAGATTGTGTGTCGATTAAATGACTTAACCTTGCGGTTTAACCACCAATACATTGATTGGTGAGTTCTGTACTACTTTGCTTGCAACCGAGCCAAGTACCACTTTGTCGATTTTCGAACGCTTATGGCTAGGCATCACGATAAGGTCGGCGCCAAGCTTTTCTGCGTAATCAAGAATCGTCGCGTAGGTTTTTCCCTCAGCAACATGAACTTTGTAAACCACTTCATCGTCGATGTGTTTGTCGGCGAACTCTTTCAGCTGATTTTTAACATCCAGCTTCATTTGGTTCGCTGCATCTTTCGGGAAGTAAGACGCCACCATCGACATGTGAATGCCTGGTAGTACGTTCAGAATGTGGATTTCAGCATTGCTGTGTTTTGCGTGCCATACCGCCAGTTCGACTGCCTTATCAGAAAAGCCTTTGTCATTAAGATCAACAGGAACAAGGATTTGTTTATACATGTATTCGTCTCTTTTTAATCAGCGCTAAGCTTTCACTTAGCACTGTAATTATCCTTTCCATGTAATAAAGCCAAATAGCGCTAAGCACTACTCAGCCTTATCCATTACGCGCTAATCTCATCCTTACGAGCACGTCTTCTTTGGTTCATCGCTAAACCAATCAAAATGATCAGAGCTGGTAAGAATACCCACTCTTTCATTGGTCGATCTGCATCTTGGATAACGGATTTAATTTCCCAATCGAAATCAATACCAGCCGCTTCTGCTGGGCTACCGAACTCAACCATATCAACAATCATCTTGCCTTCTGATTCAGTCAGCATTAGACCCATAGAGGCAATACGATCTTCACTTGAGGTCGCAGAATCTTCAAACGGTAGGCGAACTGTCTTTTCAGAATAGTCACCTTCTAAGTTTTCGCCACCCACTCTAAGTTCAAGTGATTGTCCCACATCTAGGTTTTCTGTGATTTGAGCAATCTCAACTCCAGGCGAAAGAACTTTCTCTGGGTAAATCATGTCCCACCAGAAGCCAGGGCGGAAGAAAGTGAAGGTTAATGCAATAAGCAGCACCGTTTCCCACCACTTGTTCTTAGTGAACCACCAACCTTGTGTTGCAGCTGCGAAGATAAGTACCGCAGTCACAGATGAGAAGATAGTCAGTGCTAAGTGCCACCAAGAATCAATGCCCATCAGTAGTAGTTGAGTATTGAAGATGAACATGAAAGGTAGAATTGCGGTACGGATATCGTAGGTGAAGCCTTGGATACCAGTACGAATCGGATCTGATTTCGCAATTGCCGCTGCTGCAAACGCCGCGAGACCTACTGGAGGTGTATCATCCGCAAGAATACCGAAATAGAACACGAATAAGTGCACCGCAATCAGTGGAATGATCAAACCGTGCGCTGCGCCCAGAGTAACGATTACCGGAGCCATCAGCGTTGATACAACGATGTAGTTTGCTGTGGTTGGCAAGCCCATGCCCAGGATCAAGCTGATTACCGCAGTGAAGAGCAGCATAAGGATGATGCTACCGCCTGAGATAAACTCAACGAAGTCAGTCATTACAAGACCGATACCCGTTAGCGTCACCACACCTACAACAGTACCAGCAGCTGCTGTCGCCACACCGATACCGATCATGTTACGCGCGCCTGAAACTAAGCTCTCTGCTAGGTCAACGAAACCAGCTTTGGTTTGCTCTGCAAGATCGTCTGATTTGTTCATCAGAGTCATCAAAGGACGCTGGGTGATCAAGATGAAGATCATGAACACTGTTGCCCAGAAGGCAGATAAACCAGGTGAGAAACGTTCAACCGTCAGACACCAAACTAGCACTACGATAGGCAGTAGGAAGTGTAAACCTGATTTAATCGTTGGGCCTGGATCTGGAACTTCCTTTAGATCCGCATCGATCTCCATGCCGCCTTCAGCTGCGTATTTTGCTGATACGCGAACCAGAGCAACATAAGCGATTAATAGCGCCACAGTAACGATTGGTGTTGCTGCTTCGCCAAATACATCTTTCGTCCAACCGACACCGTAGTAAACCGCGGCACTGATAACGCATAGACCTAAAATGGTCCCAGTGAAAGAGAGTAGGCTTTGTACAATAGTTGGTGTGTGACGACGAGGTAGGCCAGTCATGCCTGCTTTACATGCTTCTAGGTGAACAATGTAAATCAGAGCGACGTAAGAGATCAGAGCTGGCAATAGGGCTGCTTTGATTACTTCTACATATGAGATACCCACATATTCCACCATCAGGAATGCCGCAGCACCCATGATAGGCGGTGTAAGCTGACCATTGGTTGAAGCCGCAACTTCTACCGCGCCTGCTTTTGTACCAGGGAAACCAACACGCTTCATCAGTGGAATGGTGAAGGTACCAGTGGTTACTACGTTAGCAATCGAAGAGCCAGAAACCAGGCCAGATAAGCCAGAAGCCACAACGGCTGCTTTTGCAGGGCCGCCTTTCATGTGACCAAGCAGTGAGAATGCGACCTTGATGAAGTAAGCACCTGCGCCCGCACGTTCAAGCATTGCACCAAACAGTACAAACAAGAATACGAATGACGTTGAAACGCCCAGTGCAACACCGAACACACCTTCTGTTGTTAGCCACAAGTGAGACATTGCCTTGTTCAGGCTCGCACCTTTGTGGGCGATAACGTCTGGCATGTGTGGTCCACCAAAGGTGTAAAGTAGGAATACTGCTGCCACAACCATAAGAGGTGGACCTAAAGCGCGTCGTGTTGCCTCAAGCAGTAGAATCATACCGAAGACGGCTGCAACAATATCGAATGTTGTTGGAGCACCAGAACGGCCAGCAAGTTCGGTGTAGAAAATGTAAATATAAGAAGCTGAAAAACTACCAACAAGCGCTAATACCCAGTCGACTGCCGGGATATGGTCCCGCGGCGAGTTCTTCATAGCTGGATAAGCGGTAAATGCTAGGAAAATAGCAAAGGTAAGGTGAATTGCTCGAGCTTCAGTATCGTTTAAAATTCCGAAGTTAAAAATGAACGGCAGCGGAGATGCATACCAAAGTTGGAACAGTGACCAACATAGAGGCACAAACCATAAAATACGGCCTTGGATACCGCGAGGGCTACGCGCACCAGTGTCTGATTGTGCCACCATTTCTTGCACATCTGGAGACGGTGATGTTGTCTGCGTCATGTACTTTATCCTTATTATTGATGGTCTGCCTTTCTTACGAACAACGAGACGTTATTTCTTTCCTATCTAGTGTAGTGAATGGATAGGGAAATGCGTTTTTTGTTCGTCTTTGTCTTAGGCTTGATACGAAGGTAAGTTCGCCAAATTGGAGAAACTTAAAGGTTTGCTCTTTTCACTTAAGTTATTTTTATAAAACGTGAAAAGCCAATAAGGAGGACCAGCCTCCTTATTGGTGTAGTAGGCTTAAAGTAGAATTACTTTAGAAGGCCCACTTCTTTGTAGTATTTTTCTGCACCTGGGTGAAGAGGGATAGAGATACCTGCTTTAACCATGTCTTCTTTTTTCAGGTTAGCAAATGCTGGGTGTAGGCGTTTGAAAGTGTCAAAGTTTTCAAATACTGCCTTAGCAACGTTGTATGCAACTTCATCAGAAACGTCTGAAGTGGTTACCATAGTTGCTGCAACACCGAAGCTGTTTACGTCAGCGTCTGTACCACGATACATACCTGCAGGAACTGTGCTGTATGCGTAGTATGGGTTTTCAGCTACGATCTTGTCGATCTGTGGACCTGTTGCTGAAACCAGTTTTGCGTCACAAGATGTTGTTGCTTCTTTGATTGATCCGTTCGGGTGACCAACCATGTAGATGAATGCGTCAATCTTGTTGTCACAAAGCGCTTGTGAACGCTCAGAACCTTTAAGTTCAGAAGCAAGCTTGAAGCTGTCGTTAGTCCAACCCATCGCGTCCATTACAACACCCATAGTTGCACGGTCACCAGAGCCCGGGTTACCAATGTTTACACGCTTACCAGCTAGGTCTGCAACATTGTTAATACCAGCATCGGTACGAGCGATGATGTTGAACGGTTCTGTGTGTAGAGAGAACATAGCGCGTAGTTTTTTGTACTCGCCCTGATCTTTGAACTTACTTGTACCGTTGTAGCCATGGTACTGCCAGTCAGACTGAACAACACCGAAATCTAGTTCACCAGCACGGATGGTGTTAACGTTGTAGATTGAACCACCAGTAGACTCTACAGAACAACGAATGTTGTGGTCTTTGCGGCCCTTGTTCACTAGCTTACAAATCGCACCACCAGTTGGGTAGTAAACACCTGTTACTGAACCAGTACCAATTGTGATGAACTCTTGAGCGTTAACAGCGCCAGCGCCCATTACAGCAGCTGCAATAGCACCAACTTTGATAAGTTTGGTAAATGCCATGAATTTCCCTTCCTTTATTCATTATTAACCCAAAAACAAGTGTAGTTGTTTCTGGAGTTTCCTATTTGGAAACGGCACCTTTTTCAATCCATGTGATGAAAAAGTGTCTGAATAATATCAAAAATTGGCAGAAAATTACTCGAATGTTAAAAGATATAGCTAAAAAATCTAACAAATGATGCCTAGATCTTGTGTTTAATTTGCTACTGACTTTTTTAAAATCAACGGTTTAGTGTTGCTGGGTAGAGAGGAGGGGAGATATTCTAGGATGTGATTTGGATCACGAAGTCAATAGATGTTCGCGATCCATTTATATGGCTGATAATTATGAAACTATGAGCAATTATCCAGCGTATTCAAACAGTTCACAGACTGAGTCAAATAGCTGTTTAGTCGTCACTGAAAGGGTTGGGGTGATAAAGATAGTGTCATCACCTGCGACTACGCCCAGTATGCCTTCTGACTTACCTAGTGAGTCTAGCAAGCGAGCAATCAGTTGAGCAGCGCCAGGGCCTGTGTGTATCACAACTAATGCATTGTTGTGGTCAATATCTAAGACAAGTTCTCTCAAAGAACTTGAAACTGTAGGAACACCCAGTTCAGCAGGAAGACAGTAAACCATCTCCATTTTAGCGTTACGAGTTCGAACCGCGCCAAACTTGGTTAACATACGCGAGACTTTAGACTGGTTGATGCTTTCAAAGCCTTCATGCTTAAGGGCATCAACAATTTCGCCTTGTGAACCAAAACGTTCTTCTTTTAGCAGCGCTTTAAAAGCACGAACCAAGTTGTCTTGTTTTTCTGTATTGCGCATATGTCATTCTTATTCATTAACAAAGATGTTTGCATATTCTCGCATACATATTCAATTTTAGCCAAAACAACCCGGTAATTTGTTAGTCATATCACTGTAAATATTTAATAGAATAATGTGTTATTTGCGACGACTTATTTTGTTATTTCAGTCGATTATCGCCATAATGCCAGCTTGCTGTGTAGCACGGTTTTACTGACTTGCGCGAAGTCGCAAAGCTGGCGTTAATTGATTGTAATCACTTTGTGATTAATATAGTTTTTTAACTTTATTTTGCTCAAGAATTACCCTACCAAGAATTTATAAGAGAAAGCTCTCAAGGAGAATAACAATGAAAGTAGCTGTTATTGGTGCCGCTGGTGGCATCGGTCAAGCCCTAGCCCTACTACTTAAGAATCGCCTACCTGCTGGTTCAGATCTTGCACTTTACGACATCGCACCGGTAACTCCGGGTGTTGCTGCCGATCTTAGCCACATCCCAACACCTGTTTCGATCAAAGGTTACGCGGGTGAAGATCCAACACCTGCACTAGAAGGTGCGGATGTTGTACTTATCTCTGCGGGCGTTGCTCGTAAGCCTGGTATGGATCGTGCGGATCTTTTCAATGTGAACGCTGGCATTGTTAAGTCTCTTGCAGAGAAAATTGCGGTTGTATGCCCAAAAGCTTGTGTTGGTATCATTACTAACCCTGTAAACACGACTGTGCCAATCGCTGCTGAAGTTCTTAAGAAAGCGGGCGTTTACGACAAGCGTCGTCTATTCGGTGTTACTACTCTGGATGTAATTCGTTCTGAAACTTTTGTTGCTGAGCTAAAAGACAAAGATCCAGGCGACATTCGCGTTCCTGTTATCGGTGGTCACTCTGGTGTGACTATTCTTCCTCTTCTTTCTCAAGTTGAAGGCGTAGAGTTCACTGACGAAGAAATCGCAGCATTAACGACTCGTATCCAAAATGCAGGTACTGAAGTTGTAGAAGCTAAAGCGGGCGGCGGTAGTGCAACACTATCTATGGGCCAAGCAGCTTGTCGTTTCGGTCTTGCTCTAGTGAAAGCTCTACAAGGTGAAGAGAACGTCATCGAGTGTGCATACGTTGAAGGTGAAGGCGAGCACGCACCATTCTTTGCTCAACCAGTTAAGCTAGGTAAAGAGGGCGCAGAAGCTATCCTTAGCTACGGTGAATTGAGCGAGTTCGAACGTAATGCTTTAGACAGTATGCTTGAAACGCTAAATGGCGATATCGAGATTGGTGTTGAATTCGCTAAGTAAGCGAGACGCTATTTAATTCAGCCTAAAGCTAATTAATAAAAGCCGACCTTATAGGTCGGCTTTTTTGATCCTAGAGTTCAAGCTACTCGTATTCGCTTTTAACAATAAGTTGAAGGGAAATGTTATGGCTACTGTTCAGAAAGGTATGAATGTCGAATATTTGGGGCACTTAGGAAAAGTATTGGTAATTGATGAGCAAGAGCAGTATGCCTTAGTAGAGACTTACAATGGGCATGAGCAATATGCAGTGCCAATGGAAGAGCTTGAAGAAATTGAAGCTCAACTGCCACTATCATTGGAAGCTAGTCGATATTGAACTTAGTTCCTTCACAAATATTTGTTCAAAACTAAAAAAAGAGCCCAGAGGCTCTTTTTTGTTATTTATATAGAAGCTTGTCTATTAACCTGCTTACTTGCTGCGTTTAACAGCTAAGTGTGCGAGAGTGGTTAGCGCTTGTTTATATTCAGAGTCAGGAAGTACAGAAAGCTCAGCGATGGCTTTATCGGCCTCTTCGTAGGCTTTATTTGTTGTGTACTCTAAAGAGCCTGTCTCTTTCATCACTGCCATAATGTCGTCGAGACGTTCCATACCGTTGGCTTTTTCAATCGCTTCACGAATCATGCTTGCTTGCTCAGGAGAGCCATTGTGCATTGCATATAGAAGAGGCAAGGTTGGTTTACCTTCTGCTAGGTCATCACCAACGTTCTTACCCATCTCTTTACCATCTGCGGTGTAATCCATCACATCATCAATAAGCTGGAATGCAGTGCCTAGGTATTTACCATAGTTTTGCATTGCCGTTTCGATCTCTGGTGATGATTCCGTCAGAATCGCGCCAATTTGAGTCGCAGCTTCAAACAGGCGAGCAGTCTTAGAATAGATAACCTGCATGTAGCTTTCTTCAGTGGTGTCTGGGTTGTTGCAGTTCATTAATTGTTGAACTTCACCCTCAGCAATCACGTTTACCGCTTCACTCATTAGCTCGAGGATCTTTAAAGATCCTAGCGTCGTCATCATTTGGAATGAGCGTGTGTAAATAAAGTCACCCACCAAAACACTGGCAGCATTACCAAAGGCTGCGTTGGCGGTTGCCTTACCACGTCTCATGTCTGATTCGTCGACAACATCGTCATGAAGCAGAGTCGCGGTATGAATAAACTCAATAAAGGCTGCAGAGGTAATATGTGCTTCGCCTTGGTAACCAAGAGCACGAGCAGATAAAAGAGCAAGCAAAGGGCGTAGGCGTTTGCCGCCGCCGCTAACGATATAAAAACCAAGCTGGTTGATTAAACTTACGTCAGAATTAAGTTGGGCTTGAATTGTTTCATTCACTTTTGCCATATCATTGGCAGTAAGCGTTTGGATAGCTTTAAAATCCATTGTTCATCCGGCTGAAGTTAGACCCTGTAAGGTTTATACGTTGTATTAATTGTTGAATAATACACTAAAAAACGTTGATTAATACATCGCTTAAGGGCATGATTGCCGCACTTTTCTTTGGCGAACAGGTTTTCGCCAATTTTTTAAAAATATGGCTTGTCATAGCGCCATGATTCCCGTAGAATCTGCGCCCTATTGATTAGTTTAGCGCACACCCGAGTTGTACAAATAACAACCATAGGCTGTGCGGAAAAAGCGGAGTAAAATATGTACGCTGTTTTCCAATCTGGTGGCAAACAACACCGAGTAAGCGAAGGTCAAACACTTCGTTTAGAGAAATTAGACGTTGAAACTGGTGCAACTGTAGAATTTGATAAAGTTCTTCTTGTTGCTAACGGCGAAGAAATCGCTGTTGGTGCACCTCTTGTTGAAGGTGGTAAGGTTACTGCGGAAGTAGTACAACACGGTCGTGGCGATAAAGTAAAAATCGTTAAGTTCCGTCGTCGTAAGCACTCTCGTAAGCAAGCTGGTCACCGTCAGTGGTTCACAGAAGTGAAAATCACTGGCATTAACGCTTAAGTATTAGGAGAGTTTAACAATGGCACATAAAAAAGCTGGCGGTTCTACTAATAACGGCCGCGATTCAGAAAGCAAACGTCTTGGTGTTAAGCGTTTCGGTGGCGAATCTGTTCTTGCAGGTAACATCATCGTACGTCAACGTGGTACTAAGTTCCACGCTGGCACAAACGTTGGCATCGGTAAAGACCACACTCTTTTCGCTCTTACTGAAGGTAAAGTGAAATTTGCTGTTAAAGGTCCTAAAAACCGTAAGTTCGTAAGCATTGAAGCTGAGTAATTTAATCTTTAATTAGATTTTATTATAGCTTTCAAGCTGAATTCAAAAGCCCTGCCGATTCGGCAGGGTTTTTTATTTATAACGAGAATAAAAAAGTAGACGCTCTTGTTTAAACTTTAACAAGTTTCAAGCAAAGAACCTCTCCTTATTTGTTCCTTGGTTGCAGGTCGGCCTAGATCTTAGGTGATCGATCTAAACTCGGATCTGCTAGAATTTATATCACTCCTTGATGAGTGGTAACGCAACGTAAGTGCGGAGTTAAAAAATGAAATTCGTTGATGAAGCGGTAGTAAAAATAGAAGCCGGTGATGGCGGTAATGGTACAGTGAGCTTTTGGCGCGAGAAATTCGTCGCTAAAGGTGGCCCTGACGGTGGTGATGGCGGTGATGGCGGTGATGTTTACATCCAAGCCGATGAAAACCTAAATACATTGATCGATTACCGTTTCCAACGCTTTTACAACGCAGAGCGTGGTGAGAACGGTCGCGGCGGTAACTGTACTGGTAAACGTGGTAAAGACATCACGTTGAAAGTGCCTGTAGGTACTCGCGCTGTTGATATCCATACTAATGAAATCGTTGCCGAAGTTGCTGAGCACGGCAAGAAGGTAATGGTTGGTAAAGGCGGCTGGCACGGTCTTGGTAACACGCGTTTCAAATCGTCTGTTAACCGCGCTCCTCGTCAAAAGACAATGGGTACTAAAGGTGAAGTTCGTGAACTGCGTTTAGAACTTCTTCTATTAGCTGACGTTGGTATGCTTGGCTTACCAAATGCAGGTAAATCGACCTTTATCCGCTCTGTTTCTGCAGCGAAACCAAAAGTAGCTGACTACCCGTTCACAACCTTGATCCCAAGCTTGGGCGTGGTGAGTGTGGTACCTGAGAAGAGCTTTGTAGTTGCCGATATCCCAGGCCTGATCGAAGGTGCTGCTGACGGCGCTGGTCTTGGTATTCGCTTCCTGAAACACCTTGAGCGTTGTCGTGTTCTTCTACACATGATCGATATCATGCCGATCGACGGTTCTGATCCTATTCAGAATGCACTAACGATCATTGATGAACTTGAGCAGTACAGTGAAAAAGTGGCACAAAAACCTCGTTGGTTAGTATTCAACAAAGTTGACCTAATGCCAGAAGAAGAAGCAGACGAAAAGATTCAAGAAATCATCGATGCTTTAGGTTGGGAAGACGAGTACTTCAAGATCTCTGCAGTCAATAAGCTAGGCACTAAAGAGCTTTGCTTCAAACTTGGTGAGTTCATGGAGAACCTACCACGTGAAGTGGAAGAAGTTGCCGAAGAAGAAAAAGTCGACTTTATGTGGGATGACTACCATAAAGATGCGATGAGCGGCAAAAATGTCGTTACTGAAGATGATGACGAATGGGATGATTGGGACGACGAAGAAGATGACGGTCATGTTATCTACGTTCGTGACTAATTGAGCCAATTAGATAAAAACCGCAATTAATATTGCGGTTTTTTTGTATCTAAATCATGAACAGAGTTTTATTGTTAAGGCAAAATTTACCTCTTAAGTATTAACGCCAATGGGAAGGAAATCATGGCATCAAAACAAAGAGCGATCTCAAGGCTCGTCGCTCAGTCAGGGCAAATGTTATTAGCGCACGGCGCGGAAAGCACTTTAGTTGGCGATATTATGCGTCGTATTGGTATTGCTTGTGGAGTCGATGAGGTCGAAGTTGCGCTGTCTGCCAATGCACTTGTTGTGACGACAGTAATGAATGATCATTGTATTACGACCACTCGAAGCTGCGCAGATCGTGGTATCAACATGCAAGTGATCACCGATATTCAGCGAGTGTGTATCATGATGGAGAAAGGGATCCTCGACTATGGACTGGCGTATCAAAAGATCCAAAATATCAGTCCTGAGCGCTACAACCGCTGGTTAGTGGTCGTAATGATTGGCCTATCTTGCGCTTCTTTTAGTCGGCTTGCCGGCGGTGATTGGCAGGTGTTCATGATGACCTTTATTGCTTCTGCCTGTGGCATGATCGTCAGGCAAGAGATTGGTCATCGCCACTTTAACCCACTGTTAAACTTTGCAATCACAGCTTTTGTCACCACGACTATCTCTGCTCAAGCCGTCCTCTACAATATTGGTGGTCAGCCAACCATCGTAATGGCTTCATCGGTATTGATGCTCGTGCCTGGATTCCCACTGATTAATTCTGTTGCAGACATGCTAAAAGGTCACATCAATATGGGGTTGGCTCGCTTTACCATGGCAAGCTTACTTACTTTGGCGACTAGTTTAGGGATTGTTGCTGCGATGAGCCTATCTGGTGTTTGGGGGTGGGCGAGCTAATGAGTATTTTCGAACTGTTTTTAGGCTTACTCAACGATATGTTTTTCGCAGCGATTCCGGCTGTCGGGTTCGCATTGGTGTTTAACGTTCCGCAACGCGCTTTGATTTATTGCGCACTCGGCGGCTCTATCGGTCACGGCAGCCGTTATTTAATGATGCACTTTGGGATTCCAATTGAATGGGCAACCTTCTTCGCCGCAACAGTGGTTGGCCTTATAGGTGTGCATTGGTCGCATAAGCTGTTGGCGCATCCCAAGGTATTTACAGTCGCGGCTCTGATTCCTATGGTGCCGGGTGTATTTGCTTTCAAGGCAATGATTGCCATGGTTGAGATTAATAGGGCAGGGTATAGCCCCGAACTGCTAGCGATGTTGATGGAGAATTTTTTGAAATCGATGTTCATTATCGCAGGGCTGGCGGTTGGCTTAGCTGTACCAGGGCTGTTATTCTACCGACGCAGACCTATCGTCTAGCATCCATTTTCTCAGTTAAGGACAGGACTTTCGATTTATGATCATCAGTATGATTGCAGCAATGGCCAATAACCGTGTAATAGGTAAAGATAATCAGATGCCTTGGCACTTGCCTGCGGACTTCGCATGGTTCAAGCGCTCAACTATGGGGAAGCCTGTAGTCATGGGTCGTAAAACCTATGATTCGATAGGCCGTCCTTTACCTGGTCGATTAAACATTGTGATTAGCCGTGATGCGAACTTGGAAATTGAAGGCGTGACAACGGTTACCTCAATTGAAAAAGCTCTGGATCTAGTCAGCGATGTTGAAGAGGTGATGATCATCGGTGGTGGCTCAATCTATGAAAGCTGCCTACCTAAAGCAGATAAGCTGTACCTGACTTATATTGATTTTGACGTTGATGGTGATACTCAATTCCCAGATTGGGGAGAAGGTTGGAAGCAGAGCTTTAGCGATACGTATCAAGCAGATGAGAAAAACAAACACAATATGGAGTTTGTGATCCTCGAACGTTAACCCTGGTTATCAATAGCTAGTCTCAGAAAAGCGCTTGCGTTACTGTATCGAAGGTAGCGCAAGCTTCTCGTATCTCGTATCTCGTATCTCGTATCTCTTTTTTATAACGCTTTTTGCGTAAAAAACTGTTTATCTTCCCAGCGAAGTACAGTCAGATCTCCTCCCCAAACACATCCAGTATCTAGTCCTATTACATCTTTACCTTGATAGCCTTCAAGTGCAGCCCAGTGGCCAAAAACAACCGTTTTATCTAATTTGATGCGCTGTGGTAGGTCAAACCATGGCACTAATGGTTCATTAGTAATTTCACTTGGTGGTAGTTTGCATGCCATGTCGAGCCGAGCATTGGTAAAGCAGAAACGCATTCGGGTAAGGCTGTTGATCGCATAACGGTAACGTTCAATATCTTGCAAATTAACGTCCCATAGATCGGGTGTATTACTATACATATTCTCGATGAGCCACTGCCACTTGTCCGATTGTAATAGGGCGACGACTTCTTGATTCTCTATGCGAGCTCGTTCAAGGTCCCATTGTGGCGAAATACCTGCGTGAGACATTATGAACTCAGGATGCTCTTGAATTAACGGTTGCTGCCTCAACCATTCGAGTAGCGACTCACGATCTTCAGCATCTAGGATCGCTTGCGTCTTATCTTTAGGCTTTGCTGGAAACAACCCTAGAGATACCGCAAGCAGGTGTAGGTCGTGATTGCCCAATACCACCTTTGCCGAATCGCCTAAACTGCGAATAAAACGCAGTGTTTCTAGAGATTTAGGGCCTCGGGCAACTAAGTCACCAGCGACCCACAAGGTATCGTGTTGTTGATTAAAGTTGATGGTTTCGAGCAATAACTGAAGTTCGTCGAAGCACCCTTGGATGTCTCCGACAATATAATTCGACACAGTATTTTCCTGTAGCTGCAAAGGTAGTTAGTTAAGAATATTAGGAATGGCGAGTCTGAATGGGTCGACTTCGGCAATAAAATCGATGCCCTTATGATCGGTCATGACATAGTGACCTTGCATGACACCCACGGGTGTTTCGATAACAGTACCACTGGTGTAAGTGTATTCGTCATTGGACTCGATAATCGGTTGCTGACCAACCACGCCATCGCCTTCAATCGTCAGTTGCTTACCGTTAGAGTCTGTAATTAACCAACGACGTGACATTAGTTGAACCGTGCTTTTACTTAGGTTTTTGATAGTAATGATGTAGGCGAAGACGTAACGATTCTTCGTAGGCTCAGATTGCTCTTCTATGTACTTAGAGTGAACCTGGCATTTGATACAAGGCGTAGATATATCCATATTCGCACCTTTTGTTGTTGATATACTTAATGTAATTAAAGTATTACATAAAAAAGGCTCCTAACCGAAGTGTAGGAGCCTTTTTTATTTTATTTGTCAGCGTTGTGGCTGTCGTGCAACCAATTCGCCATATCGACAAACTGTTCGAGCGTTAGGTTCTCAGGGCGCATGCTTGGGTTGATGCCAAGCTCTTCTAGTACGTCCTTATCAATCAAACTCTTGTAGCAATTACGAACTGTCTTACGACGTTGGTTAAAGCCTTCACGACATACACGATCTAGCCATTTTAGGTCTTTAGCCGGGTAAGGTAGCACTTCATATGGCTGAAGACGCACAACTGCAGAATCTACCTTCGGTGGCGGAACGAAAGCCGTTGGTGGAACTTCCAGTACTGGTGTGACTTTACAGTAGTATTGAGCCATTACCGTCAGGCGACCGTATGCTTTGCTACCCGGGCCTGCAGCTAAGCGATTCACTACTTCTTTTTGTAGCATAAAGTGCATGTCTTGGATGTCTTTATGGAATTCAAAAAGGTGGAACATCAGCGGTGTCGAGATGTTGTATGGCAAGTTACCAAAGATACGAAGCTTATTGTTTGGTTTGACAAGTTGCTCGAAGTCGAACTTCATCGCATCACCTTCGTGGATCGTCAGCTTATCTGCTAGGTCCGGGTGGTTACGAAGACGTTCTGCAAGGTCTCTATCCAATTCGATAACAGTAAATTTATCGACAAGCTTACCTACCGGCTCAGTAATTGCGCCAAGGCCTGGGCCGATCTCTACTAGGTTTTGACCTGGTAGTGGGTTAATGCTCGATACGATGCCATCAATAATGTATGGATCGTTAAGGAAGTTTTGACCAAAACGTTTACGCGCTTTGTGTCCTAAGTGGACATCATTTCTCATTGCTTTTTCTCTACTAATTCAATGGCGTGCGTGAGCGCTGTTCTAAAGCTCCCTGTATCGGCTTGGCCTTTCCCGGCCAAGTCTAAGGCGGTACCGTGGTCGACTGATGTGCGAATAAACGGTAAGCCAAGCGTGATGTTCACTGAGCGACCAAACCCTTTGTATTTCAATACCGGGAGTACTTGGTCGTGATACATACCTAAAACAGCATCTGCATCTTGCAAATATTTTTCATTAAAGATGGTGTCTGCTGGCAATGGGCCAACCAAATTAATCCCATCTTTTTGACGAATTTTTTCTAGCGTAGGAGTGATGGTTTCAATTTCTTCACGCCCTAAACAACCATCTTCACCGGCATGTGGGTTCAAACCACATACGTAGATAGTTGGTTTCTCAATCGCAAACTTTTCGACCAAATCTTTATTCAGAATCGCAATGATTTGCTCTAATCTGTCTTCAGTCACTGCTTGAGATACATCAGCTAGTGGGATATGTGTTGTCACTAATGCAACACGCAGCCCTTCTGTTGCCAACATCATCACCACAAGTGGCGTGTTGGACTTCTCTGCAAAAAACTCGGTATGGCCGCTAAAAGCAACGCCAGCTCGGTTAATTACACCCTTGTGAACGGGGCCGGTGACAATAGCATCAAATTCATCATTCATACAGCCAATTGCTGCGGTTTCTAAAGTATTTAATACGTAATGACCATTGGCTTCGTTAAGTTGGCCTGCAACAGCGCTTTCAGCAAGTGGAATGTGTTTCACAACCAGCGTGCCAGAGCGTTGCGGCTGCTTAGGTGCAGCAGCGTCGTAATCCAGTAGTTCTACTTCAATACCCAGCAGTTCAGCACGTTCCGCGAGTAGGTTTTTATCTGCACAAACCACAAGTTGGTGAGGCCAGCTTTCTTGAGATAGCGCCAGAGTTAAGTCTGGTCCTATCCCTGCGGGTTCACCCGCGGTAATGACAATACGTTTAGTTGTCATCTTGGTCGTCCTCAACCATTTCCACAAAGGCACTTGCTCGTACTTCTTGCAGCCAAGCCCCAGCTTCTTCGTTGAACTTACGGTTAAATAAAATTTGGTAAGCTTTGTTTTTTAAAGCGGAATCAGTACGGTCGACTTCACGGCGGTCCAGTACTTCGACAATGTGCCAGCCATGAACGGTTTTAAATGGCGCACTGATTTTACCTTCAGGCAGGGTTTCTACTTGGTGTTTGAACTCTGGTACGTATAAGTCAGGTGTTTGGTAGCCCAGCTCACCATCCTGTACTGCCGAGCCCGGGTCTTGGCTGTATTGCTGAGCCATATCTCCAAAGCTTGCTTCGCCTGCATTTACACGACGAGTGATCTCTTCAAGCTGCTCTTTAGCACCGTCATCGCTTAAGATTACGGTTGGTTTAATCAGGATATGGCGAGCATTCACTTCAGTAACTGCTACTGTCTCTAAGCCTTTCACATCTTCAATTTTTAGAATGTGGAAGCCGACTCCGCTGCGGAAAGGACCAATGATGCTGCCTTTATTTTGCATTTTGATTTGGTCTGCAAAGATGGTTGGCATCTCTTCTTTGCGCATCCAACCCCAATCGCCACCTTGTAATGCTTTAGGGCCTTTAGAGTAAGTATAAGCCATAGTGCTGAAGTCTTTGCCTGAGTTAAGCTCTTCAACAAGTTCTTTGGCTTGAGCCTCTAGCTCTTCTTTGGTTTGGTCATCGTTAAAGCGAAGTTGAATGTGCCCAATCTTGTATTGAACTGTCGCATTCGTCTCTTGAGCAAGAATATCCGCTAGGTTGTCTACTTCTGCTGGAAGAATGTTGATACGGCGACGAACAAGCGCATTACGAGCTTCACTTGCCGCGATCTCTTTTCTTACCTGCTCGCGAAACGCGTTGTAGCTTAGGCCTTCTTCTGCAACCGATGCGGTGAGTTGCTCTACGGTTTGGTTGTTGTCTTTGGCGATGCCCTCAATCGCTTGATCAAGTCGAGCATCATCAATACGAACACCGATTCGTTCTGCTTCTTGAGTTTGGATGGTATCGATAATTAGCTTTTCAAGTACTTGTTCATCAAGCACGTCTTGAGAGGGTAATGTCTGACCGCTTTTCTTCGCGTTCGCTCGTAGAGTTTTCATCGACGTATCGATGTCGCTCTGCAAGATCACGCCCTCGTTGACGATCACTCTTACGCTATCGAGTTCAACTGGCGCAGCAAAGCTTGTTGATACAGTGCAAGCTGCTGTGATAGCGATTAATGTGCGTTTCCACAATGTCATGTGTAATCCTTTAAATTTACTGATGTGTTATCAATAAAGAAAATTAGTTATTTAAGAAGAATGGGCGACCGTAGCTCAAAGAGTTATCTGAACTGCTATCCCCAACAGCGCCAGAATCAGAGCCGATATTGGTACCAAAGCCAATAATACCGAAGTTCACACTGAAGTTGTTTTCGTATTCAGGTGTGGTATTTGGGTTGCTAATGTTGTTTGTCAAACGGTTACTATAGGTAAAGCCGATGTACCAACAGTCCGATTTATAGTTTAAACGAGCTAACCACTCTAGATCTTCTTGTGTAGTTAAGTCATAGAAATATTGAGCACTGGTGCTCCATTTCGGTGAAATTTGGTAGGCACCAAGTAAACCTGCTTGTGAAATACCGTCTCTTGTTATGGATGATACGTCAAAATCTACAGTTTCATTTATATACTCTTCTGTTACATAGCGGTAGTTGGTTTGTATGTAACCGCCTGCGAAGCGATATTCTAATGTGCTGTTTGCAAGTTGCATCGCTGTGCTATCAATGTCGTACTGTACGCCACCATGGTAGAACAGGTAGTCATCATAGTTGAAATCCATTTCAATAGCCCAAGACGAATAATTAGTTTTTTTGTCTGAGTCGTCGTTGTCTAAAGTCTGTTTTGTATCTTTGTCGATATAAAAAATTTGACCGAAAGAGATATTGAGGCGTTCTCGGTACTCATCATCAAAGAAACGAGACGAGGCGCCGTAGCTAATTTGGTTTGCCGAAGCAATGCGGTCTACACCACTGTATTTACGACTTCTAAATAAGCCGTAATAATCAGTTTGTAACAGCGTAGTGTCGTAAAGGCCAATATCACTTTGGTCTTGCTCTGGTACATACAAATACTGAACCTGTGGCTCGAGTGTCTGAGTGTAGTTGCCAACGATAGTGGTATCACGTTCAAGAACGATACCGGCATGGCTTCGAAACTCAGGGATGACTCGACTTACCGACTCTTCTAAGCCTTCATAGTCAGAACCTGCACCAGTATCAACACCATCAAGGTCTTGTTGGTAATAAGTGCCAAGTAATCTCGCTTCTGTCGTCCATGTACCCCAAGTATTTCCAACAGGTATAGTGATACCTGGTTCCACGTGGATACGGTTCGCTGATGGTTTGCCTTTTGCGTCGGTATCAAATATCGAAACATGACTGATCATGTCGAAATCTAGATATTCCATAACCTCAGGCGCGTAGTAGTTGTATTCTAGCTGCGGCATTAGGCGATAAGGGAGGTTATTACTGGTTGTTAAGACTTGAAAGTCTCGGACAAGTACAGATGCATCCCAGTTGTGAGAACGGTAGGTTGCTTTACCTTCTTGAAGTAATTGGCCATCTTCACGGTTACCTATACTACTTGAGCTAACGTCAGTAAAGTAATCAATGTCACTGACTTTGGAGTAATCAACTTCAAACAACCACGACTCTTGGAAAATCCCAGTGTGCTCTAATTGAGCACCCCATCGGTCGCCTTTGTCTTTGAATTTTTTATCATCTGGTAGGTATTCAGACTTAATGCTACCGGAGCCGAAATCGCTCAAGTAACGGAATTTACTGTTCAGTTGCGTTCCACGCTCTTGCATGTACTTAAACGTTGTTTCCAAGTCGTAGTTTGGTGCCAAGTTCCAATACACCGGGATCTCAGCTTCAAAACCGTCACTTGAACCGTATGATACGGTTGGGTATAGGAAACCTGTCTTACGTGTGTCACCAATAGGAACAGTCAGGTATGGTAGGTAAAAGACAGGGACACTTTGAATTTCAAAGCGTGGGTTATAAAAAGTGGCTTGTTCTTCATCTTGATCGACATCGATGCTTGATGCTCTCAGGCGCCAAGCGTTATCACCGATAGGACAAGAGGTAATCGAGCCATCTTCGATCTCATAAACCGCTTTACCTGTTTTTGCGATATAAACGGCATCGCCACGGCCTGGTTCACAAAGAAATTCGTAGTCGGTGTTTTCTAGTGTCATTTCATCAGTCGTCAGATTATTAGTTGCTCTGTCTGATATTGATTTAATTTGACCATCACTAAAGTTTACGTTGCCTTCAGCTACAACGATGTTTTCTTGTTGGTGAAGGGTTACATTATCAGCAAGGATGGTCTTGTTTCCTTGCGTAACTCTTACGTCACCTGAATATATTGCCTTGTCACCATTGATAGCCTCTAAGCGATCTGACTCAACATGAGCGGGTAGTTGAGTCTCGTTTTCTGCAGCGGGCTCGATCAAGCATTGATCTATAGAGGGCATTTCCTGCACACTACTATCGGTTATTGTTTCAGCTTGAGTTGTCGACACGTATAACGCCGTACTTATAGACGCGGCTAACAAGGTGCGGGAAAAAGATTGCATGAAGTTGAACTATCCTGTGTCACTAGATGAAGGGTTGATCTAGTATCAATCCAATTAATAAAGCATTTTCCTTATGATAAAGGAAATATTAGCATTCAGCATCATCAGACAGCATTACTCAGATAAAATTCATAGATAGAGAACACATAATGCAAATATTTGGCAAAATTTTGGGCGCTTTCTTTGGCTTTCTATTTGGAGGGCCACTTGGTTTAGTTTTTGGTCTATTTTTGGGACACCAATTCGATAAAGCTCGCCGATTGAACCAATCTGGGTTCAACACCTCTGGTTTTGGGCGTGGCCCAAACCAAGCTGAAAGACAAAACGAGTTTTTCAAATCTGCATTTGCGGTTATGGGGCATGTTGCTAAAGCGAAAGGCCAAGTGACTCGCGAAGAGATTCAACTGGCTTCTACTATGATGGAGCGTATGAATCTTCATGGTGAACAGCGCAGAGCGGCACAAGATGCATTCCGCGAAGGAAAAGAGAGCGACTTTCCGCTTAGTGACGTCCTTGAGCGTGTAAAAATCTCATCGGGTGGACGTTTTGACCTCCTTCAGTTTTTTTTAGAGCTTCAAGTATCAGCAGCATTTGCCGATGGAAGTCTGCATCCAAGTGAACGTCAGGTTCTTCATAAGATTGCTCAAGGTCTTGGCTTTTCTGCAGAGCAACTTGAGCGCCGTTTACAGATGCAAGAGGCGGCATTCCGTTTTCAACAGCAGGGCGGAAGCTTCGGCGGCGGTCATCACCAAGGGCAGTCGTCTGGTTGGCAACAAGCATCACAACAAAACCAACTTGGCGATGCATTTAAGGTGCTAGGTGTAAGTGAAAGTGCGGATGGCAAGGAAGTGAAAAAGGCCTACCGTAAGCTGATGAATGAGCACCACCCAGATAAACTGATGGCGAAAGGTCTCCCGCCAGAAATGATGAACGTTGCAAAAGAGAAATCGCAAGAAATTCAAAATGCTTACGACCTAATTAAGAAGGTCAAAGGGTTTAAGTAATCGAACATAAAGCCGAGTAATGATAAGACGTTACTCGGCTTTTTTATTTAAAGGAATAAATATGACTATCAGTTATCTAGACGTTCTGGACTTTTGGTTTGATGAGTTAACACCAAAAGATTGGTTTACTGGCGGTGAACACATTGATGCTTTGATTAAAGAGCGATTCTCCGATTTACATCAAGCTGCAACTCAGGGGGAGCTGTTTGAATGGCGCCAAACGGCACAAGGGCGCTTAGCTGAGATTATTGTACTGGACCAGTTTTCAAGAAACATCGGCAGAAATAGCCCTGCTGCATTTTCAGCTGACCCCATGGCGCTAGCATTGGCGCAGGAAGCGGTAGCCGGTGGTTTTGACCATCAACTTAGCCAACAACAGAAAAGCTTTCTGTATATGCCTTACATGCACAGTGAGTCACTGTTAATTCATGAGCAGGCGGTTGAGTTGTTTTCTCAAACTGGCTTAGAAAATAATCTTGATTTTGAGTTTAAGCACAAGGTTATCATTGAGCGTTTTGGTCGCTATCCACATCGCAATGATGTGTTAGGAAGAGCATCAACACCAGAAGAGGTTGAATTCTTGCAGCAGCCTGGTTCAAGTTTCTAGCTCTAGAACAAAGTGAAATAGATGAAAAGAGGCTAGTGGGTGATATACCACTAGCCTCTTTTTTGTTTTAGCTGTGAGCGACTGGCAGCAAGCTATTTTGTTTGGTTTAGTGACCAGTCGTAGTCATAGCTGATTTTGTCGGTATTCTTTACAGGCTCAACTCGATATTGGTTTAGGTGTTGAATGAGCTGCTGTTGGCTACCAAAGTCCACTGCGAACCACTCATAAATCGATGATAGTTGGGTCTTATTGCCTTTAATCAGAACACCTTTATCACTATTAACAAACTCAGAGGCCGCTTGTTCCAGTAGAGTTTCGGTGTTGTCAGACGTAAAGGCTTGAGACTGGAGGTTTGGGCACCCTAGGCTGGCACAATTTACAGCGTAGTGTGTACGTGGGTCTTGCCATATCGGTCTTAGGATTCGGTGCTCAATGTCGTTGAGTGTCAGTGACTTTCCATTTACTGATACGACATCATCTCCCCATGGGCCAAAACTAAACAGACCTCCGAGCTTAGTGATCGATTTAACTGGATAGGCATCGAGAATCAAATCAACAGTCACGGCATTGTATAGATTGACCCAGTAAGCGTACTGCTCTGCTTTTGGGTACTCGAGTGGGTTTATCTGCTCTAACTGCTTGATGTATTGTTTCAGCTTTGACTTATCTGTAGCGGACACTGCTTGATAACGAACTAACGTATTTTGCCCCTGTTTAACCAAGTAGCTATCGAGGAATTGCTGCCAGCTTTGATGAGAAACTTGTTCTGAGTTGGCCTCATTACTTTGATTCCAGTACGGCCACAGTTCAGACTTAGGTGCCGACCAAGCTAAGGTTGAAAAAAGTAGGCTGATAATAACGAGTAGTTGTTTCATGGCATTCTCCTGATAGCTGACTACTAAGACCTTATGCTTTACGATTTTCTTTCATGGCTCTTTAGTTAAATAACAGATCAGAGTTTGTAGACACTTTAGACTAAAGCTGAACCAAATAAAAAAGGTTGGCGCTAAGCCAACCTTTTCGAACTTTGAAACTGCTTTTCTATTGCAAGACTTCTTTATTTTAGGAAGCTTGGAATCTTCTCTTCATACGCAGAAATCTTGTCAGCGTGCTGCAGCGTTAGGCCAATGTTGTCTAAGCCATTCAGTAGGCAGTGGCGACGGAACTCATCAATTTCAAACGAGTATTGTTTGCCATTTGCGCTTACTTTCATTGCTTCTAGATCAACCGTCACTTCTGCGCCTTCGTTCGCTTCTACGAATTGGAAAATCTCATCCACTTCTTGCTCAGTCAGTCGAACAGGAACCATTTGGTTGTTGATTGAGTTACCGTAGAAGATGTCTGCAAAGCTTGGTGCAATCATCACTTGAACACCGTAATCAGCAAGTGCCCAAGGTGCGTGTTCGCGAGATGAGCCACAACCAAAGTTTTCACGGGCAAGCAGGATTGAAGCGCCTTGGTAACGTGGTGCGTTCATTACGAATTCTGGGTTTGGTTGTTCGCCCGCGTCATCTAGGAAGCGCCAGTCATGGAATAAGTGTTTACCAAAACCAATGCGGTTCACTTTCTGTAAGAACTGCTTTGGAATGATCGCATCAGTATCGATGTTGGCCGTATCTAGAGGAACGACTAATCCGGTGTGTTGTTGAAAACCTGACATGTTAAATCCTCTAATTAAAGTTCACGAATATCGACAAAGTGACCAGCGATCGCTGCGGCTGCAGCCATTGCAGGGCTAACTAGGTGCGTACGACCATCACGGCCTTGGCGACCTTCAAAGTTACGGTTTGATGTAGACGCGCAGCGCTCTTGTGGACCAAGGCGGTCGTTGTTCATTGCAAGACACATAGAACAACCCGGTAGGCGCCACTCAAAACCTGCTTCTTTGAAGATAACATCCAAACCTTCAGCTTCAGCTTGCGCTTTTACTTGCTCAGAGCCCGGAACGATAAGCGCTTGTACATGTTTAGCCACTTGGCGACCTTTCGCTACCGCTGCTGCTGCACGCATGTCTTCGATGCGAGAGTTAGTACAAGAGCCAACAAACACTTTATCTACGTTGTAATCTGATAGAGATTTACCCGCTTCTAGGCCCATGTATGCCAATGCTTTTTCAGCTGATGCTTTTTCAACAGGGTCTGCGAAGCTCTCTGGGGCAGGAATTGGCGCATCAACAGAAATTACCTGACCAGGGTTAGTACCCCAAGTCACTTGTGGTTTGATGTCTGCCGCTTCTAGAGTTACGACAGCATCAAATTCAGCGTCAGCATCGGTTTTTAGTGTGTTCCAGTATTCAACGGCTGCGTCAAACTCTTCACCTTCTGGAGAGAACTTGCGACCCTTGATGTATTCGTAGGTGGTTTCATCCGGTGCAATCAGACCCGCTTTAGCACCCAACTCGATAGCCATGTTACATACTGTCATACGGCCTTCCATTGTAAGGTCGGTAATCGCCTCACCACAGAATTCAACCACATAGCCAGTACCGCCAGCCGCTGTTGTTTTACCGATGATCGCCAGCACGATGTCTTTGGCAGTAATGCCCGGAGCTACCTTACCTTTTACTTCGATCTTCATGGTTTTAGCGCGAGCTTGTTTTAGCGTTTGGGTTGCTAGAACGTGCTCAACTTCTGAAGTACCGATACCGAATGCAAGAGAACCAAATGCACCGTGTGTTGCAGTGTGCGAGTCACCACAAACGATAGTCATACCCGGCAGAGTAATACCTAGCTCAGGGCCCATAACGTGCACAATACCTTGGTATTTGTGGTTTAGGTCGTAAAGCGTTACACCAAACTCTTCACAGTTTTTTGATAGCGTTTCCATTTGGATACGCGCCATCTCGCCAGAAGCATTAATGTCTTTGGTTTGGGTTGATACGTTGTGATCCATGGTCGCGAAAGTTTTGCCGACTTGGCGAACTTTACGGCCTTTTTCACGTAAACCATCAAATGCTTGAGGTGACGTTACTTCGTGGACTAAGTGACGGTCGATGTAAAGGATCGGGTTTTCGCCTTCTGCTGCTACTGCAACGTGCGCGTCGTAAACTTTTTCGTATAAGGTTTTGGCTTGCTGGTTTGTCGACATAGCTTTTCTTCCTTGGGAGTATCAGTCCCAGTGTTTGTTTCTAGCCAAGTCAGGCACTTTGGATGACTTGGCTGGATATTATTCTTATGTACTTACTTTAGATCGTTACGCTTATGAAGCTAAGATGTACTCTGCAATCTTGTCACCCATTTCAGAGGTGGTTAGCGCTTGTTTATCGCCTGCTAGGTCTGCTGTTAGCTCGCCTGCTGAAAGCGCTTTAGATACCGCTGTTTCAATGTCTTGTGCTGCCGCTTCTTCGCCTAGGCTGTAACGAAGCATTAGCGCTGCAGAAAGAATTTGTGCAACTGGGTTTGCGATATTCTTGCCTGCGATATCTGGTGCACTGCCGCCCGCTGGTTCGTATAGGCCGAAGTTGCTTTCGTTCAAGCTTGCAGAAGGAAGCATACCCATAGAGCCTGTGATCATTGCACACTCATCAGAGATGATGTCGCCGAAGATGTTTGAACATAGCATGACGTCAAACTGAGACGGGTCTTTGATTAACTGCATGGTCGCGTTGTCGATGTACATGTGGTTTAGCGTGACATCTGGGTAGTCTTTTGCGATCTCTTCGACAACTTCGCGCCACAAGATAGAACTCTGTAGAACGTTCGCTTTATCAATGGAGTAAACGTTTTTGTTACGTAGACGTGCCGATTCAAAAGCAATCTTTGCGATACGTTCGATTTCGTAGCGGTGGTAAACCTCGGTATCAAACGCTTTTTCCGTTGCGCCTTCACCTTCACGACCTTTAGGTTGACCGAAGTAAATACCGCCTGTTAGCTCACGTACTACCACGATGTCAAAACCGCGCTCGGAGATATCAGCACGAAGTGGAGAGAAAGACTCTAAACCTTTGTGAATTTGCGCAGGACGAAGGTTACAAAACAGTTGGAAGTGTTTACGTAGAGGAAGTAGGGCGCCACGCTCAGGTTGGTCATTTGGTGGAAGGTGCTCCCACTTAGGACCACCAACTGAGCCGAAAAGTACAGCGTCAGACTCTTCGCAACCTTTCACTGTTGACTCTGGTAGTGGGCAACCGTGGTTATCAATTGCAATACCACCAACATCATACTCTTCGCGAGAAAAGCTAATCGCATGCTTCTTTTCGATCGCGTCTAGCACCTTATGTGCTTGCTGCATTACTTCTGGGCCAATGCCATCACCAGGTAGTACGGCAATTTTGTATGATTTATCAGTCATGTTAATCCTTTAATTCTTGTTACTGAGCATGAGCTCGTTTTAAATTTTGTCCATAAAGCCAATAACATCGGCTCTAGGGCTCTGTTATTAGGTTCTTAAACTGTCGCGATTTTTTGCTGTTTCATTTCAGCAATCGTGTCAGCGCGTTGAATGCTGTTGATAACGTGTAATAGCGCCTGACCAGAAGCTTCAACGATATCCGTTGAAACGCCTGTGCCGTGGTACTTACGACCTTTATAGTTAGCAATGATGTCAGCTTGGCCTAAACCATCTTCACCTTCACCTTTCGCGGTTAGGTCGAACTTATCTAGTACGATTTCGTAGCCAGTTAAGCGGTAGATACACTGGTATAGCGCGTCAACAGGACCGTTACCGACAGCGGCTTCGCACTTCTCTTCGTCACCACATTGCAGCTTGATGCTGGTTGTAGACATTACACTACCAGATTGTACGCTTAGGTAGTTAAGTTTGTAGAAGTCATCTTCGTCACGTAGATTCGCGAAGTGCATTAATGCTTCTAAGTCGTAATCGAAGACTTGGCCTTTACGGTCAGCAAGCTTCAAGAAGTCTTCGTACAATGAATCTAGGCTGTACTCGTTGTCTTTGTAACCCATCGCGTCCATATGGCTCTTAACAGCAGCACGACCACTACGGCTGGTTAAGTTCAACGCCTTGTTTTTCAAGCCAATAGACTCAGGAGTCATGATCTCGTAAGTGTTTTTGTTCTTTAGCATGCCATCTTGGTGGATACCTGAAGAGTGGCTGAATGCGTTAGCACCAACGATCGCTTTGTTGTCTTGAATCGGCATGTGGCAAAGCTGGCTCACCAATTTACTGGTGCGGTGGATCTCTTGGTGATCTAGGCCGGTATGAACACCTAATAACTCTTGACGAGTTTTGATGATCATTGCGATCTCTTCTAAAGAACAGTTACCCGCGCGTTCACCAATGCCGTTAATGGTACCTTCTACTTGGCGAGCACCAGCTTGTACCGCTGCGATTGAGTTAGCAACCGACATGCCTAAGTCATCGTGACAGTGAACTGAGATGATTGCTTGGTCGATGTTTGGTACGCGGTCAAATAGCGTTTTGATAATACCGCCAAACTCGTTAGGCACTGTGTACCCCACTGTGTCTGGAATGTTGATGGTTTTTGCACCCGCGTTGATGGCAGCTTCAACCATGCGACATAGATTATCGATAGGTGTACGCCCTGCATCTTCACAAGAAAATTCAACATCGTCTGTGTAGTTACGTGCGTGTTTAATGGCTTTGACTGCCATCTCTACCACGTCATCGTAGCTGCGACGCAACTTATCTTGAACGTGAACCGTCGATGTAGAAATAAAGGTGTGAATACGGAACTGCTCAGCCACTTTTAACGCTTCTGCTGCTGCATCGATATCTTTCGCTACCGCACGAGAAAGCGCACAGATACGACTATCTTTGATGTTCTTTGCGATAGTTTGTACTGACTCAAAATCACCCGGAGATGATACCGGGAAGCCAGCTTCGATTACGTCCACACCCAGTCTTTCAAGTGCATAAGCAATTTGTAACTTCTCTTTTACTGTCAGGCTTGCAGCTAGAGCCTGCTCGCCGTCACGTAAAGTCGTATCAAAAATTATCACTTGATCGTTCATGGGTGCTTCCTTATATCGATATTGTATCGATTGCTA
Source organism: Vibrio sp. 99K-1 (assembly GCF_013114585.1). NCBI lineage: Bacteria > Pseudomonadati > Pseudomonadota > Gammaproteobacteria > Vibrionales > Vibrionaceae > Vibrio > Vibrio sp. 99K-1. The sequence goes on from NZ_VTXF01000003.1 coordinate 82,200, forward strand.
TCCAAATTATTATTGAGAATGATGTTCTTTTAAAAGTGCCAGTTACAAAAAAACCCGCTCAGCGCGGGTTTTAATATTTGTGTAGTTCTTGACCCACAACTTACCCGCGCGATTGGTTCACGATAAGGAGAAGTTTCAGCAGTCGAGAAGAAGAAAAAATCATTACACAAATATCCGTAAATAAACTGTTAACACCATATTTACCGTAATTTATTCTGAGCGTCAAACAAGAAAATCCAATATCAGCATACATTAGCGGCGTTTTGGTTTGGTTTGTGCTGCTAGGGTTGTATTTATTGGTTTTATCATCTGCTTGGGGTTTTTAGGTTGGGCGGTTAGTTTATCGTTTGGCTTATGTGCAGGTTAAAACTTTGTAGTAAATCTTTTTGATGGAACGATTCACCAAAAAAATCACAAGCGTGACCAAATTAATTAATCACTTGATTAAATAGTGAGTAATTAATCTTCTACTGTTACGCCTGTTTATCTCTATAATTAATCAGATGATTAATTATAGAGATGGATTTTTGCCATGACGGCACGAAAAGCGGGGCGACCTCAAAAGAACTTAGATGTTCGACAGTTATTGATTGAGCATGCTCGTGATCTGTTTGTCGTTCAGCCATACGACAAGGTCTCGACGCGCCTGATTGCTGAGCGCGCGGGTGTGAACATTGCGATGATCCGCTATTACTTTGGCAGTAAGGCCGGGCTGTTTGAAGCTATGCTGCGTGAAACGCTACGACCGATGCAATTGCAGATGCAGAGATTGGTTGAAGAAAGCAGTCATGAGAACTTTCTTGATTTAATGCGGACTTACTACAAAGAGATGGTCAAGGTGCCGAAGTTTCCGCGCTTGATAGCCCAAGTGATGAATATGCCTCCCTCTGAAGTGCAAAGAGAGTTGCTCGAAAAGGTTTTCCTCGATGTTGCCAAGCCAGCCCAAGATGTCATTTTTGAAAAGTTGGTTGAACAAGGCATCTTAAAACAGAACATGGATCCAAAATTGTGCCGTGTTTCGTATGTAAGCTTGATGGTGTTTCCTTTCATCGCTCCGCCGCCTTTATTGGCAATCCATGGTATTGAGATTAATGAAGAATTTCTTAATCGTTTAATCGAACACAACATTCAACTGATGACTGAAGGCTTTATCAACGCACCGAGCCCTTCTTCCGTGCAGGACCAAAGATAATGAAAATAAATAAAAAACTACTCTTCTTTCCAGCACTTGCGGTTGGTGTTATTGGCCTTGTCGCCGCGATTAACTTGAAGCCAGATCTTCCAACCAAACCTGCGGGTGATAGAGCCCGCTTAGTTGATACAGTGAGCCTAGAACAACAACTGATAGCACCGCTAGCGGTCGGCTTTGGCAAAGTGGTGCCGAAAGTTCAATGGAAAGCGATTGCTGAGGTGACAGGACAAATCGTGTATCGACATCCAGATCTTGAAAAAGGCCAGGTGATCCCTGCGGGAACGGTCGTGCTCAAGGTTGATCCATTGGATTACGAATTGAAACTGATACAAGCAGAGGCGGATCTAAAATCAAGCCAAACCTCATTAGCGAAATTGAATCAAGAAGAAGACAACCTGAAACAGACACTGAAGATCGAAAAAAATCGTTTAGTGATCAGTAATAAAGAGCTACAACGTAAACAAGATCTGCGTAAGAAAGGGCTGACCTCTCAGTCCGATGTCGATCTTCAACAGCAGAGCGCACTCTCCCAACAGAAGCTGGTGTTAGATATACAGAACCAAATCGCCTTAATGCCAGATGAAAAGCGTGTCGCACAAGCGGTGATTAAGGTCAATGTCTCTAAGGTCAAAGAAGCGCAACGCTCTTTGGATAAAACCACCATCACCTTACCCAGACCGATGCGAATCGCTCAGGTTGATATTGAACAGAACCAAGTAGTTAATCTGCAGCAAGAGATGTTCATTGCTCATGGAATTGACGTTATGGAGGTTGAGGCACAACTCTCTATTCACGATATGCAAACTTTAGCCTCAAGCTTTACTCAATTTCCTCGCGATGCTGCTGGCATCCCAAACCCATACCAAACGCCAACTAAGGCAAGCATTCAGCTGAACAGTGGCAGCTTAAATCTGACTTGGCCAGCCAAGGTTGCACGAATCAGTGAGACTGTGGATGAAAACCAAGCGACAGCGGGCATCATCCTTGAAATCAATCAAGACTATTCTGCGCTTCAGCCAAACAGTGCCACGCCTTTGGTAAATGGCATGTTTGTTAAAGCGGAGATTGAAGGCTTAGCCAATCTAAGTTGGGTTGTGCCTGAACGCGCTCTGCATGGCGATAAGATCTATTTGATGGATGAGAACCAGCGCTTGAAAGTTGTGAGTGTCGAAGTGCTTTACCGCCGAGACAATCAAGTGGTGATTAGTGGCGAGTTGCAGACGGGAGACAAATTGGTTCTCAACGACGTTCTGCCTGCCATTGAAGGCATGCTGCTGAAAGAGTCTGGTTCAAATGGTGATGAACTTACCGCAGATAGTGACGGGAGCGCTTCATGATTAAGTTCTTCTCAAGACACCCAACCGCAGCCAACTTGTTGATGCTTGGGTTGTTGATATTGGGTTTGAGTTCGTTATCTACCATCAAACGCGAAACCTTCCCTGCTTACGATCCGCCTTACATTATGGCAGCGATTGTTTATCCGGGTGCTTCACCACAGGAGGTCGAAGAGAGCCTGTGTGTGCGAATGGAGGATGCGGTCGATGGTTTAGCTAACATTGAAGAAACCCAATGTGAGGCGATAGAAGGCAGCGCACGTCTAATTCTCAAGCTCAATGAGAAAGCGGACATCGGTCGAATGCTGGTGGATGTACAAACTCAGATCAATTCGATCAACGATTTTCCTACAGAGATTGAATCACCGGTCGTACAAGAGCTAGATTGGAATGAGCCAGTCGTTGATATTGCGATTACGGCGGACACCTCATGGCCTGAGCTGAAGGCATACGCTGAAGATCTGAAACGCACAATGAAGCTCGATTACGATGTTTCACTGGTTGATGTCAGCGGATTCTCTGATCACCAATATCGTGTTGAACTTGATACCCAAGCGATTCGCCAACTCGGTTTGAGTGTCGGTGATATTGCCGATCAAATTGGTCGCCAGAATGTGAAACTGCCGAGTGGTAACGTTGAAACGCCAGACAAAAACTTCCTGATTCGCTTCGATGAAAGGCGTATCACGCCCGTAGAACTGGAAAGCATTGTAGTGGGTTCGGCGCCAAATGGCTCTGTGATCCGTTTACGAGATATTGCCAAGATCACCGACCGCTTTGAGCTCGATGAACAGAAGGTGTTGTTTGATGGTAAACCTTCTGCGCTGCTCAAGATCAGCAAGAACAAAGAAGATGACGCACTGAGAATCAAAGAGCGTGTCACTCAGTTTGTCGAGGACCAGCGTGCAATTGCACCTGATGGCGTGACTCTGCAAATGACCAACGATCTCTCCTCTGTATTGTGGGATCGTCTGACCATGATGGTGCGCAACGGCTGGCAAGGCATTGTGCTAGTGTTTGCTACTATGTGGCTGTTCTTCAGCTTACGTTATTCCTTTTGGGTTGCAGCAGGCCTGCCGGTAGCCTTTCTTGGCGGATTGTTCTTAATGGCCAATTTAGGACTGTCGATCAACATAATGTCACTGGTGGGTTTGTTGATGGCGATCGGTATTATGATGGATGACGCCATCGTGATCGCTGAATCGATAGCCTCCCACCTCGACCGGGGGCAAAACGTTGATGACGCGGTGTATAACGGTGTTAAGAAGGTACTTCCCGGTGTGTTGTCTTCCTTCTTAACCACAGTGTGTATCTTCGGTAGCTTGTTATTTCTCGATGGGGAAATGGGCGCGGTACTCAAGGCCGTTCCTCAGGTGCTGATTTTGGTGCTGTCGTTGAGCTTGATCGAAGCTTTCTTAATTCTGCCGAATCACTTGTCGCATTCGTTACACAAAGAGAAAAACGATAAGCCAGCGCTGCGCTTCAAAACTGTGTTGCTAGAGAAGTTTGAGAACTTTCGTAATACCACCTTGATGAATATGGTCGAGAAAGTGGTGACCTTCCGCTATGCCTTTATGGGCGGAGTGTTGACCTTGCTGCTCCTATCGATCTCCTTGATTGCTGGTGGTGTTGTCAAATTCCAGCCATTCCCAGAGCTTGATGGTGATATTGCTGAGGCTCGTATCATTCTTCCTCCGGGGGCATCACTGTCTCAAACTGAGAGAGTGGTCGATAAGATTGTGGCTTCTGCTGAGCGTTTGAATGAGCAGTGGAGCGAAGAAGTTGAAGAGGGCAACACGCTAGTCGAACATATCACCAGCCAGTTTAACGCCAATGCCGATGCCAACGAGTCTGGCCCGCACTTGGCTACCGTGCGCTTAGATCTTCGTGGTGCTGAGAGCCGTAATACGGTGATTGATGATTTCATCGATGCATGGCGAGAGGACATCGGTGAACTCGCAGACCCAATCTCATTGGTTTTCAAGCAACCAACCATGGGGCCGGGTGGACGAGCGATTGAGATCCGTGCCAAGCATGATGACCTTAATGCATTGAAGGCTGCTTCTCTGGATATTCAAGCTTATCTGAATGAGTTTGATGGTGTTCATGGTGTGCTTGATGACATGCGCATGGGTAAAGAAGAGATCTTGGTTAAGCTGCGCCCAGGCGCTGAAACCTACAATGTGAACGGGCAGATGATTGCCTCTCAACTGCGCGCGGCCTTCTTTGGTCAGACTGCGGATGAGATTCAAATCGGTGTTGAGAATATCTCGATAGAGGTGCGTCTTGATAAAGAGCAAGCGGGTGACATTCAACAGCTTGCTAACTTCCCAATCATTACTGCGGAAGGCAGCCAAATTCCGTTAGCTACGCTGGCGACACTCGATTTCCAGCGTAATTATGTGCGTATTCAACGTATTGATGGGCTGAGAACTATTAGTATCTTTGGTGATATTGATAATAAGAAAGCGAGCTCTTCAGCGATCTTGGCTCAGTTCCAAAAAGATGAAGCGCCTAAACTCATTCAGAAGTACCCAGGCTTACGTTTTGATTTCGAAGGGGAAGCGAAGGATGCAGCCAAGACGGGCGCCTCGATGGGCAAAGGCTTCTTGCTCGGTCTGTTTGGTGTGTTTGCGATTCTGAGTTATCAATTCAGAAGCTATTTAGAGCCTGTAGTTGTGATGCTCGCGATTCCATTAGCCTTTATCGGAGTTGTAGTTGGTCACTGGGTGCTTGGTCATTCCTTAAGTATGCCAAGTATGATGGGCTTTGTGTCGCTTGCAGGGATTGTAGTTAACGACTCTATCTTACTCGTTCAATACATTCGTCATCACGTTGATGAAGGAGATAGCGTGCATGACTCGGTGGTGAAAGCGAGTCGTGAGCGTTTCCGTGCCGTGTTCTTAACCTCGATGACGACGGCTGCTGGTTTATTGCCTTTGCTCACCGAAACCAGTTTACAGGCTCAGGTTATTCAGCCTTTGGTTATCTCGATCGTATTTGGCATCTTTGCTTCAACCCTGCTGGTGCTGTTTATGATCCCTGCGGCTTACGCAATCTTGGCTGACTTCGGTTTAGTGAAAAAGCACGAGCCCCTTTCGCTATAGAGTTTTAAGTCAGAAATTAGAAATGAATAATAAAGCGGCCTAGGGTCGCTTTATTTTTTTATGAGGTGAATGAGCCTCTGATACGGTTGAATCATCGGCTTCTCAACCGTGGAAAATTTCATTTTAGTTCATTCAAAACGTCACTTAACTGTCATTTGTTGGGCATAACTTGACCCTTAACTGAATAAGGATTGTTAAGGAGAACGTATGCGTACTATCGAACCTATTGTCCGCTGGGATGTGGCATTTTCTGTTTTCTGTTTAAAGAACCGTTTTAGTGGCCAACATGCGACGTTGAGTAAGGCGGTCTCTCATACGGGGGATGGTCACCTCTATATATTGATTGCTTTGATTGCATTGCTCACCGATAGCAAAACAGGCAGCGATTTTCTGTTGGTGGGCTTAACTGCCTTCGCGATTGAGCTGCCAATCTATTGGCTTGCTAAAAATACTCTAAAGCGCCGCAGACCAGCTGAATTTTCCTCTTTGCTTCACTCTCATATTGTCCCATCAGATAAGTACAGCCTGCCATCTGGGCATGCCGCCGCTGCTTTTGTTATGGCGACATTAATCGGACATTTCTATCCGAGCTTATATCTCTTTAGTTTGACTTGGGCTGCAGCGATTGCTGGATCTCGAATATTACTCGGCGTGCACTTTTTAACGGACGTACTCATTGGTGCTGCTTTGGGCGTAGCTTGTACCAGCCTTGCTATTAGCTTCATTCTTTAATTATCGAATGACCACATCACCAAGCGCTAAACCAGCGAATCGAAAGGAAGTTTCATGAAAATTTTATACGGCGTACAAGGCACTGGAAATGGTCATATTGCACGTGCAAGGGCAATGGCTGTCGCGTTTCGTCAACAAAACATCGATGTTGATTTTCTCTTTTCAGGCCGAGAAGCAAGCAAGTACTTTTCGATGGAAGAGTTTGGCAACTACCAAGTTCGTAACGGCTTAACCTTTTATAGTGAACAAGGGCAGGTCAAATATGGAAAGACATTTATTAAGAATAATATCTGGCGCTTTCTTAATGAGGTTAAACAGATGGACCTTACACCCTATGACTTGGTGCTCAATGACTTTGAACCTGTAACAGCTTGGGCAGCCAAAAGGCAGGGAGTCCCTTGTATCGGAATCAGTCACCAGAATGCGTTTCGCTATGATGTTCCTAAAGAAGGGGGGAACTGGATTGAGCACTCTGTTATTCAACATTTTGCGCCGACAGAGCACTCGATTGGTTTGCATTGGTATCATTTCGAGCAACCAATATTGCCTCCTATCGTTCACACCTTAGCTCACCACGATCAGGCTAAAGCGCCGCAGGACTTCACATTAGTCTATTTGCCGTTTGAAGACCTTGAAGCGATTTCAGAGCTATTGATGAAGTTTGTTTCACACAATTTTGTCTGTTATCACCCGAATGTGATTGAGCGTAGCCAAGTCGAAAATATTACCTTCAAACCACTCAGCCATGCTGGTTTTCAATTCGACCTAAATCAGTGCTCTGGTGTGGTAGCGAATGGTGGGTTTGAACTGCCATCGGAAGCTCTAACTTTGGGTAAGAAACTACTGCTTAAACCACTTGATGGGCAGTTTGAGCAGCAGAGTAATGTGGCAACACTTGAGGCGCTTGGATTAGCCCAAACGATGAGCTTTCTTGACCCAGCAATCTTGCGTGGTTGGCTCAACGAAAAACAGGCTGAGGTTGTCTCTTATCCAGACGTCGCTAGTGCACTTGTTGAGTGGGTTTTAGCCGGAAATTGGTCCAACCAAGATGACCTAAGAAAACAACTTTGGGACAAGGTGGATTTTCCAAGCTATGCATCACTCACTTAATCCATAAGTGGTGTTTTTGAATTGAATGGTCAATCAATTCATCGATTCAATAATTTGTAACAAATGTAACCAAACGATAGAACAGCTAAATAAGTCGAAATGAAACTCATAATTAGCGCATTTTATGTTTTTTTATAACTCTGTAAATTTATGATTTTTAAGTGTTAATTAATCATTAAGGTAAAATAAAATTATTCTTTATCAATCTTGTTGGTAGCTAGGGATGTATTGGTTAATAGTAGTGGTAATCCGAAACACATCGGTCTGATAAATATAAGAACTAGTGGTTATCTATTCCCATACCATTACAAATTTAACGCTGTCGTACCGACAAGAGGCAACTTGAATGTTAGATAAAAAAGACGCAATGAGTGCTATTGCTAGCTACAGAATGGAAAGCACACTTCGTGGAGTAGACTTAAACCTTTTGACTGTATTTGATGCAGTAATGCAAGAGCAAAACATTACACGTGCAGCTCACAATTTAGGTATGTCTCAGCCGGCAGTAAGTAACGCTGTGGCTCGCTTGAAAGTGATGTTTAACGACGAACTATTTATGCGCCAGGGTCGTGGTATTCAACCGACTCAACGTGCACGTCAGTTGTTCGGTCCTATCCGCCAAGCGTTACAATTAGTACGCAACGAATTACCAAGCTCTGTATTCTCTCCAGAGTCGTCTTCTCGCCTGTTCAAGCTTGCGATTTGCAGCCCTTGTGACATGCGTTTTGCACCTAAGATTATGTCGACTATCAACGAGCAAGCACCTAGCGTTAAACTGCACATGGATGCTGAATTTGATCGTCAACTTTCTGAGCGTATGCGCTACCAAGAAATCGACTTCGTGATCGATTACGCTCGCTTTGATGAGCAAGGTTTCTCAAGTACTGAGATCTTCCAAGACGAATTGGTTGTGGTTGCTTCGTCTTCTCACCCACGCATTAACGGTGAAGTGACAGCTGAAGAGCTATTGAACGAGAAGCACGCTAAACTGTCTCGCATTCACGGCCAACGCAGCTTCTCTGAGCAAGCATACCGTGACCTAGATTGCATGCCTTTCTACGAAGGTACGAGCCTAAGCAACGTACTTTACGTTGTTGGTCAATCAGAGTTAGTGACGATTGCACCTCGCTGGATGGTAGAGCACGCAGCAAACAAAGAGAACCTACAGATTCTAGATTTCCCATTCGATAATGCGGCAATCTCTGGCTACCTAAGCTGGCACGAATCAAGTGAAAAAGATAAGGGACACATTTGGTTACGAGATCAGCTGATGATGATCTGTGGCGAAGTAGTAGCGCTTAACTAAGCACTAAACTCTATGATTTATAAGCCCTAAGCTGGGAGTCTGGCTTAGGGCTTTTTTGTACCTGCTATTTTTGTTGATAGAAAACTTAGCGTGATACGTACTATTACTTATAACTTTGAGCTTCATCAGTTGCCTTTTCCATGATCAGAGGTACACTTGTGCGCTCAAAAAAGCTTACAGGTGTAAGCCAAAGGTAAAGAGATGGCCAATTTAGATTTTCATATCGTAAAAAGACTTCGTGACCAAATTGCCCAAGGCGGCAACCGTACAGCTTTGAAGCACAAAGTAGATAATGTATGGCAAGGTATTAGCTGGCAGCAGTTTGGACAACAAATCGATACGCTTTCATTAGCACTATTGGCTCAGGGACTGAGAGTTCAAGATAAGATCGGTATCTATTCAAACAATATGCCTCAATGGACCGTGGCAGATTTTGCATCTTTACAAGCTCGTCTTGTGACTGTGCCGATTTATCCAACCAACACAGCAGCGCAGTCGTCTTACATCATCCAAAATGCGGATGTGAAGATCTTATTCGTTGGTGAGCAAGTCCAATTTGACGCGGCCGTGAGCCTATTTGAAGAGTGCGAACAGCTAGAAGTGGTTGTCGCGATGTCTGATGATATCGATCTTCAAGGCCATAGCTTTGCGGTATCTTGGACTGATTTCATGGCGCGCGGTGTTGAGGCTCAGCAAGCTGAACTTGATACTCGTCTTGCAGATGCAAGCATGGACGATTTACTGACTCTTATCTATACCTCTGGTACTACAGGTCAACCTAAGGGCGTAATGCTTGATTACACCAATGTTGGCTATCAGCTAGAAGGGCACGATGAGCGCTTGAGCTTAACGAAAGACGATGTCTCGTTGTGTTTCCTACCTCTATCTCACGTATTTGAGCGTGCGTGGACTTTCTACGTGCTCTACAAAGGCGCAACCAACTGTTACCTGCAAGATACTATGCAGGTGCGTGACGCGCTGAGCGACGTGAAGCCGACCGTGATGTGTGCGGTTCCACGTTTCTACGAGAAAATCTTCTCAGCGATTCACGAGAAGGTTTCGAAAGCGCCGTTTATCCGTAAAGTGCTATTTACTTGGGCAGTAAACATGGGCGCGAAGCTGTCGGTTTGTCACCAAGAAGGTCGCACACCATCACTGATGCTGAAGAAGAGCCATGCACTAGCTGATAAGCTTGTGTTATCTAAATTGCGAGCGCTGCTTGGCGGTAACATCAACTTCATGCCATGTGGTGGTGCGAAGCTCGATGAAACCATTGGTCGTTTTTTCCACGCTATCGGCATTAACGTAAAACTTGGTTACGGCATGACTGAAACCACAGCAACCGTTTCGTGCTGGGATGACCGCTGCTTTAACCCTGACTCGATTGGTATGGCGATGCCGGGCGCGGAAGTGAAAATTGGTGCGCAGAATGAGATTCTTGTTCGCGGCCCAATGGTAATGCGTGGTTACTACAAAATGCCAGAAGAGACAGCGAAAACGTTCGACGAGCATGGTTTCTTGAAAACCGGAGATGCGGGTCATTTTGATGAAAATGGTAACCTGTTTATTACCGACCGTATCAAAGAGCTGATGAAAACCTCAGGTGGCAAGTACATTGCACCGCAAGTAGTAGAGGGCGCGATCGGTAAAGACCACTTCATCGAACAGATTGCCGTTATTGCTGATACGCGTAAATTCGTTTCTGCACTGATTGTTCCGTGTTACGACTCTCTTGAAGAGTACGCTAAAGAATTGAATATCAAGTACCACGACCGCGTTGAATTGATTAAGCACCATCAGATCGTTGAGATGCTTGAGAAGCGTGTGAATGACTTGCAGCAAGAATTGGCTAAGTTTGAACAAGTGAAGAAGTTCAAGCTATTACCAAAAGCATTTTCGATGGATGATGGCGAACTGACGCCAACTCAGAAATTGCGTCGTAAAGTTATCAACGACAAGTATCAAGACGAAATCGAAGAAATGTACACTGAAAAGTCGAAAGATAAGTAGTTTTCTACTGAGATAAATTTTCAGTTGTTTAAAAATCCCCCTACGAATGTGATTGCATTTTTAGGGGGATTTTTTATGCCTCAAGGCTTGGAATAATGTGCGAAGACGCACACAGGAAAGCGCTTCATTTATCGATAATTAGCCATTTATATAAATATTAAGTGCTTTTTTTGTCTTCATTTGTAGTGTTTGTAGCTGGTTATTTAGCTCTGCTTAGGTTTTATTTGATGCTTTAAGCTGATAGTTGGTTTTTTGGCATAATTGTCGATTAACAGGTGTTAGACCGGATGATAATAAAGCGTTAAAGTTGTTTCGTATTACTGTTTGTTGTTATCACGACAGACAGCCATAGCCGAAAAAGTGGAAGTATTTCGAATTAGGCTACGAATAAGCCCTAGACTATGAAAAACCAGCCCAACATGTTCACCAAATGTGCTTGGAAACTGGTGAGGAGAGCAATATGACAACAAAACCTGAAACAGCAATGTTATCCGGCGCTGAGATGGTGGTGCAGTCTCTTATTGAAGAGGGTGTAGAACAAATCTTTGGTTACCCAGGTGGTTCTGTACTTGATATCTATGATGCGCTGCATGCGAAAACAGACGAAATCAAACACGTATTAGTACGACACGAACAAGCCGCTACTCATATGGCAGATGGCTACACTCGTTCTACCGGTAAACCGGGCGTAGTACTGGTATGTTCGGGTCCTGGCGCAACCAATACCGTAACGGGTATCGCAACGGCGTACATGGATTCGATTCCAATGATCGTTATCTCTGGTAACGTACCAAACAATCTCATTGGTAATGATGCCTTCCAAGAGTGTGATATCGTCGGTGTATCTCGCCCGATCGTTAAACACAGCTTTCTTGTTAAGAAAGCGGAAGATATCCCTGAAGTTCTAAAAAAAGCATTCTATATTTCAACGACAGGACGTCCTGGTCCTGTGGTTATCGACTTGCCAAAAGATGTATTAAATCCGCAAATTAAGCTTCCTTATCAATACCCAGAAACGATCAAAATGCGTTCGTACAACCCAACGGTTACGGGTCATAAAGGTCAGATTAAGAAGGCACTAAAAGCACTTCTTGAAGCGAAAAAGCCAGTACTTTATGTCGGTGGCGGTGCGGTTATCTCTGAGGCCGATCAACAGCTGATCAAATTGGCTGAAGCACTGAATTTACCTGTAGTAAGCACTTTAATGGGGCTTGGTGCCTTCCCGGGCACGCACAAGAACTCTCTAGGCATGCTTGGCATGCACGGTTTGTACGAAGCCAATATGGCGATGCACAACGCCGATCTTATTTTTGGTGTCGGTGTACGTTTTGATGATCGTACAACCAACAACCTAGATAAGTACTGCCCGAACGCAAAGATCATGCATATTGATATCGACCCGTCGTCGATCTCTAAGAACGTGAAAGTGGATCTGCCAATCGTAGGTTCTGCGGAAAAAGTACTAGAGAGCATGGTTAACCTACTGGTTGAGCAAGGCGGCAGCAATGATGCTGAAGCTCTGGAAAGCTGGTGGAGTGAAATCAAGCAGTGGCAAGATCGCAACTGCTTAGCGTATGAAAAGTCTTCTGAGTGCATTAAGCCGCAGCAAGTTATTGAAGCTCTGCACAAAGTCACCAATGGTGATGCTTACGTTGCTTCTGATGTTGGCCAACACCAAATGTTTGCAGCGTTATATTACCCATTTAATAAACCGCGCCGTTGGATTAATTCTGGTGGTCTAGGCACTATGGGCTTTGGTCTGCCTGCTGGCATGGGTGTTAAGTTTGCTAAGCCAGATGAAGAAGTAGTAGTGGTAACCGGTGATGGCAGTATTCAAATGAATATCCAAGAGCTGTCGACAGCGCTGCAATACAATATCCCAGTTAAGATTATTAACCTAAACAACCGTTTCTTAGGAATGGTAAAACAGTGGCAAGACATTGTTTATCAAGGTCGCCACTCTAACTCATATATGGACTCTGTTCCTGATTTTGCTGCAATCGCGGAGGCTTATGGCCACGTAGGTATGCGCATTTCATCTCCGGATGAACTTGAATCAGGTTTGGAAAAAGCACTGGCGATGAAAGACCGTTTGGTATTTGTCGATATCAGTGTGGATGACACCGAGCACGTATACCCAATGCAGATTAAGGGCGAGGGTATGGATAACATGTGGCTAAGCAAAACGGAGAGAACATAATATGAGACACATTATTTCACTACTAATGGAAAACCAACCGGGTGCGCTTTCTCGTGTGGTTGGTTTGTTTTCTCAACGTGGCTACAACATTGAGTCGTTGAACGTATCGCCAACCGATGATCCAACGCTTTCTCGTTTGAACGTGACGACCAACTCGAGCGAAATGCAGCTTGAACAGATTCAAAAGCAACTGCACAAGCTGATCGATGTACTAAAAGTGCAAGAGGTGTCTGAGCTTGAACACATCGAGCGTGAGCTCTTGATGGTTAAAGTACGTGCGAGCGGTTTTGCTCGTGCAGAAGTGAAACGCACAGCGGATATCTTCCGTGGTCAGATCGTTGATGTGACGGCTTCTCAATATACAGTGCAAATGGCGGGTACGAGTGAAAAGCTGGATGCTTTCATTCAAGCGTTGTCTGAAGTGACTGAAGTGCTTGAAGTGGCACGCAGTGGCGTTGTGGGCATCGCCCGTGGCGAACGTGCGCTGAAAGCTTAAACAACAAGCACTTAAAAAATAGTTTTATAGCCGCTTTTTTAAGCGGCTTTTATTTTGTTAATTTTATAGAGTGCTATAATCCTGCGCTTCACGCCTTCTTTTACTTGAGTTATCAATGAGAAATAGTAAATCGATAATTACATTGCTGATTATTTCGATAACACTGTCTGCTGCAGTGGGTCTTTACTATTTACAACGTTACCAAGAAGTAAAACAACAAAGTTTTGATTACTCTGCGAAACAAGCCCTTCATCAGTTGGTTTACGCAGAACGAGATTACAAGCTCTTAAAATCTCAGTTGGTTTCGGTGATGAAACTACTGAGTCATAGCCAAAGCCTTGTTAATTTCGCTTCCTCCCCCTCTGAACAAACCAAAAGCCTCCTCGAAGAGGTATGGCAGTCTGTGTTAGTGAACCAAAAATGGTATACACAGATTCATCTTATCGATATTGAGGGTAAAGAGCTGGTCCGAGTGAATTATTCCTCTGCCACGGGCGCTGTGACAATACCTCAGCAATTACAAGATAGGTCTGACTCTAGCTACTATCATTTTGCTAAGAGCTTAGAGCATGAAGATATTGGTGGTTGGGGAATTGAGCTTGAAACCGAACATGGTGAATTGGCATATCCTTATAAACCGGTGTTTAGAGTCTTCACGCCTGTTGAAACTCCGGAGAAGCGAGTCGGTTATTTGGTGATCAATCTGGATGTCTGGGGGTTGTCTTCACGTCTTAATTTCGCACCTGATTATGATTTTAGAGCTGAAGTCGTCAATGGTGAGGGTTATTACATTGCGAGTCCAAACAACAGTAAATTGTTTGGCGATTCTGTTCCTGAAAGGAAAGGCTTCAACCTAAAAAATATCGCACCTCAAACATGGGAAGCCCTCTCTCGACAACAAATGGGCACTGTGTTTGAAGATGGTAACTTGTTCGCGTTTAACACGGTTCAGTTAGCTAATAATCAAAAGATGCACCTTGTGATTCAATTGAATCAAAAACAACTGCTCGCTAGAGCTGAACGTGATCTAAATGATCTTGCCCATGAAGAGATCATAGTGCTTTTCACTGTGTTGCTGTTCGCGTTCCCATTTGCTTATCTGGTGACGCATTACCGACGTCGTAGCTTAGAGAGTAAGTTAGCACGCGCAGCGTTGAATGGCATGTCTGCCGTGATGATCACTGATAAGCAGCATCGTACTATGATGATCAACAACGAGTTTGAAAATATGACCGGTTACAGCGAAGCACAAGTTATCGGTCATAATGCGCTGCAACTTCTGTTGGAAAATACAGAGCAGCAGATCACCAGCGAATCCATCTGGCGACACCTAGACAACGAAGAAGTGTGGGAAGGGGAAGTGCTGTGTAAAAACAAACTGCGCATCCCTTTTACCGCTATTATGCGTGTCCATGCGGTCAAGAACAGTTCAGGGAAAGTAAGCTACTACATTACTTCGCTGGTGGATATATCAGTAAGGAAAGAGCTCGAAGTTCGTCTGCGTTTTCTGAGTGAGCGAGACGCTTTGAGTAACCTTTGGAACCGTCGAAAGTTTGAAGAGCAGTTAGCTTATTATTCTCGTTTGGTTGAGCGTTACCCAAATGAGGCGACTACTTGTTTAGCTTTAGTCGATATCGATAACTTTAAGCGAATTAATGACGAGCTTGGTCATGATGAGGGCGATCGTGTGATTGCAAGAGTAGCTAAGCTTCTACAAGACAGCCTCCGTAGTACCGATTTTGTGGCGCGTGTTGGTGGGGAAGAGTTTGCACTGTTGATGCCGCACACCTCTTTATCAGAAGCGAAGCGTGTATTGGACCGGCTGCGAATCGAGATTGAGTTATCTGCGGGCACCAAGGTAACCGTCAGCGTCGGTTTCACTGATTTGACGAGTAACAGTACCCGTTCATACAAATGCGCAGACGTCGGCCTTTACGAATCGAAATCCTCTGGACGAAATACCGTCTCGATTTGTCCTAGCTATGCGGATGTTGCTTAGCTACAGGCTCTATTTACTCCTAAATATCCTCCCGCTTTCCCATCGAGTACTCTTTATATAGCTTGCAACTCAGTAAGTGATGAAGCCGTTTCTTCTGTGTATATATGAGGAATCTCATTTTTGAGCGATCTATGTCACAAATTCTATACGGTTAGACTAAAGTCTAATATTGGCGAAAATTTGAGCTAAAATGAACAATGAGTAAACTACCTTGCTTCAGATTACATCGTGTTAAGGGGTGTGATAAATAGAGTGTTTACCAGATATTAAAGGGATGACACCGTTAACTTAATTCAGCTGGTTAGCTAGCTTTTTCAATGAGTTGAAAAGCAGCAGTAGAATTAGGTTAGCTGGAGCAAGAGTTTGGGGATCATACAGTCTGGTTGAAAGAGGCGTGGTATGTTTGTCGATTTTTTAGTGAGATTAACCATAGGTACATTGGTCATTCTTGGTTTTAAGCTGAGTGCTTTGTATTTCTTACCTATGGTTTTACTGCTCAATACTCATCACAAAGAGTTTTTTGGGTGGTAGCCAGCTTGATGCTGAAAAACAAAAAACGGAGCTGCTAGGCTCCGTTTTTATTTGTTCAAAATTTATCGCTGCATTAAGCCGCTTCGATAACTTCTTCAATTCGCTTCATTGAACCAAGTAGGTGCTGATCAAGCAGCTCTGTCGCTTGTTCTACGTTTTTTGACAGCACGAGTTTCATGATCATTTCGTGCTCATCAATATTGAACAGATCGTCTGATGCACTTTCCGCCGACATCGCTAGGAAGCGGTATCGCTTTACTTGATTGATCAAATCTTCAAAGAAGCTAAACATGTTCTCTGAATCCGCACCTTCAAGTAGCGCAACGTGGAATTGTTGGTGACGTTCTTCCCATTCCACACAATCAAATTCTTCAGATACGTGCTGTACTCGCGAAAGTTTATGGTAAGAAGTCAGTACATCCAGTTCCCAAGTTTCATCCCCCGCAGAAATGGCTTTTTTCAGTAGAACTGAAGACACGACACGTAAGCTTTCATAAAGATCATTCAGCTCTTTCTTTGACACTGGCGATACCCAGCAGCCTTTTTGCGGCTCGAGCTTCACGTATTTGCTCCAAGATAACTGTACTAGGGCTTCACGAATCGGAGATGCGCCAACGTTGTATCTGTTCTTTAGATCAGCAACAACGAGCTTTTGGCCTGGGGCTAACTCACCATTAAGAATATCTTGGCGAATCATCTTTGATACTTTGTCAGTGAGAGTAGGACTAGACATTACAAACCTCATGTATATTTGATTTCTAGTCTGCTAATCCGTCTCTTAGAAAGAGTCCATTGGAAGTTAACAGTACGTAGTTCTATTGTGATTGATAATACAGCGTACTGAAAAGTTAGGCAAGATTTTGTTTCATAAAAAAAGAGGGCCGAAGCCCTCTTTTATATTTTATGCGAATCGGTTCATTCTTATAGAACGTGAACAGATGCCGTGTTTGTAGTGCCTGAAGCTACTAGAGCACCAGAAACCATTACAACGATGTCGCCTTTGCTGCCGAACTCAGCTTCAAGTGCGTATTCTTTACCCATTTTGTAGAAAGCATCTGTGCTGTCGATAGACTCAACAAGAACTGGACGAACACCTTTAGTAAGAACAAGCTGAGCAGCTGTCTTTTGGTTAGTTGTCAGTGCAATGATGTTTGCAGTTGGGAAGTACTTACGTACTGAACGTGCAGACTTGCCGCCTTCAGTAGCAACGATGATTAGAGGAGCAGCTAGCTTCTCAGCTGTGTCTACTGCGCCTTTACATACTGCTTCAGTGATGCGTAGACGTGGGCTGTCTAGACGAGAACCTAGCTCAGCTTTAAGAGCTGAATCAGTACGGTTCGCGATTTGAGCCATGATAGTAACAGCTTCAACTGGGTACTTACCTTTAGCCGTTTCGCCAGAAAGCATTACAGCGTCAGTACCATCCATGATTGCGTTCGCAACGTCACCCGCTTCTGCACGAGTTGGACGTGGGTTGTTGATCATAGAATCAAGCATTTGAGTTGCTGTGATAACCATCTTACGTGCACGGTTACACTTCTCGATCATCATTTTCTGAGCGAAGATTACTTCTTCAGCTGGGATTTCAACACCTAGGTCACCACGAGCAACCATGATACCGTCAGAAAGCTCAAGGATTTCGTCGAAGTTATCTACACCTTCTTGGTTCTCAATCTTAGAGATGATGTGGATATCGTTGCCGCCGTTTGCGTCTAGGATCTCACGGATCTCTTTAACGTCAGATGCTTTACGGATGAAAGATGCAGCTACGAAATCAACGCCTTGCTCACAACCAAACTTAAGGTCAGCTTTGTCTTTCTCAGAAAGAGCTGGAAGTTGAACAGAAACGCCAGGAAGGTTAACACCTTTGTTTTCGCCTAGTGCGCCGTTGTTAAGAACTTTACACTTAACTTCAGTTTCAGTAGTAGAGATAACTTCCATTTCGATTAGGCCGTCATCTACTAGGATTGTGTTACCAGCGTTTAGGTCAGCTGCGAAACCAGCGTAAGTTACCGCTACAGTCTCTTTGTTACCTACAACTGAAGTATCAGTTGTGAAAGTGAATTCTTGACCAGCTACTAGATCTACGTCGTTACCGCCTTCTAGCTTGATAGTACGGATCTCTGGGCCTTTAGTATCAAGAAGGATAGCAAGTTGCTTACCTACTTTGTCCATTACTTCGCGGAAGTTCGCAATACGAGTGCCGTGCTCTGCGAAATCACCGTGAGAGAAGTTAAGACGCATAACGTTCATGCCAGCATCTACTAGTTCAGTTAGCTTCTCTACAGATTCAGTTTTAGGGCCAATCGTACATACGATTTTGGTCTTTTTCATGGAAGGTACTCTCCGGTAAGTATTGTTACAATTTGAAATTTATTTAAGTTCTGAAGATTGGTCCGCTACATCAACATTTTGTGCCTGTTGAGTAAAATCGCGGGACTTCCAATATGTCCTTCAGAGTTGTAAGTCTTTCATCAATTTTAGTCATTTTATGACCAAAAGATTTTGATTCAACATCGGGTTTCTGTGACTTACACCAATATATCAGGTGAAAGTTGCAAAAAAATAACGGTCAGTTTTGTAATTTTTTTTCTTTTCGGGTGCGGATTCTACCACCTAATCAATTCAATATCACTGCTTAACAATTGTCTTAGGACAAGGTTTTATCGCTATTTATTAATTTTTTGGATCAAAATAAATGGACTAAATAGTTTCGTTGTAACTATAATATGTTTCATATCGAAACTTACTGGTCTTTTTTAAATGTCGAAACGAAACACTCAGCTCAGAAGACATGCAATTTCTAACCTAGTGAACGAAAAAGGGGAGGTTAGTGTTGATGAATTGTCCGCTAAGTTCGAAACCTCAGAGGTCACTATTAGAAAGGACTTAGCGTCTTTAGAGAAAAACGGTCAGCTTTTACGCCGTTATGGTGGTGCGATTTCGCTACCGAAAGAGGTTGTGAACGAGGAATTGGGTCAAAAAGTTTCGACTCGAAAGGTTTCGTTAGCGAAAGCAGCTGCAGATTTAATTCGCGACCATAATCGAATCGTGATCGACAGCGGCAGCACAACAGGTGCCCTAATTCAGCAACTAAACAGTAAGCGTGGTTTGGTTGTCATGACCAACTCGTTGCACGTGGCTAACGCGCTCAATGAGCTGGAAAGTGAACCAACGCTACTCATGACCGGCGGCACTTGGGATACCCATTCGGATTCTTTTCAAGGCAAAGTCGCAGAGTCAGTGTTGCGTGCTTACGATTTTGACCAACTATTTATTGGGGCTGATGGTATCGACCTCGACAGAGGCACAACCACGTTCAACGAACTGGTTGGCTTAAGTAAAGTGATGGCTGAAGTGTCACGAGAAGTGATCGTGATGGTTGAGTCAGAAAAAGTGGGACGAAAGATCCCTAACCTAGAGTTGGCGTGGGATCACATCGACATCTTAATTACAGATACAGACTTGAGCAAAGAATCTCAGGCAAGTATTGAATCACATGATGTTCGAGTGATCTTAACGGATCCAGCTTAACAACTTATTTTAACTATTATGCATTTAACTTCCTATAATTGTTCTTAATAAAGACATGGCCTTTGCTTGCTGCCAATAGGAATAAACGAAATTGATGGAGTCAAACTATGTGTGGAATTGTTGGTGCAGTAGCACAGCGTGATGTAGCCGAGATTTTAGTAGAAGGCCTTCGCCGCCTAGAGTACCGTGGCTACGACTCAGCGGGTGTCGCTGTGGTTGATACCGAATCAAATCTAACTCGCGTACGTCGCCTAGGTAAAGTACAAGAGCTAGCAGACGCGGTAGAAGAGCAACAAGTGATTGGTGGTACAGGTATCGCTCACACTCGTTGGGCAACACACGGCGAGCCGTCTGAAGCAAACGCGCACCCACACATGTCTGGTGACATTGCGGTAGTGCATAATGGCATTATCGAAAACCATGAAGCACTGCGTGCAATGCTGCAAGAGCGTGGCTACGTATTTTCTTCTCAAACGGATACTGAAGTTATCGCTCATCTAGTGGAGTGGGAACTTCGCACTTCAGCTTCTTTGGTTGAAGCACTGCAGAAAACAGCAAAACAGTTGGACGGCGCCTACGGTACCGTTGTGGTTGATCGTAAAGATCCTAGCCGTATTGTTGTGGCTCGCTCTGGTAGCCCTATCGTTATCGGTTTTGGTGTGGGTGAAAACTTCCTAGCATCAGACCAACTTGCATTACTAAGCGTAACTCGCCGCTTCATGTACCTAGAAGAGGGTGATGTTGCTGAAGTGACTCGTCGTGATGTGACGGTATTTGACGTTGCAGGTGAGCGTGTTGAACGTGAAATCGTTGAATCAAATGCAGAGCATGATGCAGGTGACAAAGGTAAGTACCGTCATTTCATGCAGAAAGAGATCTTCGAACAGCCAACGGCACTGATCAATACAATGGAAGGTCGCATCTCAGATACTTCTGTTATCACTAACACGATTGGTGTTAAAGCCGAAGAGATCCTAAGTAAGGTTGAACACGTGCAGATCATCGCATGTGGTACGTCTTACAACTCTGGTATGGCTGCTCGCTACTGGTTTGAGTCTCTAGCTGGCGTAAGCTGTGACGTAGAGATCGCTTCTGAGTTCCGTTACCGTGACTTCGTCGTTCGCCCGAATAGCCTACTGGTTACTCTATCTCAATCTGGTGAGACGGCAGACACACTAGCAGCACTTCGCCTTGCGAAAGAGAAAGGCTACATGTCAGCGATGACAATCTGTAACGTTGCTGGATCTTCACTGGTTCGTGAATCTGACTTCGCATTCATGACTCGTGCAGGCACCGAGATCGGTGTAGCTTCAACTAAGGCTTTCACAACTCAACTAGCAGCAATGCTGATGATGGTGACTTCAATTGGTCGTCTACAAGGTCGTATCAATGAAGAAAAAGAAGCAGAAATCGTGCAAGCGCTTCACCAACTGCCGACTGACATTGAGAAAGCACTGGCGTTTGATAAAGAGATCGAAGCACTAGCGACAGACTTCGCAGACAAGCATCACACGCTTTTCTTAGGTCGTGGTGAGTATTACCCAATCGCGATGGAAGCGTCTCTAAAACTGAAAGAGATCTCTTACATTCACGCTGAAGCATACGCGGCAGGTGAGCTTAAGCACGGCCCTCTTGCACTGATTGATGCCGATATGCCTGTAGTGGTTATTGCACCAAGCAACGACCTACTAGAGAAACTGAAATCAAACGTTGAAGAAGTACGTGCACGTGGTGGTCTACTTTATGTATTCGCAGACCAAGATGCAGGCTTTGAAAGCGATGAGAACATGAAGATCATCAAGATGCCTCACGTGAGTGAAGTCACTGCACCTATCTACTACACAGTTCCAATGCAGCTACTGTCTTACCACGTAGCACTAATCAAAGGTACTGACGTTGACCAACCTCGTAACCTAGCGAAAGCGGTAACGGTAGAGTAAGTTAACTTAAACCCTTAAATAGACGAAAGCCCATCATCATGATGGGCTTTTTTGTGCATGCTATTTAGTAAATCTATATTCAGCTTATAGTCGTTAAGCGTTAAGCGTTAAGCGTTAAGAGCTTGCTCTAGGTCTGCAAGGATATCTTCGATGTGTTCAATACCGACTGATAGGCGAATCATCTCTGGTGATACTCCAGCTTGTTTCTGTTCAGCTTCGCTTAGTTGACGGTGCGTTGTCGAAGCTGGGTGACAAGCAAGAGATTTTGCATCGCCAATGTTTACCAAGCGCTTAAAGATTTGTAGCGCGTCATAAAAGCGAACACCCGCTTCGTAACCATCTTTTAGACCAAAAGATAAAATCGCCGATGGCTTACTTTGCATGTACTTTTCAGCAAGCGGGTAAAATTCTGAACTTGGTAGACCTGCGTAGCTTACCCAGCTGACTTTCTCATGTTGGCTTAAGTATTCAGCTACTTTCAAGGCGTTCTCTGTATGTCGCTCCATACGTAGCGACAGCGTCTCCAAGCCTTGCATCAACATAAAGGCATTCATTGGCGACAAAGCTGCGCCTGTATTGCGTAGTGGAACCGTTCTAGCTCGACCAATAAATGCAGCCTCACCAAAGGCTTCGGTATAAACCACACCGTGATAAGAGGGCTCAGGTTGATTAAATACCGGGAAGCGCTCTTTGTGTTCTGCCCATGGGAATTTACCTGAATCGACAATCACACCACCCAAGGTTGTACCGTGACCACCCACGTACTTTGTTAGTGAATGGACTACAATGTCAGCACCAAACTCAATTGGTTTACACAGCACTGGAGTCGCGACGGTATTATCGACAATCACAGGGACACCTTGCGCGTGGGCAAGTTCGGCGACACGCTCTAAGTCGATGATATTACCCGCAGGGTTACCGATACTTTCGCAGTAAACCGCCTTGGTTTTTTCATCGATAAGCTCTGCTAGACTCTCCGGTTTATCGTCTTTAGCAAAGCGAACTTCAATTCCTTGGTTTGGCAGCATGTGAGCAAATAAGGTGTAAGTGCCACCGTAAAGCTGAGGTGTTGAGACAATGTTGTCACCGATTTGTGCCAATGTCTGAATCGCGTAGTTGATTGCCGCGCTGCCTGCACTCACTACCAAACCTGCAATACCACCTTCTAACGCCGCCATACGTTTCTCCAACACATCGTTGGTTGGGTTCATAATGCGGGTGTAGATATTGCCTGGTACTTCTAGGTTGAATAGATCAGCGCCATGCTGAGCATCGTCAAATTCATAGGCGACAGTTTGGTAGATAGGGGTAGCAACGGATTTCGTGGTTGGATCGGTTTCGTAGCCGAAGTGAATCGAGAGTGTTTCGTCTTTCATGTTTCTTCCCTGAATGATTGAGCGATTTATGTACAACCATATTGCCGATTTTTTTATAAAAGAAAAGTAAGCTTAGTCACAGAGAGGTAATTGGCATTGTGTACTGTGGAGTTCACTCATTCAGGGATGTATTGAAATGAGTAGGGCATAAAGAATAGCGAGCTTAGAAAAGCAAAAAGCCAGAGCAGCGTGAACTGTTCTGGCTTTTCTAATTTGGTGGCCCCTCCCAGATTTGAACTGGGGACCGAACGATTATGAGTCGTGCGCTCTAACCACTGAGCTAAGGGGCCGTAGGGCATTGATTATAGGGGAAGCATTCAGTGGTGTCTAGACACTATAAGGGGCAATTCCGCTTACATCTTAGCCACTTAAATCACACAGCTACAAAAAAGGTGAGCCATAGCTCACCTTTTGTTAATTATGCTTAAAAGCTAATCACATCAATGTGTGTGATTACTCGTCTAGGAAGCTGCGCAGAGTTTCTGAACGGCTTGGGTGACGAAGTTTACGTAGTGCTTTTGCTTCGATCTGACGGATACGCTCACGAGTTACGTCGAACTGCTTACCAACCTCTTCTAGAGTGTGGTCAGTGTTCATGTCGATACCGAAACGCATGCGCAGTACTTTCGCTTCACGAGGTGTTAGGCCAGCAAGAACGTCTTTAGTTGCACCGCGTAGGCTGGTTGCCGTTGCAGAGTCTAGAGGTAGTTCTAGCGTTGTATCCTCGATGAAATCACCTAGATGCGAATCTTCGTCGTCACCGATTGGTGTCTCCATTGAGATAGGCTCTTTAGCGATTTTCAGTACTTTACGGATCTTGTCTTCAGGCATTTGCATGCGCTCAGCCAGCTCTTCCGGAAGTGGTTCACGACCCATCTCTTGTAGCATTTGACGAGAGATACGGTTTAGTTTGTTGATCGTTTCGATCATGTGAACCGGAATACGGATAGTACGAGCTTGGTCGGCAATCGAACGAGTGATTGCTTGACGGATCCACCATGTAGCGTAAGTAGAGAACTTGTAACCACGACGGTATTCAAACTTATCAACCGCTTTCATCAGACCGATGTTACCTTCTTGGATTAGATCCAAGAATTGTAGACCACGGTTTGTGTACTTCTTAGCAATCGAGATTACTAGACGTAAGTTCGCTTCAACCATCTCTTTCTTCGCACGACGAGCTTTTGCTTCACCGATAGACATACGACGGCTGATGTCTTTAATGCTTTGAACAGTCAGAGAGGTCTCTTTCTCGATCATATCCAGTTTTTGGATTGAGCGACGGATATCGTTCTCGTGACGTTTGATCTTTTCTGCGTATGGTTTGTCTGAAGCAAGTACTTCATCTAACCATGCTTCGCTAGATTCGTTGCCAGTAAATAGAGCAATGAAAGATTTCTTCGGCATTTTGCCGTACTCAACCGTTTGACGCATGATTAGGCGTTCTTGAGTACGTACACGATCCATAGAGTTACGCAGTTCGTTTACTAGGTAATCAAACTGTTTTGGTGTTAGACGGAACTCTTTGAATACGTCTTGCATCATTGTCGTTGCAAGC
This sequence comes from Vibrio sp. 99K-1, assembly GCF_013114585.1. Classification (NCBI taxonomy): domain Bacteria; kingdom Pseudomonadati; phylum Pseudomonadota; class Gammaproteobacteria; order Vibrionales; family Vibrionaceae; genus Vibrio; species Vibrio sp. 99K-1. The sequence continues at coordinate 106,625 of NZ_VTXF01000003.1, forward strand.
ATTGCTTTCGGGCTTTCATGGCCGTACTCGTTGATCGCTAGCTGACGGTTTTGGTAGCTAGTACGAAGCGCTGTGAATTTCTCAAGAGCAAGCTCAGGATCGATACCTGTATCTTCTTCTTCCTCTTCTTCATCGTCATCAACGTCTTCTGCGTCTTCGTCATCCAGATCTGTTTCAGCAAGTTCTGAACCGATGTGAGTCGCTGTTGGTGCAGCTGTGCCATCGTCATCTGGGTCAACAAAGCCATTAATTAGGTCTGTTAAGCGAATCTCTTCTGCTTGTACGCGGTCAAACTGTTCCAAGATGTATGGAATAGTACCTGGGTACTCAGCAACAGATAGCTGAACTGTATTGATACCATCTTCAATACGTTTAGCAATGTCGATTTCGCCTTCACGAGTCAGTAGCTCAACCGTACCCATTTCACGCATGTACATGCGAACTGGGTCAGTAGTACGGCCAATCTCGCTTTCTACGCTTGAAAGCGCAGCAGCTGCAGCTTCGGCTGCGTCTTCATCTATATTGGCATCGTCATCATTAAGCGCTAGATCATCAGCATCAGGTGCAGTTTCAACTACTTTGATGCCCATGTCGTTAATCATTTGAATGATGTCTTCTACCTGTTCAGAATCCACGATTTCTGCAGGTAGGTGGTCGTTTACTTCGGCGTAGGTCAGATAGCCTTGTTCCTTGCCTTTAATAACAAGTAATTTAAGCTGTGACTGCGGATTTTGATCCATAGATGATATCCAACTTCAGGTCTGGTGAAGGACGTTGCATTCTCAAATGCAAACCAATTATGTTAACAAATTTATTAAATGCTGACTAATCAAACAGGGTTACGCTTTTAGATCTAGCATTAAAGCTAGTAGCTCCCTTTTTTCTTCGGCTGATAAACCGACACTTCTTGCTTTGGCCTGCAGGTTTTCAATTTGTTTTTCAACGCACTGGGCAAGTATTTTGTCCAATGAGTCTAAAAATATGTCTTCTTGATTGTCTTCGTCGAGGGGGATTTCCCAGCTCGCGAGACGAGACAGAAGAGCCTCATGTTTATTATCTCGCCAGTGCTCTAATAACTGGCCGGTGTTGATATGGGGATGCGCGTGGCATTTATCAAGTACTTCAACGAATAAACTTAGTCCAGGCAACGGTAAGCCTTTGACACTTGATAAATCCGGTACCATATCAGCATAGCTCGGATTTTGGATAAGCAAAGCGATAACTTCACGCATTGGAGTTCGCTTGAGCTCTTTGTGCGGCTGAGGTGTCGGGTTTTGTGTATGAACACGAGCACGTCTCAGTTGGTTATCAAATCCAGTTCGCTCATCCAGTAATTTTTCGAGCAGTTCTTGGAAATAGCTGTCAGGAATTTTATTAATCAAGGCGCTTGCGTGCGCACGCAGTGCCGATTTTCCTTCGGTTGTTCCCAAGTTCAGTTTGTGTATTTCTATCAGGTTGTCGAACAAATAGGTCGACAGCGGGGTCGCATTTTGGACGAGTTGCTCAAAAGCGGCCTTACCGTGTTCTCTTATATAGCTATCTGGGTCTTCACCATCGGGCAAGAACAGAAACTTGAGTGTATTACCTGTTTTCAGGTACTCAAGTGCATTTTCTAGAGCGCGCCATGCTGCCTCTTTACCTGCTCGGTCACCATCGTAACAACAAACCACAGTGCTGGTTTGTCTAAACAGCATTTGAATGTGGTCGCCAGTTGTTGAGGTGCCTAGTGATGCCACCGAGTAATCTACACCATATTGCGCAAGAGCCACGACATCCATGTAGCCTTCAACCACAAGTACTTGAGGCGGTTCACGGTATGCCTGTAATACTTCATAAAGGCCATATAGCTCTTTGCCTTTATGGAAGATAGGTGTCTCTGGTGAGTTTAGGTATTTTGGTGTGCCATCTTCTAAGACACGTCCACCAAAACCAATCACACGACCACGACGATCGCGAATCGGGAACATAACACGACCACGGAATCGGTCGTATCGATTACCCTTATCGTTTTCTATCAACATGCCGCCTGTTACCAGCATGTCTTGAGCTTCTTTTTGTTGACCAAAGTTCTTACGAACTAAGTCCCACTCATCGGCCACATAACCAATGCCAAACTTCTGAACAATCTCGCCCGATAAACCACGATTTTTTAGGTACTCAATCGCGGGCTTATTGGCTGCTATTTTTAGCTGTGAGCGATAGAACTGGCTAATGCCGCCCATCAAATCATAGAGGTTACGTTTTTGTTCAGTGTTGGCTCTTGGTGCGGTAGAGATCTCACCGCTGCGTTGTTCTCTTGGAACATCGAGCCCTAAGAAGGAGGCGAGCTCTTCAATAGCTTCAACGAATTCGAGGCGCTCGAACTCCATAATGAAGTCGATGGCATTGCCGTGTACGCCACAACCAAAGCAGTGATAAAACTGTTTCTCTTGGCTTACGCTAAAAGAGGGCGTCTTTTCGTTATGGAATGGGCAACAAGCACCGTAGTTTTTGCCTTTTTTCTTAAGTTTCACGCGTGCGTCTACAATGTCGACAATGTCGAGACGCGCTAGGAGATCATCGATGAAACTACGCGGGATGTGTCCTGCCATAAAACCTTAGAAAAATGCACTAACTGAGAGTGTGGATAATAATAGTTTGAATAGGTTACAGATACAAACAAGCCGTGCGTTCCGAAGGATTGCACGGCTTGTTGCAATTTGATTTGGGATTAAGCGAGTTTAGAGCGAACTAAACCACTAACTTTACCCATATCTGCACGCCCTTGAATTTGTGGTTTCAAGATAGCCATTACTTTACCCATGTCTTGCATGCCCGCAGGTTGAGATTCTGCAATTGCGCTATCAAGTAGTGCGATTACTTCTTCTTCAGTAAGCGGTTGAGGCATAAAGCCTTCAAGTACAGCAATTTCTGCTTGTTCCACGTCAGCAAGATCTTGACGACCAGCTGATTCATATTGAGCAACAGAATCGCGACGTTGTTTAACCATTTTTACTAGTACAGCAAGAATGTCGTCATCGCTCAGAGTAATCTGTTCGTCGACTTCACGTTGCTTTACAGCAGCAAGAGCTAAACGGATGGTGCCAAGGCGCGGTTTGTCCTTGGCTTTCATCGCTAATTTTTGCTCTTCTTTGAGTTGTTCAATAAGAGCCATAACTCAGTCCTTATGGATTAAGTTATTAGTACAGGCGAACGCGACGTGCGTTTTCGCGAGCTAGCTTCTTAGCGTGACGCTTTTGAGCTGCTGCTTTAGCGCGTTTGCGAACTGTAGTTGGCTTTTCGTAGTGCTCGCGACGGCGAACTTCAGAAAGGATACCTGCTTTTTCACAAGAGCGCTTGAAACGACGTAGTGCAACGTCGAACGGTTCGTTTTCACGTACTTTAACTATTGGCATATGCCTTTCACCTCAGGGGTTATTCATTATCGCTGGCTACTGATGACCAAATCAGAAAAATTATCCGTAGACAACTTTCGATTAAGTGTGGTCTCTAACCAGCTTGATCAAAAATGGTGCGGAATTTTAATCCGATCAGAGTGGCTTTGTAAAGCACTTTGTCGATTATAGTCTGTACAATATTTGTTTGAAGAGCTTAGGCAGGGTAATATTGCGCTAATTTCCCATTTTAGACGAAAGCGTGCCGAGAAAATTATGCGCATTATTGGTATTGAAACCTCTTGTGATGAAACAGGAATCGCAATTTATGATGAGCAGCAGGGCCTGCTTTCTCATCAATTATACAGCCAAGTAAAACTGCACGCCGATTACGGTGGTGTGGTACCTGAGCTCGCATCACGTGATCACGTGAAGAAAACTATTCCGCTAATTAAAGCGGCTCTAAAAGAGGCAAACCTGACCTCTAAAGACATCGACGGTGTCGCTTACACTGCTGGCCCTGGCCTTGTTGGTGCGCTGCTTGTTGGTGCAACCATTGGTCGCAGTATTGCTTACGCTTGGGGTGTACCAGCTGTGCCTGTTCACCATATGGAAGGTCACCTTCTTGCGCCTATGTTAGAAGATAACCCACCTCCGTTCCCATTTGTTGCTCTGCTGGTTTCGGGGGGTCACACCATGATGGTCGAAGTGAAAGGCATTGGTGAATACAAGATCCTTGGTGAATCGATTGATGATGCGGCAGGTGAAGCCTTCGATAAAACGGCTAAGTTAATGGGCTTAGATTACCCTGGTGGTCCATTACTATCTCGATTAGCAGAAAAAGGCACACCGGGTCGTTTTAAGTTCCCACGTCCAATGACGGATCGTCCGGGCTTGGATATGAGCTTCTCTGGCCTAAAAACCTTTGCAGCGAACACGATTCGTGACAATGACGATAGTGAGCAAACCCGTGCCGATATCGCATATGCATTCCAAGAGGCGGTTTGTGGTACCTTGGTAATCAAGTGTAAGCGTGCCTTGGAACAGACGGGCATGAAACGTATAGTGATTGCTGGTGGTGTAAGTGCAAACAAACAATTACGTGTTGAGCTTGAAGCACTTGCTAAGAAAATTGGTGGCGAGGTTTACTACCCGCGTACTGAGTTCTGTACTGATAATGGTGCGATGATCGCTTATGCCGGTATGCAGCGCCTGAAAAATGGTGAGACTGCTGATCTTTCAGTTCAAGCCACACCGCGTTGGCCGATCGACCAATTAGAGCCAATTGCGTAATACATCAAAATGTTTTGATAAACGGTCGCCTAGTGCGGCCGTTTTTATATCTTAGCTTACCGACGATATGTCGATAAAAAATTGCTGATAGAGATTAGGGAAGAAGATGAATAAGTTCACTGTAGATAATCAATCGATGGCGTACCTAGACGAAGGCGAAGGCCCGGTTGTTGTACTTGGACACAGCTACCTTTGGGATAGTGCGATGTGGAAGCCACAGGTTGAAGCGTTAAAATCTCAGTACCGTTGTATTGTGCCTGAGCTTTGGTCTCATGGTGAGTCTCAAGCGGCACCGAATAGAATGGGCAACCTAAAAGACTACGCTCAACATGTTCTGGCACTGCTTGACCATTTAAACATTGAAGAGTTTTCTGTGGTGGGCTTATCGGTTGGTGGTATGTGGGGTACTGAGCTTGCAGAGCTGGCACCAGCACGTATCAAATCTTTGGTACTGATGGACACTTTTGTCGGTCTAGAGCCAGAAGTTGCACACGCGAAATACTTCAGCATGCTAGACACCATCTCTCAAACGAAGATGGTTCCTCAACCGATTGTAGAAGCGGTTGTGCCGTTGTTCTTTGCTAATGACGCACAAACTAACACGCCAGCTTTGGTAGAAGGTTTTACTCAGCAGTTGTCGGCACTACAGGGCGAGCAAGCAGAGCAAGTAGCTCGAATTGGTCGTATGGTGTTTGGACGTCGTGACATGATTGAAACGATAGAGAACTTTGCTCTACCTGTGTTGGTAGCTGTCGGCCAAGAAGATAAACCACGCCCGGTACTTGAATCTTACCTGATGCATGATTGCATTTCTGGTAGTGAATTAGTGGTAATTCCTGGCGCAGGACATATTAGCTCGCTAGAGCAGCCAGAATTTGTAAACACTATGCTGAAAGAGTTTTTAGGTAAGCACCTGCTGTAGACTTTCTATCGTTTGAAATGATCGGTTTAATCTTGAATATAAGGTTAAGCCGATTTTTTTTGTCCGAGTTTTGGCTCACTGCCGTCCAGTAGGCGGCGGATGTTTTGATGGTGACGCAGCACGATCAAGCAACACAGCATAGCCACGGGCAGGGTGTATTGCGGTTTGACTAACCAAGCGTAGAAAGGGGCAAGTAGCACTGTCACCAATGCTGCCAAAGAGGAGTAACGAAATAAAAGCGCGACCACGAGCCAAGTTGCCATGATCATACCGGTTAGGTCGAATCCAATTGGGGCGATGGCACCCAGTGCCGTTGCGACGCCTTTACCACCCTTAAAGTGGAAGAAGATCGGATACATATGACCAAGACAAGCTGCAATCGCAACGATACCTAAAATAATTGAGTCGATACCGAGAAAGTAGCCAAGCCAGACTGGAATGGTGCCTTTTAACATATCACAGAGTAATACTGCTGCTGCGGCACCTTTGCCACCGACACGTAACACATTGGTTGCGCCTGGGTTGTTTGAGCCCACCGTTCTAGGATCTGGAAGCCTTAAGACTCGGCATATCAAGACCGCACTAGAGATTGAACCTAGCAAATAGGCAGCAATGATCATGATAAGTGCCAATGGGGTCATGTCTGTCCTTTAACGGTTATACGCTTAACGATGGGAAAATAATGCTCAATCCAAGAGTAATTGATATCATATCTCGAATTACGCAAATAATACGTTTTTTTCCCAAATTTGGGTATCCGACCTCTAAAAGGACAAGTCATGGCACTGGATAAAGTTTTCATTGAGCAGCTAGAAGTAATTACAACGATCGGTGTTTACGATTGGGAACAAGAGATCAAACAGAAACTGGTTCTTGATATTGAAATGGCTCATGACAACCGCCCAGCAGGCCAGAGTGATGATGTGGTTGATGCTTTGGATTATTCGAAAGTAAGCACTGCAGTACTCGATCACATTACGAATGGCCGTTTTCTACTCGTAGAACGTGTTGCTGAAGAAGTCGCAGAGCTAATTATGACTCAGTTCTCTGTTCCTTGGGTTAAAATTCACCTAGCGAAGCCTGGTGCGGTTCCTCAAGCAAAAGCGGTGGGTGTGATCATCGAACGAGGTCAAGCATGACCATCGCCTATGTTGGTGTTGGCACGAACATAGACCGCGACAAGCATGCAAGGGTGGCATGGACAGAGCTTCAATCGTTAGGGACTAACCTTAAATGCTCTAAAATCTATCACTGTGAGCCTGTCGGTTTTGATAGCCATCCATTTTATAACTTTGTGATAGAGCTCGACACGCCACTTTCATTGACTGAATTTTCACAAGAACTTCGTAAAATTGAGTACAAATGGGGGCGTGCGCAAGATGCACACAAGCTTCAGGATCGAAATTTGGATCTTGATATTGTGCTGTTTGGCGATGAGATATCTGAGTCTGCTCCAGAGTTACCACGCAGTGATATCTATAAATATCCTTTTGTAACACAACCACTTTATGATCTTTGTCCTGCGAGAGTGATCCCGCAAGACGGAAGAACCGTCAGTGAAATATGGCAGAAGATGCAGCAACTAGACTCGCTCTCTGTCGTAGATATAAAACTATAATTTTAAAGGTAAGTAATGAGTTATTTTGAAGCGTTTATATTGGCGTTGGTGCAAGGCTTTACTGAGTTTTTACCTATTTCCAGTTCGGCACACTTGATCCTTCCATCAGCGGTTTTAGGCTGGGAAGATCAGGGTTTGGCTTTTGATGTCGCGGTCCATGTCGGTACTTTGGCCGCAGTCGTGATCTATTTCCGTAAAGAAGTGATTTCGTTGTTGAGCGCATTCTTCGGCTCAGTGTTTAAGGGCGACCGCAGCAAAGAAGCGAAATTGGCGTGGATGATTATCCTTGCGACGATTCCGGCATGTATCTTTGGCCTGCTGATGAAGGACATTGTTGAACTTTACCTGCGCAGTGCATGGGTAATTGCGACAACGACCATCGTCTTTGGTTTGTTGTTGTGGTGGGTGGATAAGAACTCAAGCCTACGTGATGATGAGTACCAAGCGGGCTGGAAAAAAGCGTTGTTTATTGGTCTTGCTCAAGCTATGGCAATTATTCCTGGTACTTCTCGCTCAGGTGCTACGATTACAGCAGCACTTTACCTTGGCTTTACTCGTGAAGCGGCAGCTCGATTCTCTTTCCTAATGTCTATCCCAATCATCACTTTAGCTGGTGGTTACTTAGGCCTTAAGCTTGTGACCAGTGGCGATCCAATCCACGTTGGTACACTGCTAACCGGCGTTGCGGTGTCTTTCATCAGTGCTTACATCTGTATTCACTTCTTCTTGAAGCTTATCTCTCGTATGGGCATGACGCCGTTTGTTATCTACCGCCTAATTCTAGGTTGTGGTCTGTTTGCTTTCTTAATGATGCAATAACAGACGCTGATAACAGCCTCGTCGTAAAATTGAAAAAGCCCGCTTAACTGCGGGCTTTTTAATGCGTGCTTACTAACAGATTGAAGATTAACTATCAGTGAGTTCTGATAACGCGCTTTCAATAGCCACCGCTCTGCGCTTCTCTTGCTCTTCTCGAATATCTTTACCTTTAAAGCCATCAGCAATGATCACTTTTACTTCAACTTGAAGTGCTGCCTGATAGGCTGCTTCAAAACGAGCCTTTTGAGGGTAAGGCTGATCTTCTAACCCTTTGCGACCAGCGTGGTCAGCTTGGCAGCATAGCAAGATGTCGTTAAGGCGATCTGGTTTGCGCCAAACATCGAACTTGTTGAGAACTTTAAGGAAAGTTGTCGGCTTGAGCTCGCCTGCACGATGAATGTTTGAGTGTTGCTCACACACTAATAGTGCGAGGTCTCTGAATTCATTAGGCACTCTCACTCGCTCACACAGTTTCTTGATGATCTTAACACCTGTGTGGCAGTGCATTTTATGGCTTGGCCATTCAGCTTGTGGTGTCACGCCTTTACCTAAGTCATGCACTTGAGCGGCAAAGCGTACGGGCAGCGATGGGCTTAATAGCGCTGCTTGCTGAGCCACCATCATAGTATGGATACCTGTATCGATTTCAGGGTGCCATTTCTCGGGTTGAGGGACACCAAACAGAGCGTCAATCTCTGGCAAAACAACCGCTAGTGCTCCGCACTCTCTCAATACGGAAAGAAAGACTTCTGGGTGTGGTGTGCTGAGTGATTTGTGCCACTCTTGCCATACTCGTTCTGCAGTAAGATGGGCGAGTTCACCAGATTCAACGATCTCACTCATCATCAACATAGTTTCAGGGGCGACGCTAAAACCGAGATGGTGAAGTTTGGCAGCGAAGCGCGCCACTCGCAGCACTCGAAGTGGATCTTCGACAAAGGCATCGGATACGTGTCGAAGAATACGATCGGAGAGATCTTGCTGGCCGTGGTAAGGATCGTGAAGGTTGCCTGCATCATCTTGAGCGATGGCGTTGATCGTTAGATCGCGGCGCATGAGGTCTTCTTCCAGGCTAACATCTGGCGCGAAGTAACATTCGAAGCCTGTGTAACCAGAGCCTGATTTTCTCTCAGTGCGAGCCAGTGCGTGTTCTTCCTTGGTTTTTGGGTGCAAGAATACTGGGAAGTCTTTACCCACTGCAGTGAAGCCAAGGCTTTCCATCTCTTGAGGGGTACTGCCGACCACCACCCAATCTTTATCATAACTATCAATATTGAGTAGTTTATCGCGCACCGCTCCACCGACTAGATAGCGCTGTAGCCCATTCTCTTTTGGTAGGCTATCGTATATTTGCAACTTATCACCTCGAAATGTTTTATCACTGCTGGACTTTACGGCAAGCAATGGTACTTTCCATTAATCGTAATTATAGGGCAGCACATGTATAAGGAATATTTTGGCTTCGTTGAGATGCCATTTTCGATTGTACCAAATTCTCGCTACTTGTTTTTGAGTCAGCGCCACCAAGAGGCGATGCAGAACCTACAAGCCGGTTTAGGTGAGGGTGGGGGCTTTGCAATGCTTACTGGTGAGGTGGGAACCGGTAAAACAACGGTCGCTAAGGCGATGTTGTCCTCTCTTGATCGCTACACTCAAGCTGGCCTTATACTCAACCCTACGTTTTCCAACACTGATTTGCTTGAAGCTATCTGTGATGAGTTCGAGATCGACTATCCACAGCAGGCATCACTCAAGCAGCTGAGTCAGGCGATTCACTATTTCTTACTGGATAGCCATGCGGAAGGTATTCAAACCTTATTGGTGATAGATGAAGCTCAACACTTAGCTGCCGATGTGTTGGAACAGCTACGCCTCTTGACGAATTTGGAAACCGACAGTCGCAAGTTATTAAAAGTATTACTGGTTGGCCAACCTGAATTACAACAGCATTTGCAGACCACGCAACTGCGTCAATTAGCTCAGCGTATTACAGGGCGTTACCATTTGTTGCCTCTCAATATTCAAGAGACCGGCAAGTACATCGCGTTTCGTCTAGAGACAGCGGGTGGCGAGCAGATGCTGTTTTCGAATCGTTCCGTTAAGCTGATCGCCCAATATACACATGGTATTCCACGGTTGATTAACTTGGTGTGTGATAAGGCGCTTCAGCTAGCTTTTCATAATGGAGAGCAAACACCGAGCAATGACACGGTCAACAGAGCGTGCCAGCAGATCATGGCGTTTCAAGCTGAGGTTTACCATGTCGAAAAACCTCGTGCAGCGAGCACGCTACCAAAGTTAGTTCAATACGCGAGTGCTGCTACCTTGAGTGTCGCACTTGCGATGGCGACCTTTCACTTTGCGCCAGGCTACATTGACTCATGGCTAACACCCCAACCTTCGAATGAAGCCCAAACATTAAGCTCAGTAAGGATGCAGCGGTCGTTAGTCGCAGATACGCCTAAGCTGGTTGTTGAGTCTGAGATAGACAAGTTCGCACTGCCAACACATATTCAGCAACATTTGATGCAAGGGACTAACCGTTCGCTGGCGATCAAGGACTTATATACGCTTTGGGGCTACCAATCCTCTCTGCGTGACGGTTTATGCTTAAGTGAGCCACAAAGCGTGTTCGTATGTGAACAACAACAAGCAAGTCTAGATGACCTTCTAGGGTTAGGCGTCCCTGTGGTATTGAACTTAAATGTAGAGCAAGAGCCTGTGTTTGCTGTGCTTTATGGCGCATCACAAGACGCTGTCGAGTTACTGGTGAACGAAAAACTGTTAGTCATGCCGAAGCAATCTTTAGAGAAGGTCTGGCATGGTGATTATGTCGCGATTTGGAAACAGCCATTGCGAGAAACGTTAAAAGAGGGATATCAGGGTGAAGCTGTCGCTTTGCTTGATTTGTTGCTTTCTGAGGTTCTTGGAGAGGTTGTGTCCGGTAGTGATGTATTTGATTACGAATTAAAAATGAAAGTCGAAGCGTTTCAAACATGGCAGGGCATGTCGGTCGACGGTATTGCTGGTCAACGAACGTTAGCGAGGCTACAAAGATTAGCTCAGCTAGATTCTCCGAAGTTAATGTCATTAAGCGGAGGAGCGAGCTAATGTCACGCATTATGCATGAGTTGAATCAGTCCTCAGACAAATCTAGCTTTAAGGGCTACCAAAACCATCAAGTGCCGAGTTCTGTAAAGGGTATCAGCAACAAACGCGGTTCGTCATTGGCTATGGGGTTGCTTGTTTTACTTGTGCCTTCTCTGTTGGTAGGTGGTGCCTTGGTGTATCAATCTTACCATCAACAGCAAACGGCCAACCAAGCTGCTATTAGTTCGAATTCAGAATCAGAAACCCAGCCTGTTCAAGCCAAGGATATCGAAACGGCTGATTTGAATGTCGAAGAAGAAATCGAAGATGAGCCTCTGTTTGTGGTGCGTCCAGCGCCGACAAGCAAGACGTTAAAATCGTTACCTCGCCAAGAGGTTTATGCTCAAGTTAACTCTGATAGCACTCAACTGTCTGCTGGGGTAATTGTGCCGGTAACCAAAGCAGAGAGCACTGCGCGAACAGTGGATGATTCAGAGCTGTCATTAGCTGAGCCTGAAGTTGGACCTGGTGTGAACGACGAAAGCAATTATCAGCAATCAGATAGCGACCTGCTACAAGGCTTGGATTTGACCGAGTTACCGCCTGATTTGGCATTGAAGCTAGAAGCGATTATGGATGAGCAGCCAAGTGCACCGGAGCCGATGGACTCGCGACCAGCAAGCCAGATGGAACCTCAAGTGATTGAGCTCGAAAATCACGTTAACAGTTTGTCTGGCGTATTACCTAAGCTCGACTTACAAACCCATATGTACTCAAGTAGTGAGAACAAGCGTTGGGTCAAAGTGAATGGGCAAGAGATGTCACAGGGCGATTGGATCGGTAATGATGTTCAACTGCTAGAGATCAAGCCGCAATCTGTGGTTGTTGAGTTTAATCAGCAGAAGATTGAGATTCCTGCTTTGTACGAGTGGAAGGGCTAACCTAAAGCTGCTACAAGCGCTTTGATAACATGTTGAGATAAATAAAAAAGGAGCACTTAGGTGCTCCTTTTTGGTATCCGATATTGAATTTACTTTGCGTAACGCAATACAGTCAAACGATCAGCTTACGCCCAGCCGTTTGGTGATTTCTTACGACGCGGAATGATGTGTGGTAGAACAAGGCCAAGAAGTAGACCAATACCAGCAACACCACCACCGTACATGAAGTACTTCAATAGTAGGTCATCTTTCTGCGTGTCTAGCTTAGCGCGTAGTTCACGGTTTTCTGTTTGAGAGCTTGTTAGTTGTTGGCTAATCTCGCTGTAGTTCTGTTCTAGTTCAGCAATCTGCTTATTACGAGAATCTAGAGAACTTGCTAGGCCTGCTTTTTCACTGTCAGCCGTTTGACGTGCGTTAGCCAGCTTAGTTTTCACTTCTGTCAGTTCTTTCTCAAGCTTAGGCATACGCAGAGCCATACTCTCTTTAGTACTTACAAACTTGCTTTCAACCCAACCTTTACGGCCACGGTTGTCTTGGATTTGTGTGTAACCCGTGCTCTTGTTTGCTTGCAGGTAGGTAATCTTCTCACCAGCGTCAACACTGCCGATAATACGGAAGGTGTTGTTTGGGCCAGAATGCATATAAGTAAATAGTTTGTCAGCAATATAACGGTCTTGTGCAAAGGCAGCTGGAGCCGCAAGCATTGCGAACAAAACTAAGCTAATCAGTTTTTTCACAGTAAATCCCTTAACGATTCTAATTGGGTAGGCGGATGAGTCAGCCTCAATTAGCAAATAATATTTAGTTTCTTTATGCGGTGCAACAAAGAAGGGAGGCAAAGCCTCCCTTTCTGTGCGTTTGAGTCAATAATGACATGGCATTTACATATCGTTACTGAAGCTCACATAATTCTGACGCTAGCATCGACTAACGCAGTGGCAATTACATGCTAAACATAGCCTGAATACCGTAGAAGAACACAACAGCAAGTAGAGCACCTGCTGGCAGTGTCACAATCCACGAAGCCACGATATTACGTACAACGCCTAAGTTCAGTGCTGCGATACCACGAGCAAAACCAACACCCAATACCGCACCAACCAGTGTTTGTGTAGTTGAGATTGGAAGACCAGTACCTGACGCTAGAACAACCGTACATGCTGTAGCAAGTTGTGCTGCAAAGCCACGGCTCGGTGTTAGTTCTGTAATACCAGTACCTACGGTTGCCATTACTTTATGACCAAGAGTCGCAAGACCAACCACGATACCAAAACCACCTAGAGGAAGAATCCACCATGCGATAGTGCTCTTACCAGTGATTTCGCCCATGTGCTCAACCGTTGATACAACAGCAGACAGTGGACCAATCGCGTTTGCAACGTCGTTTGAACCGTGTGCGAATGCCATAGCACAAGCTGTGATAACCATTAGTACAGAGAAGATACCTTCAACACCAGCAAAGCCGTGGTCTTCTTCGCGGTTAGCGAATTTCTTCTGGATGTATAGGTAACCACCAATCATTACAATTGCTGATACTGCTGCAGCCCAAACCCATGCTTCAGTGTTGCTCAGGTGAAGACCAACGTGCTTAAGACCTTTCTTGATTGTTACCAGTGCAATTACCATCGTTGTGATGAACATGTATACCGGTACAAAGCGCTTCGCGTTGAATAGCGGGTTCTCTGTATCAAAAATCAGTCGCTGAGCACTTACGAATATCACGTAGGCGAAGAAACCAGAGATGACAGGAGTAATAATCCAACTGCCCACAATGCCTTGAACGCTGTTCCAGTCTACCGCTTCAGTACCTACAGACACACAAGCGAAACCGATGATTGCACCGATGATTGAGTGAGTAGTAGAAACAGGCCAGCCCATGTACGAAGCTAGAAGTAGCCATGTACCTGCAGCAAGAAGTGCAGACATCATACCGAATACAAGAACGTCTGGTTGATGTGCGAATAGAGATGTTTCGATAACACCTTTACGGATCGTATCGGTAACTTCGCCACCGGCAAGATATGCACCAGCGAATTCAAAGATCATTGCGATAATGATCGCTTGTTTAACGGTTAGAGCTTTAGAGCCTACTGAGGTGCCCATTGCGTTCGCAACGTCATTTGCACCAATACCAATAGCCATCAAGAAACCGAAAGCTGCTGCAACAATAATCAGGACAGTGCCGTAGTTAGCAAGGATATCCATCGTAATACCTAGTTGTTTGATAACAAGCGGAACAAATTTAGACGCAAAAAACCGCTCAGCGAGAGAAATACTCAACGCATAAGTGGTTTGTTCAAAAAATGCTCTTCGTTATATGGTTAACGTATGATTTAAGATCGAGAAAGCATTACTTCAAGACGAGCGCCTACACGCTGTGCTTGATCTGCAATACCACCAACCCATTCAAGAATTTTGTATAAGAACATGATATCAACTGGATTCAGATCGCCTTCAATCGCCATTAGTTGTTGGCGCAGTTCGATCTGCATCGCGTCCGTGTCATCTTCAATTACATCTAATTGATGAATCATTTCAGCAACGAGTGTTACTTCGCGGCCCTTAAAGCCAGTCTCAAGTAATTCGTCTAGTTCATTGATTACGTTTTGTGCTTGGTTCGCTGCATCTAGACAACGTTTAACGTAAGCGATGAAGTTTTCTTGTAGAGGAGCAGGAATGACAAGTTGACGACCATATACACGGCCAGCAATGTCTTTCGCTAGGTTTGCTAGTTTGTCTTGCTGAGTTAATAGCTCCAACATGTCGGTGCGATCAACAGGCATAAACAAACCACGAGGAAGTTTAAGGCGAATTTCACGTTTTAGTACGTCAGCTTCTTTCTCAAGGTGAGAAATCTGAGCTCGAATTTCAGCTGCTTTTTCCCAGTCACCCTTTGAAGAAACTTCAAAGAAATTAACTAGGTGAGAACAACATTCGTTCACGCATACTACGTGACGCTGCAAAGGTTTAATTGGGGACTTTGCAAATAACCCCATAATTGTATTTACTGGCATGGTCATCCAACCTAATAAATAATAACCTTAAAACAACATACACCATATTCATGGTGAAATGTTAAGCGATGGCTACAAAGTCGCGCATGTTAACCTAATCAATGTCTCATTAAAACTGTTTTAGATCATCATAAGGGCGATATTTCTGACTTGCCGACTTTGAAAATTGGCAATATCCTGTCCCTATCTTCACAGAAAGGTATAACTATGGAAACCGAGATAGAACTGAAGTTTTTTGTTTCTCCTGATTTTTCAGAGACTTTACGCAATAAAATTGCTGAAACTAAAGTACTTCAGCACAGTTGTCGTGAGCTAGGTAACATCTACTTTGACACCCCTGACAACTGGCTACGCAAGCACGATACCGGCTTGCGCATTCGACGCTTTGATGACGTATTTGTACAAACGGTAAAGACAGCGGGTCGCGTTGTTGCTGGCCTGCATCAAAGGCCGGAATACAATGCAGAACACGATAGCAATGAGCCAAAACTTGCCTTACATCCAGAAGATATTTGGCCTGAAGGTAAGGACATTGAAACATTGCAAGCTGAGCTTACTCCTCTGTTCTCGACTAACTTCACGCGTGAGCAGTGGCTGATTGGCATGCCTGACGGTAGCCAAGTCGAGGTTGCCTTTGACCAAGGTTTCGTTGAATCCGGCGATCTGCAAGAACCGATTTGCGAAGTTGAGCTTGAACTTAAATCCGGCCAAACGGATGCTCTGTTTACACTGTCTCGCCAATTCTGCGAACAAGGTGGTATGCGCTTAGGTAACTTAAGCAAAGCTGCTAAGGGTTACCGACTTGCTCAAGGTTATCAAGGCGATGAAGTAACTCCTTTGACCTTAGTTGATACTGACAAAAGTGACACCGTTGAATCGTGTTTCATTCAATCTTTAGAGCATGCTCTCGCTCATTGGCATTACCACGAGCAAATTTTCACCGAGCGCCAATCGATTGAAGCTCTGCACGAGATCAGCCATTCACTGAGCTTTATCCGCCAGACTTTCACTATATACGGTGGCATTGTACCGAGACGCGCTAGCGCTATTTTACGCCAAGAGCTGAAATGGCTAGAACAAGAGTTGGATTGGCTAAAAAGCTATGACCACTTTGAGGATTTGCTCGAAGATAAAGGCCACGTTCTGCGTAAGCTTGATGCTCGTAAGTTCCTAGTGGCTGAGCTAAAAGAGATGCAAGAGCAATTGCCAGATCGTGAAGAGTTACTGACTCTCTTGAGTTCAGCCCGCTACACCGGTCTTCTGCTTGATTTAAGCCGCTGGATACTTACTCGAGGTTGGCAGCCATTCTTGGACGATAAAGCGCGTGAGCAAATGGAGCGCGGAATAGAGTGGTTCTCTGTGAAGCAGCTTGATCGCACTTGGGCGGAGCTGATGGAAGCCTTTCCACCAGAGCGCGTGATGACAAGCCAAGCTTACATCGACCAGCAGTATCGTTTGATGCGTAACCTGTATTCTGGTGTTGGCTTTGCGAGCTTATATGATGACGATGAGCGTAATAGCTTCCGTTTGCCTTGGGCGGACATGGTACAAGGTATCGACGATTTGTTGATGCTACGAACCTTACAGCCACTCACTGAGAAGTTAGAAGGTGATGAGAAAGATCAGCTAGAGCGTTGGCTTGCTCGTCAAGAAGTTTCCATTTTGCATGCGATGGAGCAGACTCGCCAAATCAGTGTTGAAGTTGAGCCATACTGGCAAGACTAGTCTCTACACTAACATCCATTTTTAAATAGGGCCTTGGCCCTATTTTTTTGTCTGTCGTTCAAGCAACTCGAGCCGCTCTAGTATCTGTTGCTGCTGCTCTAGAATCTTGTCCAGTTTACGCTCTTTGTTTTCCAATTGTTGATTCTGGAGGTCGGTAGGCTCAGTAATCAGCGAGGTAATTAGACCTGAGATCATACCAAATACACCAACCCCACAGATGATCACAATCGATGCGATTAACTGACCAGCGGTGGTTACTGGATAATGGTCGCCATAGCCAACGGTACTGATGGTCACGAAAGCCCACCACAACGCATCATGACCAGTCGTGATATTGGCATTAGGATCTTTGTGTTCCAATAGCAGGATCGTGCCAGCACCGATGGTCAGTAAGATCACCAAAAGCAGAATGATGGAAGCGAAAGTGGTCTCTTTTCTGTTACGAAACAGCTCTCTGAAAATACGTTTACTTGAACGTAGAACCAAGATGACTCGCAGAATTTGAAAAATACGAGCGAAACGGAGTGGCTCGATCATTGGGATACTTGCCAAGAAATCGATCCAGTGTACTTTGAGGTATTCTTTCTTGTTTTGTGATCTGAATAGATCAATCGTGAGCTGAAAAAGAAAAACACTATAGATTATAAAATCGAGGCCGATAAGGACTTGTTTCGATTCTTTATCAATCGGCGCAAACAACAAGCCTGAGATCACAAATAACGCTAAGAAAGAGAGAATCAGTGATAATAAGCTCATCGGCTTAGGTGTGTCTTTGATACTATTTAACATTCATACGAGGCTCAAAATAAATCGCGAACCTGACTCAATCAGCCATCTCGCGGGTATAGAAGCCATCAATATATAAGAGTTAATGGAGAACTGACAATGACTAAACTGTCATTCAAGCCGTGGGAAAGGGTAATCTCTGACGTTCGTCTCGTTCCGAAAATGATCATGCTGATGGTGTTCAGTACCATCTTGATCATTTCTAAACAGCTATGGGACGCGAGCACGTTTTACGATTCATTGCTCGCTGCAACGAATAATGCACAAGTCGCGCAGCAGCATTATGAGACTTACCTAGTTCAAGTCGCTTGGCAGACAGGCTTGATGATCATTGTGTTTGTGGTTCTTTTATTAGCGGCAGCTCGCGTTATGCTGCGCCAAACTCAATACCTCAGTGATGCCATTAAAACCATGGCCGACAAGAACTTATCAGTGCCGATTCAAATGGACTGTAAAGATGAATACGGCGATGTGGCACGTGAACTCGAAAAAACTCGCGTTCAACTGAACGACATGATCAAAACTCAGGTGGCCTCTTCTGATGAACTGTTTGCTCTGACGGAAGTGATGACCATCAGCATGTCTGAAACCAAAGAATCAGCTCAAGAAGAGTTCAATGAGATTGATCAGCTGGCAACAGCAATGAGTGAGATGACCTCTACGGTACAAACTGTTGCTGAGCATGCGCAAAGCGCTTCTTCATTGACGGAACAGGCATCAGGCCAAGCTCTTACTGGTCAGAAGTTCGTTCAAGGGTCTGTTTCTAAGATGAGTGAGTTATCTTCAGATATCGCAGCATCAGCGGCAGCGGTAAACCAAGTTGAAGAGCGCGTTGACTCAATCGGCAGTGTGGTTGGTACTATCCAAGGCATTTCAGAACAAACAAACCTACTAGCATTGAACGCTGCAATTGAAGCGGCCCGTGCAGGTGAAGCGGGTCGTGGTTTTGCGGTTGTTGCTGATGAGGTTCGTAACCTTGCACAACGTACTCAGCAAGCAACGGTAGAGATTCAAGATATGATCAGTCATCTACAAAGCAGCGCTAACTCTGCGGTAGAACTGATGGAGAAGAGTGTTGTTGAAGCGGCTGAAGGCGTGGACCTTGTGACCAATGCAGGCTCTGAGCTTGATGGTATCGTGAGCCAAGTTAACCAAATCAATGACATGAACTTCCAGATTGCGACGGCTGCAGGCCAGCAGAGCAGCGTTGCGGAAGAGATGAGTGTCAACCTGACCAATGTTCGTGAGCTGGTGGAAGCTTCAGTTGTGGTTGTTGGTGAGCTGTTGGAGACCTCTCAGCTTATGGAAAGCAACGCACAAGAACTCGACGGTAAGATTAAGCAGTTTAAGGTATAACCTTGTTCTCTAAACCCTATTGATAGAGCCTTTTTTTCTAGAGAGAAAGGTCTCACTTGATAAGTTCACTGATAAAACGCCCACATTGCTGATGTGGGCGTTTTTTATTGGCGTAACTTTGGTATAACTATCTTATACCAATCGTAGTAAATAACTGGTCACCCTAGCTTGTTAAAAATCTCGATAACAGCGTTAGAATTTTTGAATGTAGAATAACTACTTATCGAAACTATTTATTGAAAAGAGCAGCCTTGTTCTCAAGCTTTTTTCCTACGCTATCTCTGAACACTTACTTACTGTGATTGGTATTAGTTATGAAAACTCGTTATTGAAAAACTGACCCAACAAATTGATTGTTCGCGCGCAGCTTATACAAGGAAGAAACATGCCATTGCCTCCTCAACTCGTCACTCATTCGCAGTCAGCTTTTAAGCAATTATTAGAGCACCAAAGTGAAGCCATTAATGCTTGGCCTGAGCCGCTAATTGAAGACCTTAAACGCGTCTTAGGATTAAGCTGCTTTATTGGTGATTGCTTACAACGTGACACCGTTTTATCGACGACTCTACCGGATATGTTGGAATGTGAGGAGCGTGCTGAAGGGTATCGTGGACGATTGGCTGAGCTGCTTTCTGATTGTATGGACGAAATGAGCGGTCAGCGAGTGCTACGTCAATTCCGCAATCGAGAAATGACCTATATTGCATGGCGTGACTTTATGGGCTCTTGGGAGCTTGAACAGAGCCTAAGTCATCTCTCTATGTTGGCCGAAGCGATGATCTTCGAGACTTATCAATGGCAGTACGACATTTGCTGTAAAGAGTGGGGCACACCTTGTAATGAACAGGGTGAAGCACAGCCGATGCTTATCATTGGCATGGGTAAGCTTGGTGGCGGTGAACTCAACTTTTCTTCTGATATCGATTTGATCTTTACTTATCCTGAGAATGGCGAAACCCAAGGAGCAAGACGCAGTATCGCCAATGCGCAGTTCTTTACCCGCTTAGGGCAGCGTATTATCAAGGCGCTGGATCAACAAACCTTTGATGGGTTCTGTTATCGCGTCGATATGCGTCTGCGTCCTTTTGGCGAGAGTGGACCATTGGTGATGAGTTACGCCGCTCTGGAAGATTACTACCAAGAACAAGGGCGAGACTGGGAACGTTACGCGATGGTTAAGGCGCGCGTAATGGGCAGTGAAATGTACCCAGAGTATCAAGAGTTGCGCAAGATGCTACGTCCGTTTGTCTTCCGTCGCTATATCGATTTCAGTGCAATTCAATCTTTGCGCCGAATGAAATCGATGATCAGCAGTGAAGTGCGTCGTCGTGGCTTATCCAATAACATCAAGCTCGGTTCAGGCGGTATTCGTGAGGTTGAGTTCATTGCACAAGTCTTCCAACTGATTCGTGGTGGCCGTGAGCCTAGCCTACGTGGACGAGGGCTTTTAGAGACGTTAACCGCCATTGACTCTCTGCATCTGCTAGAAGCCGGAGAAGTGACTGACCTGCGCGATGCTTACCTGTTTTTACGTCGCCTAGAAAACCTATTGCAAGCGATGGCTGACAAGCAAACTCAGACGTTGCCGGATGGTGAGTTTGAACAACTTCAGCTTGCTGTTGCCATGCAATTCAGTGATTGGGAGAGTTTGATTACTGCAACTCGTGCCCATATGGCAAACGTACATAACGTGTTCGAAGAGCTGATCGGGATTGACGAAGAGGACGCTAACCCAATCGCGAGTCACTTCAGTGAGCTGTGGGATATGGCCCATAAGCCGGATGTTATCGAGCATGTATTGGAGCATGATATTGCTATCGCCAATCCGCCAGAAGCTGCGAAAACCATTATTCAATTTAAAGCGGATATCGCTAAGAAAACCCTTGGTCCGCGTGGGCGTGAAGTTCTCAATCGACTGATGCCGAAAGTCTTTCAGGCCCTGTACACAGCTAAAGACGCTGAGTTTGGTTTATCGCGTGTACTGCATTTACTGCATAAAATTGTCACGCGTACCACTTATCTAGAGTTGCTCGATGAGCACCCCGCTGCATTGACTCAACTTGTTCGTTTGTGTACCGCGAGCCCGATGATCTCAGAACAGCTTGGACGTTACCCTATTCTGTTAGATGAACTTATCGACCCTCAGCAGCTCTATAACCCGGTGCCGCTTGAGTCTTACAAGACAGAATTACGTGATTACCTTGCTCGTATTCCTGAAGACGACATGGAACAGCAGATGGAAGGTCTGCGTCAGTTTAAGCAGACTTGTATCCTAAGGATTGCTGCGGCGGATATAGCGGGTGTGCTGCCGGTGATGAAGGTGAGTGATCACCTGACTTACTTAGCAGAAGCGATTGTTGAAGCCGGTGTTAACCAAGCTTGGTTACAAGTGTCGGCTAAGTTTGGTGAGCCCACTCATGTTAAAGACCGTGAAGGCCGCGGTTTTGCTGTTGTCGGTTATGGCAAAGTCGGCGGTTGGGAGCTTGGTTACAACTCAGACCTCGATATTGTGTTTATGCACGACTGCCCGGTACACATCTATACTGATGGTAAGAAAGAGATCGATGGACGCCAATTTTATCTAAGGTTGGCGCAGCGTATTATTCATATCTTCTCGACCAGAACCGCGTCGGGAATCCTGTATGAAGTCGATACTCGCTTGCGTCCATCGGGTGCTTCGGGTTTGTTGGTTAGTCCAACTGATGCCTTTGATGAGTATCAACACAACGACGCATGGACATGGGAGCATCAAGCGCTGACTCGAGCTCGTATGATCTACGGTGATGAGCAATTGGCTTCCGCATTCAACAAAACACGTCATGAGGTGTTGTGTCTATCACGTGATGAAGCAACTTTGAAAAAAGCAGTGGTAGATATGCGAGAAAAAATGCGTGATCACCTTGGCGGTAAAAAAGCCGAACGATTCATGCTCAAACAGGATGCTGGTGGCATCACTGATGTTGAGTTTTTAGCGCAATACTTAGTGTTACGATACAGCCACGAGAAGCCAAAGCTGACACGTTGGTGTGACAATGTCAGAATCTTTGAGAGTCTTATGTCACAAGGAATCATGGACGAGCAACAAGGCATGGCATTGACCAATGCATACACAACGCTACGCGATGAAATACACCATCGTAACCTACTTAATCTTGATGCTGATGTTGCAATTAATAAGTTCGAAATGGAAAGAGAACATGTGGTTCACGCATGGAAGCAATGGATGGAAGTGTAACTTGTCTTTCGCTTAGCTAGCACAGTGCCTATCGAGATAGGCTTTACTCATTTTTCTATGGTTTAGCCACTGTAATCAGTGTGCTAGACTCTAGCCAGATTCGATTTTTGGAGCTCAACAATGAAACCAATTCTACCTGACTACAGCCAATCAGGTGTTCTTATTGTCGGTGACGTCATGCTTGATCGTTACTGGTATGGTCCAACTGGCCGTATTTCACCAGAAGCCCCTGTGCCCGTGGTAAAAGTAGAAAATAACGAAGAGCGTCCAGGTGGTGCTGCCAACGTAGCAATGAATATTGCCTCGCTTGGCGGTCATGCTCATGTTGTTGGTTTAACTGGTAAAGATGAACCAGCTGAGGTGTTGAAAAACACCTTGGGTGCGCTGAAGGTTAAGTGTGATTTTGTTGAGTTAGAAGACTATCCAACCATCACCAAACTACGAGTGATGAGCCGTGGTCAGCAGTTGATACGTCTTGATTTTGAAGACAAGTTTGAAAACACCAATCCAGAGCTTATTTTGTCTCGCATGGAGCAAGCCCTACCAAATGTACGTTCGGTTATCTTGTCGGATTACGCGAAAGGTGCATTAGAGCATGTACAGAGTTTCATTCAAAAAGCACGCGCAGCCAATGTTCCTGTATTCATCGATCCCAAAGGTGCGGATTTAGAGCGCTACCGTGGTGCGACATTACTGACACCAAACATGGCAGAGTTTGAGCTGGTTGCAGGTAAAGTGAAATCAGAAGAAGATCTTATCGAGAAGGGTATTGCCTTGATCGAGAAGTATGACTTTGAAGCTTTATTGGTGACTCGCAGTGAAAATGGTATGACGTTACTACGTAAAGGTCAGGCACCATTCCACTTGCCAACTCAAGCGAAAGAAGTTTACGACGTGACAGGTGCTGGTGATACGGTTATCTCCGTTCTTGCTGCTTCTGTTGCTGCCGGTAAACCATTGGATGAAGCGTGTGCATTAGCGAACGCGGCAGCTGGTGTTGTGGTTGGTAAGCTAGGTACATCAACCTTGTCGACAATTGAATTAGCGGAAGCGATTCACGGTAGTCAAGATACAGACTACGGTGTGATCTCTGAAGCAGCACTGGTAGAAGCGGTGAAGCGCGCTCGCGCGAAAGGCGAGAAGGTCGTTATGACTAATGGCTGCTTTGATATTCTGCATGCGGGGCATGTTTCTTACATGAACCACGCGGCTGAACTTGGCGACCGTTTGATCGTTGCCGTTAATACCGACGAATCTGTTAAGCGTTTGAAAGGCCCTGGTCGTCCTGTGAACCCAACTGATCGTCGTATGGCGGTATTGGCGGGCTTAGGCGCAGTTGACTGGGTGGTGCCTTTCTCTGAAGACACACCTCAACGTTTGATCTCTGAAGTACTACCAAGCATCTTAGTGAAAGGCGGTGATTACAAGCCTGAAGAGATCGCTGGTGGTGCGGAAGTGATTGCTGCTGGTGGTGAAGTTAAAGTACTTAACTTTGAAGATGGTTGCTCGACTACTGAAATCATTAAAGCGATCAAAGGCGGTCGAGGTTAACGTTTCGCCTTTTAGCTCGAAACTTCTCAGCTAGCTTTAGAACAGATAATAAAAATGCCGCTCATTGAGCGGCATTTTTGTACCTATAGCTTAAGTATAGCAATTAAGAATTACTTACTTGCTACTTTTAGACCTGCGTTTACATCAACGATGTCTTGCTCGCTTAGCGTACCAACTGCTTGACGAAGCTGAAGGACACTTAGGATGTAGTTGTAACGAGCGTCTGAAAGGTTTTTGTTTGCATCGTACAGACGACGAGTTGAATCTAGTACGTCAACGATAGTACGAGTACCCACATCGAAACCTGCTTCTGTTGCTTCTAGAGCTGACTGAGCAGAAACAACAGATTGCTCGTAAGCGCGTAGCGCACCAATTGAAGCGCTGATGTTGTTGTTGAATGCACGTACGTCTTTTACAACGCTTCGGTAAGTCGCTTCTAGATCTTCACTTGCTGCAACGTAGTTGTACTCAGCCTGTTTAGTCAAAGAAGTTGTGTTACCACCCGTGTATAGAGGAACAACTAAGTTCAAACCAATGTTTAGGTTATCTGCATCGTAATCGTTTTGGCTGTTAGAGCTGTCAGTCTGCTCTGAGAGACCATAGCTACCATCTAGCGTTAGGCTTGGCAGGTGACCAGAGCTTGCTAGAGAGATGTTGTCTTTTGCTACGTCTTGAGAGATACGCGCAGCTAGTAGGCTAAGGTTCTTTTGCTCGGCTTGTTCAACAAGAGCGGTTGCCGACTCAGAAGATTTGCTCGCTGAGAAGCGGTCAGTATCTAGGATGCTTAGGTTAGAGTGTTCTTGACCTGTAATCTCACGTAGACCTTCATAGCTGTTAGTCAGATCGTTCTCTGCTAATACTTCATCAGCTAAAACGCCATCGTACTGAGCTTGCGCATCATGTACATCGGTAATAGCAGAAAGACCCACTTCGAAACGTTGCTTAGTTTGCTCAAGCTGACGAGCTACCGCTGCTTTTTCAGCACGAACAAATTCTAGGTTATCTTGAGCACGAAGTACGTCGAAGTAAGCTGTTGCTGTACGCAGAATCAAAGCTTGTTGCTCTGCCGCGTATGCTGAATCTGCTTGACGAGCCGATTTCTCTGCCGTGTCTAGAGTGATCCACGAAGAGCGTTGGTATAGCTCTTGGCTGAAACCGATGCCAACACCCCATTGGTTGTTGTCATTGCTCATATCACTTCGATCACCACGATTGATATCGTAGTTTGCTGTTAGATTAATTTGCGGTAACAAAGAGCTACGGCTTGACGTTACTGCTTCAAAAGCGGCATCGCGCTGCGCTGCTGAACGAAGAAGTTGTGGATCGTTCTGTTTTGCTTGGTCGTAAACTTCAGCTAGCGTATCAGCAAAAGCTGACGAACTCAGGCTGCCAATTGCTGCACTGATAAATAGTGGAAGCAGTTTTTTCATTTTCCTATTCCTGCCTTTTATGGAATTTTCTTTAAAAGAGTTTAACCCAGTTTGGTGGTAATTTACTCGAAACTTTGCACTTTTTTACATTTAACTGTCCACTTGTGCAATATTTATTTTTTAAAACTTAACTTTAATTATAAGTTTTATATAAAAAGTTGAACCTTATCCTTGGTAGTTAACTCGGACAATGAGTAAACTATAAAGATCACTTAGTGAGGTACCAAATGCAACAGTCTGACAATCAACGACATGAGTTTACTCCGCAAGATGTGGAAATAGTCTCAAAAGAGACGCTGTTTCGTGGTTTTTTCAAAATGGTTAAGTACACATTTAAGCATAAGCTGTTTGAGGGAGGCTGGAGCCAACCGATAGAACGTGAAATGTTTGAGCGTGGTCATGCTGCCGCTTTGCTACCTTATGATCCTGTGCGCGATGAAGTGGTGATCGTTGAACAGATCCGCGTTGGTGCTTTAGAGCATGAGAACCCTTGGCAATACGAAATTGTTGCTGGGATCATTGATACCGATGAGTCGCCTCAAGATGTGGCTCGTCGTGAAGCGATGGAAGAAGCCGGAGTCGAAGTCGGAACTGTGTTGCCCATTACTTCATATTACCCTTCATCAGGTGGTTGCTCAGAAAAGCTGGATGTTTTTGTTGGCTGTGTGGATGCCACCACGGCCAAAGGGGTGCACGGATTGGATTACGAAGGTGAGGATATTCGTGTACAAGTGATGAGCCGTGAAGCCGCTTATCAGTTAGTGAAAGACGGTGTGTTTGAAAATGGAGCCACAATCATTGCGCTGCAATGGCTACAATTGAACTACCAAGAATTACAGTCAGAGTGGGTGGCTTAACGTTATGCCAAATATAGCGGTCAAAAAACCGTATCATGTTGATCTTGCTGAATTGATGCGAGTCTATGAGACGAATTATGCCAAACTTAACGCTTTGTTACCGGTTGGGCATGAGGTTGGTGATGTCCGCTGTTACCAAGCCGTTAATATGGTGTATCAATTGACAGTGAATGAGGTCACAAAATACACCACATTAATAGATATATGTCAGAGTGACGCGATGCCAGTGTTTCCTTTGCCAAAAATGTCTGTCAGGCTATATCACGACGCTCGAGTTGCAGAAGTGTGCGCTAGCGGGGATTTTTCGCGAGTCAAAGCGAAATATGACTATCCCAACACTAAGCTTCTGCAAAAGGATGAGAAATTTCAATTGAATAAATTTCTTGGGGAATGGTTAACGTTTTGTTTAAAAACTGGTATCAGCCGAACTCCAATTGCCTTTTAATTGAGCTAATTTAAGAACATTTTTAAAGTCTAAACAGTAACGTATCTGGATTTGTTATTTTGGAATTATCACACACTTCAAAATTTGATGAGAGCAGTATTAAGCTTGTGCAGCTAACGGATACGCATTTGTTTGCGCCGAGCAATGGCAGCTTATTAAGCATCAACACTCAAGATAGCTTTCGTGCTGTAGTCGATGGCATTGTTAGTCAGGGCTTTGACTATCAAGCGATCTTAGCGACTGGTGACATTTCTCAAGATCACAGCGCTGAGTCATACCAGAAATTTGAATCAGGGATTCAACCCTTAGAAAAACCGTGTTACTGGCTACCTGGAAACCATGATTTTAAGCCTAATATGGGCAGTGTTTTACCATCACCACAGATTCAATGTGTCGAACATGTATTGCTGGGCGAGTGTTGGCAAATGATCATGTTGGACTCTCAAGTGGTTGGCGTACCTCACGGGCGTCTGAGCGATCAACAACTCGATCTGCTTGAACAAAAGTTAGCGGAATTTCCTGAACGTAATACCTTGGTTTTGCTTCATCATCATCCGTTGTTGGTGGGCAGTGCTTGGCTCGATCAGCACAACCTTAAAGATGCCGACCAGTTCTGGGACGTCGTCCAACAGCATTCTAACGTGAAAGCTGTGTTGTGTGGCCATGTTCACCAAGACATGAATCGAGAACATCATGGTGTACAAGTCATGGCAACTCCGTCGACTTGCGTTCAGTTCAAGCCAAATTCAGATGACTTCGCCGTAGATACCTTATCTCCGGGGTGGAGAGAGATCGAATTGCATCAAGATGGTACGGTCAGCACTCAAGTTCGTCGCTTGCCTCATGGGCAGTTCTTGCCTGATTTTAAGGCTGCGGGTTATTAATAAAGGTTGCTACCGATGTCTGATTCTATCAATCAAACCATAAAGCCATCACTGCTTCTCTATATCCATGGTTTTAATAGTTCATCACGTTCTCACAAAGCGATGGTGATGGCCGAGTATTGCGCGGAGCATCGCGCGGATATTAAGGTGCTAATACCGCAACTGCCGAGTTTCCCGCAACAAGCTGCCCTTTTCCTGCAGCAGCTCGTGGAGCAACACAAAGATCAATATCAGATTGCACTGGTCGGCAGCTCATTAGGCGGCTATCTTTCAACTTGGCTCAACAGTCATTATGGCTTTAAGGCGGTTGTGGTTAATCCCGCGGTGAAACCGTATGAACTGCTTGTGGACTATTTAGGTGAGCAAGTAAACCCATACACAGATGAACGATATGTACTGGAAACAAAGCATATTGATGAATTAAAGGCGTTAGATGTGCCAGATGTAGCAAAGCCAAGCGATTTCTGGTTACTTCAACAAACGGAAGATGAAGTTCTGGATTACCGACAAGCGGTTGAGAAGTATCAAGGTGCAACACAAACTGTAGAAGAGGGCGGAGATCATAGCTTTGTTGATTTTGAACGCTACCCACAACAAATCATCACCTTTCTACAGCTATAACCTATTTTATTCACTGAGTAGATTTCTCTCTTTTGCTTGTTATTTCATCTATCAATGGTGAAATATCATAGTTTGATGTCTTAGTTTTTGAACTAGCTTGACATCATTACTCAGCTTCCAGACTATATTCCCCAATACTTCGCTCGTTCGCTCTGCTATGACGGTTCATAGTAATGATTCTGCTTTAGTGAAACTGGAGCCAGCGAACTGACGCAAACTTTTTGAGTAAACTCCGTATTATGACTGAACAATATAATGCAAAAGACCTCGAGGTACTTGAAGGTCTCGACCCTGTGCGACACCGCCCAGGTATGTATACCGAGACAGAAAGGCCGAACCACCTTGCCCAAGAAGTCATTGATAACTCGGTCGATGAAGCTCTAGCGGGACACGCTAAGAAAATCAAAGTTGTGCTTCATGCAGACCAATCATTAGAAGTTACCGATGATGGTCGTGGTATGCCTGTCGATATCCACCCTGAAAAAGGCATCTCAGGTGTTGAGCTGATTCTAACCAAGCTCCACTCGGGTGGTAAGTTCTCGAACAACAACTACAAGTTTTCTGGTGGTTTGCACGGTGTAGGTATCTCGGTAGTAAACGCCCTGTCTAAGCGTGTTGAGGTTACGGTTCGCCGTGAAGGTCAAGTTCATGAAATCGCTCTAGAGCATGGTAAAGCGGTTACTGAACTGACGGTTACAGGCACTTGTGGTCATCGCAACAGTGGTACATCAGTACACTTCTGGCCTGACCCTAAATACTTCGATAGCTCTAAGTTTTCAACGCTTCGCCTAATCAACAATTTACGTGCGAAAGCGGTACTTTGCCCGGGGTTAGAAATCACCTTTAGCGACAAAGTGAACAATGAAGAACACAAATGGTTCTATGAAGATGGTCTAAAGGATTATCTTGCTGAAGGCGTAAAAGGTTATACCCTGTTGCCTGAAGAGCCTTATGTCGGTGAATTCGTTGCTGAAACGGAAATGGCGAACTGGGCGATCATTTGGCAACCAGAAGGCGGCGACATGATCACTGAGAGTTACGTGAACCTGGTACCGACTAAGCAAGGTGGTACGCACGTAAACGGTCTGCGCCAAGGTCTATTGGATGCAATGCGTGAGTTCTGTGAATTCCGTAATCTATTACCACGTGGCGTTAAGCTAACGGGTGATGACATCTTCGACCGCTGTTCATACGTGCTATCGGTGAAGATGCAAGATCCTCAGTTTGCAGGTCAAACAAAAGAGCGTTTATCTTCTCGTCAAACCGCTGCATTTGTTTCTGGTGTCGTAAAAGATGCCTTCAGCCTATGGTTGAATGAAAAACCACAACTGGCAGAGCAGTTAGCGGAAGCGTGTATTGCGAATGCGCACCGTCGTATGCGTGCCAGTAAGAAAGTAGTACGTAAGAAAGTCGCGTCTGGCCCTGCACTACCAGGCAAGCTAACCGACTGTTCGGTACAAGATTTGAATCGCACTGAAATCTTCTTCGTGGAAGGGGACTCGGCGGGTGGTTCTGCTAAGCAAGCTCGCGATCGTGAGTTCCAAGCAGTAATGCCATTGCGCGGTAAAATCCTAAATACATGGGAAGTGTCTGCAGACCAAGTATTGGCGTCTCAAGAGGTTCACGATATCTCAGTGGCTTTGGGTATTGACCCAGACAACGACGATTTATCAGGCCTGCGTTACGGTAAGATCTGTATCCTTGCCGATGCGGACTCGGATGGACTTCATATCGCGACACTACTATGTGCACTATTCACTCGTCACTTCAGCGCACTTGTTGAAGCGGGTCATATCTATGTAGCAATGCCGCCACTGTATCGTATCGACTGTGGTAAAGAGGTGTTCTACGCATTGGATGACGATGAGAAAGATGGCGTACTTGAGCGCTTGTCTAAGAAGAAATCCAAAATCAACGTACAACGATTCAAAGGTCTGGGTGAGATGAACCCACTTCAGCTACGTGAAACCACCATGGATCCAAATACTCGTCGCCTTGTTCAATTAACCATTGACGATAACGAAGCGACACTTGAGATGATGGACATGCTGCTAGGTAAAAAACGCGCTGATGATCGCCGTACATGGCTACAGACTAACGGTGATATGGCCGAGGTATAATGGATGTCTAACGAAATTACATTTGATGGCGTTGAACAATTGCCAATGCGCAAGTTCACCGAAGACGCCTACTTAAACTACTCAATGTACGTAATCATGGATCGTGCATTGCCTTATATCGGTGACGGCCTTAAGCCTGTACAGCGTCGTATTATCTATGCGATGTCTGAGCTTGGTCTATCTGCCGCTTCGAAATATAAGAAATCAGCACGTACCGTTGGTGACGTACTAGGTAAGTATCACCCGCACGGTGACTCTGCTTGTTACGAAGCCATGGTACTGATGGCACAGCCGTTCTCTTACCGTTACCCATTGGTAGATGGTCAAGGTAACTGGGGTGCTCCCGATGACCCGAAATCATTCGCAGCGATGCGTTATACTGAAGCGAAACTGTCTAAGTTTGCTGAGGTACTGCTTGGTGAATTAGGCCAAGGCACAGTTGAGTGGCAACCAAACTTTGATGGCACCATGAAAGAGCCACAAATGTTGCCCGCGCGTCTGCCTCATATCCTACTTAACGGTATTACTGGTATTGCAGTAGGCATGGCAACTGATATCCCACCACATAACGTGCGTGAGATTGCTGATGCGACGATTAAGCTAATCGATAGCCCTAAAGCTGAGCTATCAGACATCATGGAAAGCGTCCAAGGCCCTGACTATCCGACAGAAGCTGAGATTATTTCTCCGAAGTCGGATATCGAAAAGATCTACAAAACGGGTCGTGGCAGCATCAAGATGCGTGCGGTTTGGCACAAAGAAGGCTCTGATATTGTTATCACAGCTCTGCCTCACCAAGTATCGGGCGCTAAGCTACTTGAGCAAATCGCTAACCAGATGCGTGCTAAGAAGCTGCCAATGGTTGATGATTTGCGTGATGAATCCGATCACGAGAACCCAACACGTATCGTAGTGGTGCCTCGTTCGAATCGTATCGATTGTGATCAACTGATGAGTCACCTATTTGCTTCGACAGATCTTGAGAAGAACTTCCGTGTTAACTTGAACATGATTGGCTTAGACAATCGCCCTCAAGTTAAAGGCCTGGTACAAATTCTGAAAGAGTGGATTGAGTTCCGTCGCACAACGGTTCGCCGTCGTCTGCAACACCGTTTAGATAAAGTACTAGCTCGCCTACACATCTTGGAAGGTTTGCTGGTTGCTTACCTCAACCTTGATGAAGTAATTGAGATCATCCGAACTGAGGATGACCCTAAAGCGGTTCTGATGGAGCGCTTTGGTATTACGGAAATTCAAGCTGACGCTATCCTTGATACTAAACTTCGTCACCTTGCTAAGCTGGAAGAGATGAAAATCCGCGGCGAGCAAGATGAACTAGAGAAAGAGCGTGAGAAGCTAGAGAAGCTACTGGGCTCTGAGCGTCGTCTAAACACACTTATCAAGAAAGAAATTCAAGCTGACGCCGATAAATACGGTGATGACCGTCGTTCTCCATTAGTTGAACGTGCTGAAGCAAAAGCGATGACTGAGCGTGATTTGGTACCTAGCGAACCAATTACTGTTGTGCTGTCTGAGAAAGGTTGGATTCGTCATGCGAAAGGGCATGAGGTTGACGCTGAAGGCTTGAACTACAAATCGGGTGATAAATTCCTAGCGAGCGCCAAGGGTAAGAGTAATCAGCAAGCGGTGTTCCTTGGCAGTGATGGCCGAAGTTACTCCCTTGAGTCTCATTCATTACCATCTGCGCGAAGCCAAGGTGAGCCGATTACCGGTCGCTTGAACATAAGCGCAGGCACCTCTATTCGCCAAGTGGTGATGGGAGAAGATGAACAGCTATGGTTAGTTGGCTCTGATGCTGGTTACGGCTTTGTTTGTAAGGGTAGCGATCTGCTGTCTAAGAACAAGAGCGGTAAAGCTCTGGTTAACCTGCCGCAATCTTCAGAAGTGATGGCGCCTAGTCCGATTGCTGATTTGGAAAGTAACCAGATTCTAGCGATTACCAACCAAGGCCGCATGTTGTTGTTCCCAATAAAAGACCTACCTCAATTGAGCAAAGGTAAGGGTAACAAGATCATCAACATTCCTTCTGCGAAGGCTAAAGAGCGTGAAGAGTTTGTATCGCACCTGATGGCTATTCCTGAGAATGCAACGCTGACCATCTACGCGGGTAAACGTAAGCTTGGCTTAAAACCGGCTGACCTTGAAAACTTCCGTGGTGAACGTGGTCGTCGTGGCGGTCTACTGCCAAGAGGCCTACAGCGTGTGACTCGCATTGATATCGAAGAGCCAAGTGAATCGTAAAGACATTTGATGCTATCTTCGGATAAAAGAAAACCCAGCCTGTGAGCTGGGTTTTTTTGTCTTTGTCTGTCAGTTGCTTTTAATCACTTACTTTTAGCGTTTACTCTACAGGCGAGTATCTTCAGCAATCGTCACTTTGAGAGTCTTGTTTTCACCTTGGCGCAAGATGCCGACATCGATCACCGTACCTGGGCGTAGATCGGTAACGATATCCATCACGCTCTGGCGACCATTCACCTGATTATTGTTGATGCTGACAATAATATCTTGAGCTTCAAAACCTGCATCCGCAGCCGGACCATTTGGATCGATACCCAACACAACAATCCCACCGATATTCTTAGTACCCAACATGCGAGAAGTGACTGAGTTGATGTCTTGCCCGTCGATACCGATATAACCACGGATCACACGACCATCAGCGATGATCTTTTCCATGATTTTATTGGCAAGTGGGTAGGGGATAGCAAATGAAATACCGTAGGTTTCCATGTCGGTCGCTTGTTGGAAAGAGGCTGTATTGATGCCGACTAACTCACCCTGAGAGTTAACCAGAGCTCCACCAGAGTTACCTTCATTGATTGCCGCATCAGTCTGGATAAAGGCTTGATGGCCATCGGCACTGATCGAAGAGCGACCTGTTGCGGAGATGATGCCAAAGGTGGTCGTTTGACCTAGGTTGTATGGGTTACCGATAGCCAGTACCACATCACCGACATTGGCTTTGTAGTTCGGGTTGAGTGGAATCACCGGTAGGTTATCACCGCTGACTCTCAGTATCGCGATATCGGTGCGCTTGTCTGAACCGACAAGTTGCGCTGCTGCTACTCGGCCATCTTGAAGTGCGACAACAATTTGGTCAGCTTGAGCAACTACGTGGAAGTTGGTAATGATATAGCCTTTTTCGCTGACAATAACCCCCGAACCCAAACCTTGAGTCAGTAGTTTGTTACGATCACTTTCTGCGTATTTACGGCTGTAAATATTCACCACAGCAGGTGCAGCGCGGCGTACCGCTTGATTAAATGAAATCTGAAGAGAGCCAATATTATCGACTTTAGGGCTAGTCACATCTGCAACAATGGCTGGCCTTAAGCTAGGAAAGGCAAGAAGAATCAGCGCCGCTGAAACGAGTCCAAGGGAGATAGAACGAAATAGAAAGGCCAGCATGTTTCCCTCTTCGACAGGTAAGGTATTGAGCCTCCACGCATGGGTGACTAGTTTGATTTACTTGTGAAGCATAGCATTTTGATTCATCTAAAGAAAAGAGAGACTGAGTAAGTTTAAAGCAAACTTACTCAGTCTCCCTGTGTTTGTGTTGACGAACTCGTTAGCGAATTACGAGGTAGATGGTTCTGTCATCTCGCTGGATATTGAGTGCTAATACACCAGGTTGTTTTTCAACGATCGCTCTAAACTCGGCAAGGTTCTTAACGGGCTGGCGGTTCACTCCGATGATGATGTCATCTTTCTGGAGCTGATAAGCTTCCGCCGGTGAACCTTGAGCGACGCTAGATACTTTGACGCCTGTTGCAGAGTCATTACCAGTGGTGTTGGTAAGCTCTGCACCAGTTAGTCCTTCATGCAACTTTTCGGCCTTAGTCTTACTATTGGTTGACTCACCTAGCGTTACATCGAAGGTTTTATTCTTACCATCGCGAACCACACCTAACTCGATCTCTTTGCCTGCACCGAGCGTTGCGACTTTAGCTCTTAACTCGCTGAAGGTATCAATTCGCTTGCCATTAATAGAGATAATAATGTCACCCGCTTTTAAGCCAGCATCATCGGCGGCACTGTCTGGCACGACTTGGCTAACGAAGGCGCCTTTACTGGACTCGTAACCTAATGCCTCTGCAAGCTCTGAGGTGATCTCACCACCTTGAACGCCAAGCATGCCGCGTTTAACTTCACCGAAATCGATAATCTGTTCTGTCAGGTTTTTCATCATGTTGGATGGAATTGCAAAGCCGATACCGACATTACCTCCGTTGGGGCCAAGAATAGCTGTGTTGATACCAATTAGTTCACCGTTGAGGTTCACTAGCGCACCACCTGAGTTACCGCTGTTGATAGCCGCATCAGTTTGAATGAAGTTCTCAAAGTTCTCGAGGTTGAGGCCGCTTCGGCCAAGAGCGGATACGATGCCTGATGTCACGGTCTGGCCAAGCCCAAATGGGTTACCAATTGCGACAGTGAAATCACCCACTCTCAACTTATCGGAGTCTGCGAGTTTTATCTGAGTCAGGTTCTTAGCTTTTTCGAGTTTTAAGAGGGCAATATCGGACATCTGGTCACCGCCGATAAGCTCAGCATCGTATTCTCGACCGTCATGAAGTCTTACTTTGATATCGTCAGCACCATCAATTACGTGGTAGTTGGTGACGATATGGCCTTTCTTGGCGTCAATGATCACGCCTGAGCCTAAACCGCGAAATGGACGCTCACGTGTTTGCTCTGGGCCAAAAAAGAATTGGAATTGTTCAGGGATTTGCTGACGCTGTACCTGTTTGCCTTCAACGGCGATACTAACCACAGCGGGGGTCACTTGTTCAAGCATAGGCGCAAGGCTTGGTAATTGTTCATTACCCACACTTAATGGAAGTGCGGCGGTTGCTTGAATGGGGGTGATGATTGAACTTAAGCTTAAGGTCAGTACTGATAAAGCAAGCAAAGGTTTTTTCATCATAAACTCCTCTCTAGTTAAGGTCTTACCCCTCTCATTACGTGTGATACGTATGAGAAGTTTCAAATGACCTGAGTGAAAGTTATGACTCAAAAACCTTTGTAAAGTTCACCTAAGTGTTAAATGTTTATGATGCTTTTGCTGTGACGACATCTGGAGCATCAATGATTTCTTTCTTGTGTTCAGTAAACAAACCGGTTGCACCATTGGCGTAATCTTTAGGTTGCTCTTCCAGTGCCGCTTCTTTGGTTGCCGACTTTTCTTGTGGCTTTTCTGAATGGGCAGCCGCTGTCTTCACAAACGGGTTGTCTTGCTCTGGCAAATTAGGGATTAGCTCTGAGCTGGTTTTTTCCATGTGTTGGTACAGTTTTGTGTAGTCCTTACCTAAGGTGTCCAACATCTCTGCTGATTTCGCAAAGTGATCAGCCAGCTCTTGTCGCTGCTGCTCAAGGGCAAACTTTGCGCTATCCAATTCTTTCTGTACGTTCTTTTGCTTCTTGTATTCAGGTGTCATAAGACGAGAAATAGCGACCCCTAAAATAACTCCGACTAGTAAACCGGCAATGGCATACATCCAAGGCATAACAGCTCCTTATTATTGTTTTTTAACATGTTTGTTACTGCTTAGTTACACGTGCTACGGCTCCATGGTACTATGAGAAAGCCGCAGTATAAAGAGAAATGCATGTGCGCTACTTAGCAGTTTAATGCTGCATTATTCACCGCTTAATGTCACGTCTCTTACTGTTTGAACTTAATTTTATTCGCTGTCTGATATCGCTTTCATTGTGGAAATGTCGTCATGAATCCCGTCCAAAAATACGAACAAGATATAAAAGAGCATGGATTTCAAAGAGATCCAGCGCAAGAGCAAGCCGTAAAATCTTTAGATGAACTCTTTCATCAGTTCCAAGATTACGTAAATACTCCCATTCCTCAATTGACTCGATTCCAGAAATTGCTCGGTAAGAAGCCAGAGCTACCGACACCACCGAAAGGTCTCTACTTTTGGGGTGGCGTAGGGCGCGGTAAAACTTACCTTATGGATACGTTCTACGATGCCTTACCGACCACTAAAAAAATGCGAGTTCACTTTCACCGCTTTATGTATCGAGTGCATGATGAATTGAAGGCGTTGGGCAATGTCAGCGATCCACTGCCTTTGGTTGCTGATAAATTGAAGCAAGAGGCCGATATTATCTGTTTCGATGAGTTTTTCGTTTCCGATATCACCGATGCGATGATCTTAGGTACCTTATTCCAAGAGTTGTTCGCACGAAAGGTTATCTTGGTTGCAACCTCGAACATTCCGCCTGCTGACCTGTATCGTAATGGTCTGCAGCGTGCGCGTTTCTTGCCCGCGATTAAGCTGATTCAAGACAACTGCCATATTCTCAATGTTGATAGCGGCATTGATTATCGTCTGCGTACTTTAGAACAAGCTGAAATTTATCATTACCCATTAGATAGCCAAGCGAACATCAATCTTGAAAAGTACTACAACCAACTGGTTGGGGAAGATAAAGAGAGACTCAAGCAAATTGAAGTGAATCATCGTCAGTTAGACGTTATTGAAGCAAGCGATGGCGTGTTGCATGGTACTTTTGCTCAGCTTTGTCAGTCGGCTCGAAGCCAGAATGATTATATTGAACTGTCGCGCGTTTACCACACGGTTCTCTTGGCTGATGTACTGCAAATGGGCGCGACTTCCGATGACGCAGCAAGACGTTTTATCGCACTAGTGGACGAGTTCTATGAGCGGAATGTAAAGCTGATTATTTCTGCGGAAGTAGAGCTTGAAAATTTATATACCCACGGCCAGCTAGAGTTCGAATTTAAACGTTGTCAGTCGCGTTTAATTGAAATGCAGAGTCATGAATATTTAACAAAAGAGCACTTGAGTTAGCTAGGATTATCTCGATTGAGAAGTAGAAATAAAAAAATCGTGATTTTGTTCAAAAAGAGGTGATTTTTTCTTCGCTCTTCTCTATAATCCTGCGACCTACCGTTACTGCGGGCCTCTAACGATGAGTTAAATCACGTTATGCCAAGAGTTTTCCAACACTCGAAGGGGTGATGAATGGTGACTCTTAGACAGTGGGAATACGCGAGTATTCCTTAAGTGTAAATTTTTTAAATAGGTAATTATTAGCATGAAAACTTTCGTTGCTAAACCAGAAACTGTAAAACGCGACTGGTATGTTGTAGACGCTGAAGGTAAAACTCTTGGTCGTCTAGCAAGTGAAATCGCTTCTCGCCTTCGTGGTAAGCACAAAGCAGAATACACTCCTCACGTAGACACTGGTGATTACATCATCGTTGTTAACGCTGAGAAAGTTGCTGTAACTGGTAACAAAGCTAAGGGTAAGGTTTACTACCGTCACTCTGAGTTCCCAGGTGGTCTTAAGTCTATCACTTTCGAAAAGCTGATCGACAAGAAACCAGAAATGGTTCTAGAACTAGCTGTTAAAGGTATGCTTCCACGTGGTCCTCTAGGCCGCGCTATGTACCGTAAGCTAAAAGTATACGCTGGTGCTGAGCACAACCATGTTGCTCAACAACCACAAGTACTAGACATCTAATTGGGGATTATGAAAATGGCAGAGAATCAATACTACGGCACTGGTCGTCGCAAAAGCTCAGCAGCTCGTGTTTTCATCAAACCAGGTTCTGGTGAGATCGTAATCAACAAGCGTAGCCTTGATGTTTACTTCGGTCGTCCAACTTCTCGTATGGTTGTTAAGCAACCTCTTGAGCTAGTTGAACTAACTGAGAAACTTGACCTTTACATCACTGTTTCTGGTGGTGGTATTTCTGGTCAAGCTGGCGCAATCCGCCACGGTATCACTCGCGCTCTTATGGAGTACGATGAAACTCTACGTCCTGCTCTACGTGCAGCTGGCTACGTTACTCGTGACGCTCGTTGCGTTGAACGTAAGAAAGTTGGTCTACGTAAAGCACGTCGTAAACCTCAATTCTCTAAGCGTTAATTTTTCTTTACGAAAAAGTACACGCTCCCAGTTTTATTACTGGAATTGTGGTTCAAAGCTCGGCTATATGCCGGGCTTTTTGTTTTTCTCCCCCCTGCTAAATGCTTTTCCCCTCTCGTTTTATTTCCAAATTCTTGTATTTTGAAAGCTTTTGTAACTCAATGTGCGCTTTGCCTCATGATTGTTACAAAAAGGTAGCTTTATCTTGTCAAAAAGTAGGGTTTTATTTATCATTTGCCGTCAATAAATAGAACTAAATACATATTTTGTTAGCCATGCTCTTTAATCGGAATAATTTCAATCCACAAGGAGCAAATGGGAGAATGTTTGGATGAGCAACGCGCCTTTAAATAACGGTCGCAGGCGTTTCTTAACCGCAACAACAGCCGTTGTTGGTGGTTTGGGAGCTGCTGCTGTAGCCGTGCCTTTTATTAAATCATGGAATCCGAGTGCCAAGGCGAAAGCTGCGGGTGCACCGGTGGAAGTGGAAGTCAGCAAGTTAGAACCGGGACAAATGGTTCGTGTCGAGTGGCAAGGTAAACCTGTATGGGTTGTACGTCGTGCTGAGTCGGTACTAGAAAACCTAAAATCTATCGGTGGTCAACTTCGTGATCCTCAATCTGAAGCTGAACAACAGCCAGAATACGCACAGAACGAATTCCGTTCAATTAAGCCGGAATTCTTCGTTGCTGTTGGTTTCTGTACGCACTTAGGTTGTTCTCCGACTTACCTACCTGATTCTTTCGCAGAACAAGTACAAGGTGTTAAGTCTGGTTTCTTCTGTCCGTGTCATGGTTCGAAATTTGATATGGCTGGTCGAGTATTCCAAGGCGTACCTGCACCATTGAACCTTGTTGTGCCAAAGCATATGTATTTAAGCGACACCAAGATCCTGATCGGTATTGACGAGGGAGATGCATAATGCAAGGACTACTAGACTGGGTTGAAAAACGTATACCCGCGATGAATGCTTACAAAAAGCACTTATCTGAATACCCAATGCCTAAGAACTTTAACTTTTGGTACCTTTTCGGTTCTTTGGCAATGTTGGTATTGGTTAACCAAATCCTTACGGGTATTTGGCTAACAATGAACTACGTACCGTCTGGTGAGGGTGCGTTTGCTTCTGTTGAATACATCATGCGTGATGTGGAATACGGTTGGCTACTACGTTACATGCACTCGACAGGTGCTTCGGCATTCTTCGTTGTTATCTACCTGCACATGTTCCGTGGTCTAATCTACGGTTCTTACCAAAAACCTCGTGAGCTACTTTGGATCTTCGGTATGTTGATCTTCTTGGTGCTTATGGCCGAGGCTTTCATGGGTTACCTACTACCATGGGGTCAAATGTCTTACTGGGGTGCTCAGGTAATCATTTCTCTGTTTGGTGCGATTCCTGTTATCGGTGATGACCTAACGCTTTGGATCCGTGGTGATTACATCATCTCTGGTGCAACGTTGAACCGTTTCTTCGCACTGCACGTTATCGCGCTACCAATCGTACTTCTGCTGCTTATCGTGCTTCACGTACTAGCGCTGCACGAAGTGGGTTCGAACAACCCAGACGGTATCGAGACTAAGCTTCCTAAAGGCACAATGGGCGACGACTACAAAACTCAGTTCCCATTCCATAAAGATTACACGAAGAAATACGACATCATTGACTCTATTCCTTTCCACCCATACGGGACAGTGAAAGATATGGTTGGTGTTGCTGGTTTCCTATTCTTCTTCTGTTATGTGCTGTTCTTTAACCCAGAGATGGGTGGTTTCTTCCTTGAGCCGCCAAACTTTGAAGCTGCGAACCCGCTGAAGACACCTGAGCACATTGCTCCTGTATGGTACTTCACGCCGTTCTACGCAATCCTACGTGCGGTTCCTGATAAGCTGCTAGGTGTTGTAGCAATGGGTGCATCGATTGTTGTGCTATTCCTACTGCCATGGTTCGACCGTTGTAAAGTGCGTTCTTACCGTTACCGTAGCAAACTGCATTTGATTAACATCATCCAATTCACAATAAGCTTTATTGCGCTTGGTGTACTTGGTGCGCTTCCAGCAACACCAACATACACGCTACTAGCTCAAATCTTTAGCTTAGGTTACTTCATGTTCTTCGTTCTGCTGTGGTTCTACAGTAAAAATGAAGCGACGAAACCATTACCAGAAAGGGTGACATTCAAATGAAAAAGTGGATTGTAATTTTATTTGCTATGTTGCCGTCACTGGCGATGGCAGCGGGTGCAAACGTACCATTAGACAAAGCGAACAATGACTTAACGGACAAAGCTTCATTGCAAAATGGCGCTAAGATGTTCATGAACTACTGTTTTGCTTGTCACTCAACGCAATACCAACGCTATGAGCGTGTTGCGAATGACTTAGAGATCCCTGTTGATCTAATGAAGGAAAACCTGATTTTTGACCCTGAAGCGAAAATTGGTGACCTAATGGTTAATGCGATGCCTTCTGAGCAAGCGGCAAGCTGGTTTGGTGCTCCGCCGCCGGACCTAACTTTGGTTGCTCGTGTTCGTGGTGCTGACTGGCTATACACGTATCTTCGCACTTTCTACGAAGACCAGTCTCGTCCATTTGGCGTGAACAACATTGTTTTCCCAAGTGTTGGTATGCCGCACGTTCTTGAAGAGCTGCAAGGTATCCCTACACCAATCTACGATACTCACATTGTAGATGGCGAAGAAGTAACAGTGGTTGTTGGTACTGAGACTGATGGCTCTGGTGAACTAAGTGCTGGTGAATACGATGAAGCGGTTCGCGACCTAGTTAACTTCCTAGTTTACTCGGGCGACCCTGTTCAACTTGAGCGTCATGCTCTAGGTTGGTGGGTAATGGCTTTCTTAGTAATCTTCACTATCATTGTGATTCTGCTGAAGAAAGAGTATTGGCGTGATGTGCACTAATTGTGCTATAATACCGTGCTAATTCCCAAATTATGTTAATGTTCAATGGAGGCTTTAGGCCTCCATTGTTTTTATTTAAAGTGTACTGGAGGGCTCCATGGCTGTAGCTGCCAATAAACGTTCTGTAATGACTCTTTTCTCAAGTGCTTCTGATATGTATAGCCATCAGGTGCGCATCGTTCTTGCTGAAAAAGGCGTAAGTGTTGAAGTTGAGTTGGTTGATGAAAAAAATCTTCCAGCAGAGCTTGTTGAACTGAACCCGTACAAATCAGTACCAACTCTTGTTGATCGTGAGCTTGCTCTATACGACTCTAAGATCATCATGGAATACTTAGATGAGCGTTTTCCTCATCCACCATTGATGCCTGTATACCCGGTTGCTCGTGGTAACAGCCGTCTAATGATGTACCGCATCGAGCGCAACTGGTATTCAGTTGCAGAGAAGATCGTTAAAGGCAACGCTGAAGAATCTGAAGCAGCACGTACTAAACTACGTAACGATCTACTGACTCTGGCTCCTATCTTCGCAGAGTACGAGTACTTCATGAGCGAAGAATTCAGCCTAATCGATTGCTACCTTGCTCCGCTACTATGGCGTTTACCTGAGCTTGGTATCGAGCTAATTGGCCCTGGTTCTAAAGAGCTTAAAGTTTACATGAACCGCGTATTTGAACGTGATTCATTCCTAGCTTCTTTAACGGAAGCTGAGCGCGAGATGCGACTAGTTCGCTAAGCGTTATGGATATCTCAAATATGACACCACGCCGACCATACATGCTTCGTGCATTCTATGATTGGCTGGTTGATAACGAATTGACTCCACACCTTGTAGTTGAAGCAACACTACCAGGCGTGCGAGTTCCAGAAGAGTTTGTTCAAGATGGTCAGATCATTCTGAACATCGCACCTCGTGCAGTTGGACAACTTGAGCTGGGTAATGAAGCTGTGACGTTTAGCGCTCGTTTTAGTGGTCGTCCTCACTCTGTGATCGTTCCACTTTATGCTGTACAAGCGATTTACGCTCGTGAGAATGGTGCTGGTACCATGTTTGAACCTGAAGAGGCTTACATGGAATCGTTCGAAGAAGGGATTGAAGAAAGTCCTTTCGAAGAGCCAGAAAAAGGCCCATCTTTGAGTGTTGCTACGGTTGAACCAGAAGCTGAAGAGCCAGACTCAGATCCTGAGCCACCTCGCCCGGCAAAAGGTCGTCCAAGCCTTCGTGTTATCAAATAACGTTATTTATAAGTAACGACTCAATAAAAAAGCAGCGACTCATCGCTGCTTTTTTCTTTTCTGTTACCTGCTGATTTCTTTGCAGTTTTAGCTTAATCGCTAGTTAACGGCTGTCTCTTCTTCACCATATTCAAATGCTCGGATTACCTGCTTCACACCGGAAATGTTGCGTGCAACTTCCGTCGCGATATCTGCGTGTTCACGAGATACTAAGCCCAGTAAGAATACTTCTGAATCTTCAGTGATGACTTTCACCTTGATGCCGTTCAGCTCAGAGTTAGCCAGCAGAGCCGATTTCACTTTAGTGGTAATCCAGCTGTCTTTGCTGATAGCGCTAACAGAGAGAGGCTCTTTCACGCGAATCTGATTGTGAATTGTTTCGACGCCAGGTACATCTTTCGCTTGGCTCTCAAAAGAGCGGCGTTCAGCATCTGTTGTTGCTTGGCCCATTAATACCACCGAGCCGCGGTAAGAGCTTGCTGTGACACGAACGCTACCACGGTATGGCTGTTTGTTAGTGATGGCTGCGACTTCAAATTCGATATTGTTGTCGTTCCAAATCTCTTTAGTGGTTCGCGTGTCAGTGACAATGTTTGCAGTGGTTGCTGCACCAGCAATGAAAATGCCAGCACAACCAGACAAAGATAGTGTAAGTAGCGAAACACTAATCAGCTTCAATAGCGTCTTAGAGGTAAATGATTTCATTGTGATGCTCCGTATATCACTCTTCGTGAGCAGGGAAGAGTACTTGATCGATTAGGTCACATAGGCAGTGTAGTGTCACCATGTGCACTTCATGAATGCGCGCTGTGCGGTGTGACGGGATACGAATTTCTACATCGTGCTCACCAAGCAAACCTGCCATTTCACCACCATCTTTACCGGTAAAGGCGATGATAGTCATGTCACGAGTTACCGCTGCTTCCATCGCTTTAATGATGTTCTTGCTGTTACCGCTAGTCGAGATAGCCAGTAAAATATCACCCGTTTGACCAAACGCACGCACCTGTTTAGAGAAGATCTCTTCGTAGTGGTAGTCGTTTGCAACCGCAGTAAGCGTGGTGTTATCAGCTGTAAGGGCCATTGCTGGTAGGCTAGGGCGCTCGGTTTCAAAACGGTTAAGTAGGCATGATACAAATTGCTGAGCGTTTGATGCGGATCCACCATTACCACAACATAGGATTTTGTTTCCGTTGAGCAAGGTAGCAACCATAGCTTGAGCGGCGTGCGTGATTGCATCTGGTAGTGCTTCTGCAGCCGCAATTTGGATTTGAATACTTTCTGTAAAACTTTCTTTAATGCTGTCTAGCATGTTTATCCTTGGGTAATCGCGTTTTGAATCCAGTTGATATGATCATCTGGCCCTTCAATGGCAATGATATCAAACCTGAAATCTGTGGAATGTACCGACAAGCCTTGCTGCATCAGCCACACTTGGGCTGTTTTGAGTAGCCTTTGTGACTTCTTCGCTGTCACCATCTCAGCGGCATGTCCGTAGCGAGTTTGCTTACGGTATTTTACCTCGGCAAACACAATCGTATTGTTATGGCGCATTATAAGATCAATCTCGCCACATTTTGCTATGAAGTTTTGTTGAATTAACGATAAACCGTGGCGAGTCAAATAGGCCTTTGCCACGGCCTCGTATTGATCACCCACTTGTTTATGGGTGACCGTTGCTTTGGACAAGAACGTTCGGCTAAAAAGCCCCATGCTCTGCCCAGCTGATTTCACGTTGTACAACACAGTTGTTGTCGATGGTTAATACGCCAGTTTCACCCGGAATACTGTAACCCTGTACGGCTTTCATCTGTGGTAGCGCATCCATTAGGTAGTATGCATCCATACCTAACGCTTGTAGGCGTTTCTGGCCGTTTGAATGTGCTGGCCATAGTTCGTTAAGCTCTTTGTTCAGCTCACCTTTTTTTTCAACTAGCAGTGGGATATCGCTGTAGAATACACCTGTTAGGTCTTCATACTGCTTGTCGCCGCTATTACTGCGTGAGTTAGAGAACAGAGCAGGCTGGCTAGCATCTGGGTTGAT
Organism: Vibrio sp. 99K-1; assembly: GCF_013114585.1. NCBI lineage: Bacteria > Pseudomonadati > Pseudomonadota > Gammaproteobacteria > Vibrionales > Vibrionaceae > Vibrio > Vibrio sp. 99K-1. Next base: position 150,842 of record NZ_VTXF01000003.1, read on the forward strand.
CGCAACTTCAATGAAAGGCTTGATCAGCGTTAGCTCGGAGTTCTTCGCCACGATGTAGACAGAATCGATATCACGACGACTGCGTGGTTCGGTTTCTAGGTCTATATCAAGTAGGTTATCCATTTGCGCGATGCGCTGTTGGCTCTCTTGTAGACCGAATACTTGATTCACGTTGCGTTGAAGTTGGCGTTTGTCCGAGAAGAAGCTGATTGCTACATCGTTATTGCTGTATTTCTTCCACTCTTCTTTAAACGCTTGCTCAACACGATCACCAAGGCGTCCCTTCGGAGCCAGAATCAGTGGGTATTTGTAGCCTTGAGCAAACAGGTGTTTCGCTGCTTGAGCAACCTCTTGCTCAGGAGATAGAGCGAGGTAACAAATATTGGTGTCAGGTTCTAGCTGAGTTGGAATATTCAGAGCTAAAGCTGGAATCGAGTTCTCGTGATTTTTCTGCGCTTGCTGAAGCTTAGTGATGTTGCTCTTAATCAGCGGGCCAACGATGAAATCAACATTGTTCTCTTCAAGTGTCGCTTTAATTTCAGCGGCACTTTGAACATTGGTGTCCATAACCGTCAGCGTTGCATCTTCTTCGCGCTCTTTGTCATTCATCATCGCAAAGATGAAACCATCACGTACCAGTTGTGCTTGCTTACCATATTTACCCGTTAGCGGTAGTAGCAATGCAGTGCTGGTTGGCTTGCTGATCTCTAAGGCTAAGATGTCCGTGATCGCTTGCGGTGTATAAGTAGCAGCAGGATGCTGAGGATTCTCGGCTAACCAATCAGACAGGGTTTCCTGTAGGTTTGGCAGGTTCGAGTTGAGTGTCTTCATGTAAATAGCGAGTTGTAACCAACCGGCTAAAACGTCTTCCGTCGGTGACGTTTTCAGTTCCAGAATCTCATATTGAGAGTAGCTATTTAGATTTTGCCAAATTCGATCTGCAGCTTGCTGCTGGATCTCGTCGTTATCTTTCGCGTACTCAGAATAAAGAACAAGTTCACGACTCGCCTCGAAATACTCGCTTCGCATCTCTGAAATATTCGCACGCAGCTCGTGGTAATCTTTCCACTGTTCGTTTGGCAGTTTCCACCAAGGCTGGAAGTTTAGTTGGCTGTACGCTTGATCCGGCTGTGAGTTATTCACCAACAGTTGAGCTCGAGCGAGTTGCCATTCTGCTTGCTGAACTTCAGTGAGCTCTTGTTTTGCTAAGCGTTTGATAAGCAGTGTCGCTTGGTCGGTTTTGCCAGCTTGCACAGAAGCTTTAAGCGCCATGATTAACCAGTCGTTTTGTAGGCTTCCTTTGCTACTGTCCGCCTGCATCATGTAACTTTCAGTGGATTGCACTGGATCTAGTGTAATATCTACGCTTGTTGGTGCTTGTGGACCTGAAGAACAAGCCGCCAATGTAATTGCTAATGCAATTGGAGTTAGTAAGCGTGGTACACTGAGTCTCTTATGGTTCATCGTTGCCATGAGTTCTTTAAATTCCGTATAAATTTGTATCTATATTAATCGTTGAAGTGATGGTAAACAAATGACAGATAACAAAACCTTGCTCACAGAGAGCCCAACTCTCTACATTGTGCCAACCCCAATCGGAAATTTGGGAGATATCACTCAAAGAGCAATTGAAATCTTATCAAGTGTCGATGTTATTGCAGCCGAAGACACACGCCACACGGGTAAGCTGCTTGCTCACTTCAATATATCAACCAGAACGTTCGCTTTACATGATCATAATGAACAAACTAAAGCTCAAGTTCTAGTCGAAAAGCTATTAGAAGGTCAGTCTATCGCATTAGTCTCTGATGCGGGTACACCTTTAATCAGTGATCCAGGTTACCATCTTGTATCACAATGTCGTCAAGCGGGTGTGAGAGTTGTGCCACTTCCTGGTGCTTGTGCTGTGATTACCGCGTTAAGTGCGTCAGGTTTACCATCGGATCGTTTCAGCTTTGAAGGCTTCTTACCGCCTAAGAGTAAAGGTCGTAAAGATAAGTTCCTAGAGATCGCGAAAGCTGAGCGCACGTGCATCTTCTACGAATCACCGCACCGCATTTCTGACTCTTTGCAAGATATGCTTGAGATTTTAGGCCCTGACCGTGAAGTTGTATTGGCGCGTGAGCTAACTAAGACTTTCGAAACCATTCAAGGCCTGCCTCTTGGTGAACTGATTGAATGGATTGAAGAGGACGCGAACCGCAAGCGCGGTGAGATGGTATTACTGATTCATGGTCACCGCGAAGAAGCGAGCACTGAACTACCAGATGAAGCGACTCGCACGCTGGGTATTCTGACCAAAGAACTGCCTCTTAAAAAAGCGGCGGCAATGACAGCAGAAATCTACAACCTGAAAAAGAACGCGCTGTACAAATGGGGCCTAGAGCACCTAGACAACTAATGCTTCTTTAGTTACATAATTCAGATACAGATAAACAAGAAACCCAACCATCTTTTTATCTGTATCTCTAATCTGCTCTTAGTTCTTTTCTCATCTCTCATCCCGCCACTCGCATCTTTCTTTTTATCCCTTCGAATCCCGCATCTCGCCACTCGCATCCGCTTTTAGGTCAATTCCCCATCAGTTAATCATTGGTTTGCACCATATTTGTGATCTCGCTAGACACTGCACACTAATCTCTATACAATCCGCCCTCGGAGTTGAACGGGTAATCGCTGCTTTGCTGATGTCCTTCGGGAGACTGACGTTGAGGTCCTTCGGGAAACTGACGTTGAAGTCCTTCGGGAGACTGGCAGAGGGGAGGAACGTCCGGGCTCCATAGAGCAGGGTGCCAGATAACGTCTGGGGGGCGCGAGCCCACGACAAGTGCAGCAGAGAGAAGACCGCCGATGGCCTCATTTCTTCGGAAGGGGCACAGGTAAGGCTGAAAGGGTGCGGTAAGAGCGCACCGTGCGACTGGTAACAGTTCGTAGCAAGGTAAACTCCACCCGGAGCAAGATCAAATAGGCCCTCACATTGCGTTGCTCGCGTATGGGGGCGGGTAGATTGCTTGAGCCTGTGAGCGATTGCAGGCCTAGACGAATGGTTACCGCCGCGCAAGCGGAACAGAACCCGGCGTATGTGTCAACTCCACCCATTTTAAGAACCCATCATTACTTAACGGTAGTGATGGGTTTTTTGCTTTATATTGACGTAAATTATTTAGATTTCCTTAAAATCCGTCATCTTGGTATGAGCTTGGGTCAAAAATTCCCAAAGCCTGTACACAATATGGTGGAGATACAGCGTGAAATCAGTACACTAAAACGTTAACAGAACAAATTATTGCCGAACTAATGGCTCAATCCACTCACTGAGAAGACTATGACAGAAGCATTCAAACATATTTCAGTATTGCTTAACGAATCTATTGACGGACTTGCGATCAAACCTGATGGTACCTACATCGATGGTACTTTTGGCCGTGGTGGTCACAGCCGTACAATCCTGTCTAAACTGGGCGAGAATGGACGACTATTTAGTATCGACCGCGATCCACAAGCGATTGCAGAAGCACAAAAAATTGATGACCCTCGCTTTACTATCATCCACGGTCCATTCTCAGGCATGGCTGAATACGCAGAGCGTTATGATTTAGTGGGTAAAGTAGACGGCGTTCTGCTGGATTTAGGAGTTTCTTCACCACAACTTGATGATGCTGAACGTGGCTTCAGTTTCATGAAAGATGGCCCACTAGATATGCGTATGGACCCAACTTCGGGCATTCCTGTATCTCAGTGGCTACTAGAAGCGGATCTTGATGACATCACTTGGGTGATTCGTGAGTTTGGTGAAGACAAGCATGCTCGTCGTATCGCAAAAGGCATCATGGCTTATCAAGAAAACGAAGAGAATGAGCCGTTAACTCGCACTGGCCAGTTGGCTAAGCTTATCTCTGATGTAGCACCAAAAAGCTTCAAAGAGAAAAAGCACCCAGCAACGCGTGCGTTCCAAGCATTCCGTATCTACATTAACAGTGAACTGGAAGAGATCGACACGGCACTAAAAGGCGCAGCAAGCATTCTTGCTCCAGAAGGTCGCCTGTCTGTTATTAGCTTCCACTCACTTGAAGACCGTATGGTGAAGCGCTTTATTCGTAAAGAGAGCCAAGGCCCGCAAGTACCTCACGGCCTTCCGTTAACGGAAGAGCAGATCAAAGCACTAGGCAGTGCTGATCTTAAGCCTGTCGGTAAAGCGATCAAACCATCGAAAGGCGAAGTGGATGAGAACACTCGTTCACGTAGCTCAGTATTACGAATCGCAGAAAAGCTATAGTCAATGAAGACCTCCAAGCCGAACTTAGCCAAGATAATATTTTTTGATTTGATCTCCGTGGGTAAAGTCCCATTGGTGCTGCTTATCTGTATCTTCGCGAGCGCGATGGGGGTCGTTCTCACGACACACATGTCACGTCAGGCAATCACGCAAAAAGACATGGCATTGAGTGAGCGTGAACAGCTTGATAATGAATGGCGAAATTTAATGCTTGAAGAGACGGCTCTGGCTGAACATAGTCGCGTTCAAGCATCGGCAAAACGAGAGCTAGACATGAAACGTCCAGACTCCGACAAAGAAGTTGTGATCACACTGAAATGACCGGAAAAAAGGAAAAAGCACCCGCGAAAGCCGTTAAGAAACCAACGAAAGAGCGAGTGAAGAGCGAAAAGGACTCGGATCCAATTCTGATTAAATGGCGTTTCAACGTCGTTATTGCTTTTGTGTTGGTTGCCTTTTCTGTACTAGTAGGTCGTGTGGCTTACATCCAAGTCATTGAACCAGATAACTTAATTCGTCAGGGCGACCTTCGTTCTGTACGTGTTAAGGCTATTCCTTCTGCCCGCGGGATTATTTCAGACCGCAATGGCGAACCACTTGCCGTCAGTGTGCCTGTTGAGGCGGTATGGGCTGACCCGAAAACCATCTTCGATAAAAATGGCATGGCCCAAATTGATCGTTGGTATGCGTTAGCTGATGTACTTGGCTTAGATCGACAATCAATGATCAACAAGATCTCCAGTGACAAATCTCGTCGTTTTATCTACCTACAAAGACAAGTTAGCCCAGCAATGGCGAAATACATCCGTGACTTAAAGCTGGTGGGTATTGGTCTTAAAGCAGAATCACGTCGTTATTACCCAGCCGGCGAAGTCAGTGCGCATCTGATAGGTGTGACCGGAATTGACGGACACGGGCTAGAGGGTGTTGAGCGCAGCTACGATAAGTGGCTAACGGGTGAAGCCGGTAAACGTACAATCCGTAAAGACCGTTACGGGCGAGTAGTGGAAAACATTGCACTAGAAGAGCGTGAAGAAGGCAAACCACTCGAATTAACCATCGATCAGCGCCTACAAGCCATCGCTTATCGAGCGATTAAACAGGCGGTAGCCGATCACAAGGCGACGTCTGGCTCTGCTATCTTATTAGACGTAAAAACGGGGGCGGTTTTGGCCATGGTCAACGCGCCGTCTTACAACCCAAACAATCGTGCTGACTTACAAAGCTTTAAGATGCGTAACCGCGTGATCACCGATGCTTTTGAGCCAGGTTCGACGGTTAAGCCTTTTGTCGTTCTAGCGGCTCTCGAAAATGGCACCGCAGATGCTGATACTGTGATTGATACGGGCAACGGCATCATGCAAATCGGTGGTAGTCGTGTACGTGATACTTCCAAAGTTGGTAAGGCAGACTTAGCGTTAATCCTTAAGAAGTCGAGTAACATCGGTGTGGCGAAATTAGCCCTGGATATGCCGCTTGAAGCGCTACTGGGTATGTACAGTTCAGTAGGCCTTGGTGAGATGTCTGGACTGAACCTAGTCGGTGAAACTGCCGGTATTTTCCCTAACCGTCGACGCTGGTCTAAGTTTGAAATTGCTACCTTATCATTTGGTTATGGCCTAGCGATTACTCCGCTTCAATTGGCTCATGCCTATGCGACGTTAGCGAATCACGGTGTTTACGAGCCTATTCATATCGTTAAAAGCAACGACCAAGATTTCTCAAAACAGATCATCAAGCGCGAAAATGCTGAGTTGGTTTTGAACATGTTAGAAGGCGTAACCCAAAAGGGCGGTACAGCGACAAGAGCTGCCGTGCCGGGTTACCGAGTAGCAGCAAAAACAGGTACATCTAGAAAAGCGATTTCCGGTGGTTATGGAGACGAGTACTTCGCCTATACCGCTGGTGTTGCTCCAGTGAGTGACCCAAGAGTCTCTTTGGTTGTGATGATCAATGAACCTCAAGGTGACCTTTACTATGGTGGCTCGGTCGCAGCCCCTGTTTTTTCTGAAATCATGAAGGGCGCACTGCAAATACTGAATGTCCCTGCTGATGAAAACAAGTTTCAAGAATAGATCTAATCAGGATTCAATATGAGTAATAGCCTCACGCTGTCATCTTTACTTTCTCCTTGGGGAGATTTTAGTGCTCCCGAGTTAGCGTCGATTGCGGTTGAGCAATTGGTGCTAGACAGTCGTGCCATCAAGGACGGTGATATCTTTGTTGCCATTGTAGGGCATGCTGTCGATGGTCGCCGCTTTATCGACAAAGCCGTTGCTCAGGGCGCAAAGGCGGTTATTGCACAAGCTAGCGATGACAAAACGCATGGTTTGGTTGAATGGTTAGATGCAGTGCCAGTGATTTATGTATCTGAGCTGAATGTAATCCTCTCAGAACTGGCGGGTCGTATTTACTCTTCTCAAGCGACTAAATTGATTGGCGTTACTGGCACCAATGGAAAAACCACTATCACTCAATTGATTGCTCAGTGGCTAGACCTAGTCGGCCAACGCTCTGCGGTAATGGGCACAACGGGTAATGGCTTTCTAGACAACCTTAAAACGGCGGCTAATACGACCGGTAGTGCGATTGAAATACAACGCACACTGAGTGAGTTAGCTGAAGAAAACGCCGTTTATACCGCGATGGAAATCTCGTCTCATGGTTTGGTTCAAGGTCGAGTTAAGGCGTTGAACTTTGAGGTTGGTGTATTTACCAACTTGAGCCGTGACCACTTGGATTACCACGGCACGATGGAAGAGTACGCTCTAGCTAAGAAGAGCTTGTTTACTCAGCATAATTGTAAGCACGCTGTGATTAATGTCGACGATGAAGTCGGTAAAGCTTGGATGGCAGATCTGTCTAATGCAGTAGCTGTTTCATTACTTCCGTTATCGGGCTACCAGCAGTCAGTATGGGCATCGGATGTTGCTTATGCAGAGACCGGTATCAAACTCGCTTTTGATGGTAGCTGGGGGCAGGGAGAACTGTCTGTTCCTTTAATTGGCCAGTTCAACGCATCAAATGTATTGGTTGCTTTCGCGACATTACTCTCACTAGGCATCGACAAGCAAACTTTGATCGACACAGCACCTCAACTGCAACCGGTTATTGGTCGCATGGAATTGTTCCAAGTACCAAACAAAGCCAAAGTAGTGGTCGATTATGCGCATACACCAGACGCATTAGAGAAAGCACTAGCAGCACTACGAGTTCACTGCTCTGGAAAGCTATGGGCAATCTTTGGCTGCGGTGGTGATCGAGATACCGGCAAGCGCCCTATGATGGCGGTGACCGCAGAGCAGTTCGCCGACAAAATTATTATTTCAGATGACAATCCTCGCAGCGAAGATCCGGCATTGATTGTTAAAGACATGCTGGCAGGCTTAAGTGAGCCTGATGCCGCCTTTGTTGAACACGATCGCTTTCAGGCGGTTAAGTTTGCTTTAGAGAAGGCGGGTAATAACGACATTATTCTTCTGGCAGGTAAAGGCCATGAGGATTACCAAGTATTGAAAGACAAAACGATCCACTATTCGGATCGAGAGTCTGCGCTACAACTTTTAGGTATTTCATAATGATTGATGTATCACTCGAGCAGATCTGCTCAGCGGTGAACGGTCAGCTGATAGAGGCTGGCAAATCGAGCAATAGTTTGATCAATGCGGTTTCTACCGACACTCGTACCGTAGAACAAGGTGCGCTGTTTGTTGCTCTCGTTGGTGAACGTTTTGATGCGCATGATTTTTGTGGTCAGGCTGTTGAGGCCAATGCGAGTGCGTTATTAGTTCAACGAAAACTTGACCTAAATATTACTCAAGTTGTTGTTGAAGACACTAAACTTGCTTTAGGTCAGCTAAGTGCTTGGATTCATGAGCAATGTAACGTTCCAACTATGGCGATTACAGGCAGCTGCGGCAAGACGACAGTAAAAGAGATGGTTGCGAGCATTTTGCAGCAACGTGGCAAGGTGCTGTTTACAGCAGGCAACTTCAATAATGATATTGGGGTACCGTTAACCCTGCTGCGTAGTGAGTCAAGCGACGACTACGCAGTGATCGAACTAGGCGCCAATCACATCGGTGAAATTGCTTATACCACTCAGCTTGTTAAACCACAGGTTGCTTTGGTGAACAATGTCGCGGCGGCACACTTAGAAGGTTTTGGCTCTATCGATGGTGTGAAGCAAGCGAAAGGCGAAATTTTTCAGGGGCTTGCTGCTGATGATACTGCTATTGTTAACCTAGAGAGCAATGGTGGTGACTTCTGGAAAGATGTCCTTGCAGACAAAAACGTACTGACCTTTTCTGAAAGTGATGACACGGCGGATTACTTTGCGACGAATATTCGCATCAACGAGCAGGGTGAAGCTTGCTTTGATATGCAGACCCCGCAAGGTGCCATCGATGTCGAACTTGGCATTATTGGTCAGCACAATGTAGCAAACGCATTAGCGGCAGCTGCACTGAGCATTCAATTCGGTGCCACGCTTGCAGAAATTAAAAGCGGTTTAGCGAATCTTATCTCAGTTAAAGGCCGAGTTGAGGTTCAACAATTAAGTCAGAATATCAAGCTGATAGATGACAGTTACAACGCCAGCGTACCGGCAATGAAGGCGGCAGCTAAATTGTTGTCGAGCTTCAAAGGTCAGCGTTGGTTGATTTTAGGCAATATGGCTGAATTAGGCGATGAAAGCCTTGCACTTCACCGTCAAGTCGGTGAATATGCTGCCCCATTCGCTTTTGAGCATGTACTCACTTACGGTGATGATACCAAGGTGATTAGTGAAGTGTGTAACGGTACTCACTTTGCAACGCATGAAGCGATGATCGCGCACATAGAGCAGCACTTGAGCTTGCCAGAAAACGCGCCACATACCTTGTTGGTAAAAGGCGCCAATAGTGCAGGAATGAGTAAAATAGCCGCTGCTTTAAAGGAGAACTTTTCATGATAATTTGGCTTGCAGAGCTACTACAGCCACACTTTTCTTTTTTCCGTTTGTTCGAATACTTATCGTTTCGTGCAATCGCGAGCATTTTGACGGCTTTATGTCTGTCGCTGTGGATGGGACCTCGTTTAATTGAGCGTCTGCAAATGCTGCAAATTGGCCAAGTTGTTCGTAACGACGGCCCAGAGTCTCACTTTAGTAAGCGTGGCACACCAACTATGGGTGGTGTGATGATCCTTGCTGCGATCATTATTACAGTCTTGCTTTGGGCTGACTTATCAAACCCTTACGTTTGGGCGGTGCTTGTCGTGCTAGGCGGTTACGGTGCAGTTGGTTTTGTTGATGATTATCGTAAAGTTGTTCGTAAGAACACTGATGGTCTGATTGCTCGTTGGAAGTACTTTTGGCAGTCGGCGATTGCTTTGGTAGTGGCATTTGCTCTGTATGCTCACGGGCAAGACACTGCAGCAACACAATTAGTGGTGCCTTTCTTTAAAGATGTGATGCCACAACTTGGTTTACTGTACATTGTTCTAACTTACTTTGTTATTGTGGGTACCAGTAACGCGGTAAACCTAACTGATGGCCTAGATGGCTTGGCGATTATGCCAACGGTTATGGTTGCAGCGGGTTTTGCTGTTATCGCTTGGGCGACAGGTAACGTTAACTTTGCAGCATACCTACACATTCCATACATCCCATACACCTCTGAACTGGTTGTGGTATGTACTGCTATCGTTGGTGCAGGCCTTGGCTTCCTATGGTTTAACACTTACCCAGCACAAGTATTCATGGGCGATGTTGGCTCTCTAGCACTGGGTGGTGCGTTAGGTGTGATTGCGGTACTCGTTCGTCAAGAGTTGGTACTAGTGATCATGGGTGGTGTGTTTGTAATGGAGACCTTGTCAGTAATCCTGCAAGTCGGCTCTTACAAATTACGTGGCCAACGTATTTTCCGTATGGCACCGATTCACCACCACTATGAGCTGAAAGGCTGGCCAGAACCGCGTGTTATCGTGCGCTTTTGGATCATCTCAATGGTATTGGTACTGATTGGCCTAGCGACACTGAAAGTTCGTTAATCCTATGCGAGCCTCTGTATTAGAGGCTCTTTAAAACTATTAAGAGCATCTTGTTTAAATGGAACGTTGGCAAAATATTCAAAATGTAGTGGTTGTGGGGCTCGGTATTACCGGGCTCTCTGTCGTTAAACATCTCGTAAAATATCAACCTCATACGCATGTGAAGGTCATTGATACGCGAGATCTACCGCCAGGAAAAGAATCTTTGCCTGAGTCGGTTGAGCTGCATTCTGGAAGCTGGAATAGCCAATGGTTAGCTGAGGCTGATCTAGTGGTTGCTAACCCAGGCATTGCTTTAGCGACACCTGAAATTCAAGATGTGCTTCAAGCGGGTACGCCTGTCGTTGGCGACATCGAGTTGTTTGGTTGGGCTGTAGATAAGCCTGTTGTGGCGATTACTGGTTCAAACGGTAAGAGTACCGTGACTGATTTGACTGGTGTGCTTGCTAAGGCTGCTGGGCTTAATGTTGGCGTTGGCGGCAATATTGGCATTCCAGCCCTAGACCTTCTAGAACTTGATGCGGATTTATATGTCCTTGAACTTTCAAGTTTTCAGCTAGAAACTACATCAAATTTAAAACTTGCCGCTGCGGCATTCTTAAATCTGTCTGAAGATCATATGGATCGCTATCAAGGCATGGCTGATTACCGTGAGGCCAAGTTAAGAATCTTTAATAACGCGCAGTGTGCGATTGTTAATCGTGAAGACAAAGAGACTTACCCTGACCAGACAATGCCATTGTTGACTTTTGGCTTAGATAACCAAGAGTTTGGTGTATCAACGATTGATAGTACTGAGTGGCTAGTCGATCACGGTACACCTGTCCTTGCTACCCAAGATTTAACATTGGTTGGACGTCACAATGTGGCGAATGCGTTAGTCTCACTTGCACTATTGAAGCAAGTTGGTATCGACTACAGCAAAAGTCTTGATGCTTTGAAGGCCTATAACGGTTTGACGCATCGTTGCCAAGTCGTGGCTGACAAGCGCGAAATCAAATGGGTTAATGACTCCAAAGCAACGAATGTAGCCAGCACATTGGCAGCCCTGTCTGGGTTGGAGTATCAAGGTACGTTATATCTTTTGGTTGGCGGCGTTGGTAAAGGTGCTGACTTTAGTGAGCTTGAACCAGTATTGACGCAACTTGAGCGTGTTCAGCTGTGTTGTTTCGGTGAAGATGCAGATCAATTCATGCCTCTACACCCATCGGCACAAAAGTTCGACACTATGCAGCAGATAATCGAATCTATCTCGCCACAGCTGGTGGCTGGAGATATGGTGATGCTGTCTCCGGCGTGCGCAAGCTTCGATCAATTTAATAATTTCATGGCAAGAGGTGACGCGTTCATTGAGCTTGCTCATGAGTATGCTTAACGTGTTGAAGGACTAACATTCAGTGCAAAGAGTCAAAGAGATTAATCAATCCATCTGGCAGTGGCTAAACCGTGCTACTCCCGAGGCGCTTTACGATCGTCAATTGGTATGGATTGCTCTTGGGCTAATGCTGACAGGTTTGGTGATGGTGACGTCTGCTTCGTTCCCCATCAGTGCTCGTTTAACCGATCAGCCGTTTCACTTTATGTTCCGTCACGCGATCTTTCTATTGCTCGCATTGGGTGTATCCAGTGTGATATTGCAAATCCCGATGAAGCGCTGGTTTCAATACAGCATGTACCTGCTGGGCTTATCCTTCTTCTTGTTGGTCGTAGTACTAGCCGTCGGTAAGTCAGTTAACGGTGCATCTCGCTGGATACCTCTTGGGCTATTCAACTTACAGCCTGCCGAGGTCGCTAAGCTTTCCTTGTTTATCTTCATGGCGGGCTACTTGGTTCGTAAACAAGACGAAGTGAGAAAAACCTTCTTTGGTGGTTTTGCAAAACCCATCATGGTGTTTGGTGCTTTTGCCGTCTTGCTACTTGGTCAACCCGACTTGGGTACCGTAGTTGTAATGTTGGTAACGCTGTTTGGCATGCTGTTCATTGCTGGTGCCAAGTTGTCACAGTTTATTGCCTTGATGGTCGCTGGTATTGCCGCTGTCGTTGGTTTGATTGTCATAGAACCTTACCGTGTTCGACGTGTGACTTCATTCTGGGAACCATGGAATGACCCGTTTGGTAGCGGCTACCAATTAACTCAATCATTGATGGCGTTCGGCCGTGGTGATTGGATGGGACAAGGGCTTGGTAACTCGATTCAAAAACTCGAATACCTACCAGAAGCGCATACTGATTTTGTATTTGCGGTCTTGGCTGAAGAGCTTGGCTTTGTCGGTGTTACCTTAGTATTAATGTTGATCTTCAGCTTGGTGTTAAAAGCCATTCTTATTGGCAAAAAAGCCTTTGAACATGATCAAGTGTTCAGTGGCTATCTGGCTTTTGGTATTGGTATTTGGTTTGCGTTTCAGACGCTTGTTAACGTAGGTGCAGCATCTGGCATTGTTCCGACCAAAGGTCTAACCCTCCCGCTAATCAGTTACGGTGGTTCAAGTTTAATTGTTATGTCTGTGGCGGTATCAATGCTGCTGCGCATTGACCACGAATGCCGAATGCAACAAAAAGAACAAGCTGATAGTCAAAACGAATTAGTAGAATAAGAATCTAAAGCGATGAAACAAAACAAAAAACTTTTAGTGATGGCTGGTGGTACTGGCGGTCACGTTTTCCCAGGGCTAGCGGTGGCTAAAAAGCTTCAGCAGCAAGGTTGGGAAATTCGCTGGTTAGGCACAGCAGACAGAATGGAAGCGGATTTAGTGCCAAAACATGGCATTGAGATCGACTTCATTAAAGTGAAAGGCCTGCGTGGTCAAGGCATTAGTAAGCTAATTAAAGCCCCATTCCAAATTATTAATGCCATACTTCAAGCAAAGCAGCATATCAAAGCGTGGCAGCCTGACGTGGTACTTGGTATGGGTGGCTATGTGAGTGGCCCGGGTGGTATTGCGGCATGGTTATCAGGCATTCCTGTGGTTTTGCATGAGCAAAATGCAGTGGCGGGTCTAACCAACCAGTGGCTATCTAAGATTGCGAAAAAGGTTTTCCAAGCCTTCCCTGGTGCATTTCCTACTGCTGAGGTAGTGGGTAACCCAGTTCGTGAGGATGTGGTTGCTTTACCGGAGCCAGAGCTACGCATGGCTGAGCGTGATGGCGATATCCGTATTTTGGTTATGGGTGGCAGCCAAGGGGCTAAAATCCTCAATGATACTTTGCCTGTAGCGATGGCACAGCTTGGAGAAGGCTTCACAGTGATGCACCAAGCGGGTAAGAACAATCAACAGCAAGTGATTGAACAATACAAATCACATTCTGTAGATAATGTTCAAGTAACTGAATTTATTGATGATGTGGCGCAAGCCTATGAGTGGGCGGATCTATTAGTGTGTCGCTCAGGTGCGTTAACCGTATCAGAGGTATCAGCAGCCGGTGTCGGTTCAATTTTTGTTCCGTTTATGCACAAAGACAGACAGCAAGCACTGAATGCCGACCATTTAGTTGAATGTGGTGCGGCGTTAATGATTGAACAGCCACAACTGACGGCTGAAAAGTTAGCGAACACCATCGCTGAACTTGATAGAAATGAATTAAAAATGATGGCAACAAAAGCGCGTCAAGCAGCCAAGCTTGATGCCGACGTTACTGTCGCTGAAGCGATTAAAGCTTTAGCAAAATAATGAGACTGAATTGATGACGATTGAACATACCCAAGACTTAGCGCAAATCCGTGCAATGGTGCCAGAGATGCGCCGTGTTAAATCTATCCACTTCATTGGTATTGGTGGTGCTGGAATGAGCGGGATTGCTGAAGTCTTGCTTAATGAAGGCTACCAGATCACTGGTTCTGATATCGCTCAAAATCCAGTGACAGAGCGTTTAGTTAGCAAGGGTGCGACCGTTTACATTGGCCACCAGGCGAGTAACGTTGCTGATGCAAGTGTAGTCGTGGTATCAACCGCTATCAACGAAGAGAACCCAGAGATTATTGCCGCTCGTGAAGCGCGTACGCCTATCGTTCGTCGTGCAGAAATGCTAGCTGAGCTGATGCGTTTTCGTCACGGTATTGCTGTGGCAGGTACGCACGGTAAGACAACAACAACGGCTTTGGTTACACAGATTTACTCTGAAGCAGGTTTAGATCCAACGTTTGTAAACGGTGGGTTAGTGAAAAGTGCAGGTACCAATGCCCGCCTTGGTTCGAGCCGTATCTTGATTGCTGAAGCTGATGAGAGTGATGCATCATTCTTACACTTGCAACCTATGGTGAGTATCGTAACCAATATCGAAGCGGACCATATGGATACCTATGGCGGTGACTTCGAAACATTAAAGCAGACGTTTATCGATTTCTTACACAACCTGCCATTTTATGGTCAGGCTGTGATGTGTGTGGATGATCCTGTTGTACGAGAGCTGATTCCTCAGGTTAGTCGCCAAGTGATCACTTACGGTTTCTCAGAAGATGCGGACATCCGTATTGAAAACTACGTACAAGAAGGCCAGCAAGGCAAGTTCACTGTTGTACGTGAAGGTAAAGCTAATCTGGATATCACGTTGAACATTCCAGGTCGTCACAATGCACTGAATGCCTCTGCGGCGATTGCAGTGGCAACGGAAGATGACATCAGCGATGAAGCGATCCTAAAAGCGATGGCAGGTACCGAAGGTACTGGGCGTCGTTTCGACCATCTTGGTGAGTACGAGACGGGTAATGGTGTCGCAATGCTGGTTGATGATTATGGTCATCACCCAACCGAAGTTGATGTAACGATTCAGGCTGCTCGAAGTGGTTGGGCTGATAAGCGTCTCGTGATGATTTTCCAACCACATCGTTACAGTCGAACACGTGATTTATATGATGATTTTGCGAACGTTCTTGAGCAGGTTGATGTCTTAATCTTATTAGATGTTTATTCTGCGGGTGAGAAACCTATTGCAGGTGCAGACGGGCGCTCATTAAGTCGAACTATTCGCGGGCGTGGTAAGATTGACCCAATCTTTGTTGCTGATATCAACACGCTGCCATCGGTTTTAGCTAACGTGATTCAAGGCGGCGACCTTGTATTGACGCAGGGTGCAGGCGATGTTGGCCGCGTTGCTAAGCAACTAGAATCGTTACAGTTAGACATTAATAAAATGCAGAACGTGTAGCAGAATACTGTCTACATACTGTGGTCAATCGCTCACTTCTTGCGATTGACCTAAAATTGACCAAAAATCTTATTATCAACGTTTGATAGTTTGATTTTGCTCAGTATAATTCATAGGTTAAAGTAAGTGCTTTTACCTCTATTACGAAGATAGGGAATAGAATTGCGAACCAACGACAGGGAAAGCGGGCTTTGGTAGAAAGTACTTTTAGCGAAAACCGCCACCTATTCAGTTTACCATCGTTAAAGAAACACGCCCTAGGCGGGTCCTTTTTTGTCATGGTATTGCTATTCATTGGGTTTCTTTTCTACACCACACTGACTTGGATGTGGGACGATCAACGATTGCCTCTCTCCAAAATAGTCATTCAAGGTGACTTAACTTATGTAACCGCTGGTGATGTTCAACATGCTTTTGGAAGACTCGAGCATATTGGTACATTCATGTCACAAGACATTGGTGTGTTGCAAGACAGTTTAGAAGCATTGCCTTGGGTGTCTGTTGTCTCTATTCGTAAGCAGTGGCCAGACACAATAAAAGTATTTTTGACTGAGTATCATGCTGCAGCAATCTGGAACGGCAACATGCTGTTGAATGATGATGGTCAGGTGTTTAATGGCGATATCGGTCTTCTGAAAGGCGATAGAGTTAAGCTTTACGGCCCAGATGGCACCAGCCAAGAAGTGATCGAAAAGTGGAGAAAGATAACCCCTTTGATTAACAGTCTAGGGTTAACGGTTACCTCACTTGTTCTCAACGAACGTCGCGCTTGGCAAATAATCCTAGATAACGGTATCCGTTTAGAGCTAGGTAAAGATTCTTTAGATGAGCGTGTTGAACGCTTCATTTCGCTTTACAACGAACTCGGTAGTAAGGCGAATCAAGTGAGCTACATCGACCTCAGGTATGATACGGGAGCCGCTGTAGGCTGGTTTCCAGAGCAAGAGTTAGAAGAGAGCACAGATGACTAAGACCGCAGATGACAACATAATCGTTGGTCTTGATATAGGCACTGCGACCATATCAGCTCTGGTTGGTGAAATACTGCCTGATGGTCAAATCAATATCATTGGCTCTGGGCAAAGCCCATCCAGAGGTATGGATAAAGGTGGTGTGAACGACCTAGAGTCGGTAGTTAAGTCAGTTCAGCGAGCAATTGATCAAGCAGAGTTGATGGCGGAATGCCAAATCAGCAATGTGTTTATCTCGCTATCAGGCAAACATATCGCAAGCCGAATTGAAAAAGGCATGGGCACTATCTCTGATGAAGAGGTGTCTCAAGACGATATGGATCGAGCGATCCATACTGCGAAATCAATTAAAATAGGTGAAGAGCAGAGAATTCTGCACGTGATCCCACAAGAATTTACCATTGATTATCAAGAAGGGATTAAGAACCCACTTGGTCTGTCTGGTGTTCGAATGGAAGTGAGCGTTCATCTAATTTCTTGCCATAGCGACATGGCGAGAAACATTATTAAAGCTGTTGAACGATGTGGTCTCACAGTAGAACAAATCGTGTTTTCAGGACTTGCCTCAAGTAATGCGGTAATTACTGAAGACGAGAGAGAGCTCGGAGTGTGTGTGGTTGATATCGGTGCGGGTACAATGGATATTTCCATTTGGACTGGCGGCGCGCTACGACACACAGAAGTCTTTTCCTATGCAGGAAATGCAGTAACCAGTGATATTGCCTTCGCTTTCGGTACGC
This sequence comes from Vibrio sp. 99K-1, assembly GCF_013114585.1. NCBI lineage: Bacteria > Pseudomonadati > Pseudomonadota > Gammaproteobacteria > Vibrionales > Vibrionaceae > Vibrio > Vibrio sp. 99K-1. The sequence continues at coordinate 168,001 of NZ_VTXF01000003.1, forward strand.
CAGTGAGCGATGCTGAAGAGATAAAAGTAAACCATGGTTGCGCTCTGAGTGAACTCGTTAGCAAGGATGACTCTGTTAACGTCCCAAGTGTTGGTGGTCGCCCGTCAAGAAGTTTGCAACGACAAACTTTGTCGGAAGTGATTGAACCACGTTACACTGAACTTATGGGCCTCGTTAACCAAACTATCGATACGGTTCAATTACAGCTACGAGACGAAGGTATTAAACACCACCTTGCAGCTGGCGTCGTCCTCACTGGTGGAGCGGCACAAATTGACGGATTGGTAGAGTGTGCGGAACGTGTTTTCCGCAATCAAGTTCGAGTTGGTAAGCCATTAGAAGTTAGTGGCTTAACTGATTATGTTAAAGAGCCGTATCATTCTACGGCGGTTGGTTTACTTCATTACGCAAGAGATTGTCAGATCAGTGATGAAGGTGATTACAGCGAACCTAAGCGTTCAGCACCTTCGATGTCTGGTTTATTTGGTAAATTGCGTAATTGGATACAAAAAGAGTTTTAACCTGAGTTGCAGGAAAAAACGGAGATAACACATGTTTGAACCGATGATGGAAATGTCTGACGATGCAGTAATTAAAGTCGTTGGAGTTGGTGGCGGTGGCGGTAACGCTGTTGAGCACATGGTACGTGAATCAATCGAAGGCGTAGAATTCATCAGTGTTAATACTGATGCACAAGCACTTCGTAAAACAAGCGTGAGCAGCGTGATCCAAATTGGTGGTGATATCACTAAAGGTCTTGGTGCTGGTGCAAATCCACAAGTAGGCCGTGATGCAGCTCTCGAAGATCGAGAAAGAATTAAAGAAGTTCTAACTGGCGCCGATATGGTATTTATCGCAGCTGGTATGGGCGGTGGTACTGGTACAGGTGCTGCTCCAGTTATTGCTGAAGTTGCGAAAGAGCTGGGTGTGCTAACCGTTGCTGTTGTAACTAAGCCATTTAGCTTTGAAGGCAAAAAGCGTTTAGCGTTTGCTGAGCAAGGTATCGAAGAGCTTTCTAAACATGTGGATTCATTAATTACGATTCCAAATGAAAAGCTACTTAAAGTACTAGGCCGTGGCGTTACACTGCTAGAAGCTTTCGCAAGTGCAAATGATGTACTTAAAAACGCTGTACAAGGTATCGCTGAGCTAATTACTCGCCCTGGTATGATCAACGTCGACTTCGCGGATGTTCGCACCGTAATGTCGGAAATGGGTCATGCAATGATGGGTAGCGGTATCGCGAAAGGTGAAGACCGTGCTGAAGAAGCTGCTGAAACGGCAATTTCTAGCCCACTACTAGAAGACATCGACCTAGCTGGTGCACGTGGCGTTCTTGTGAACATCACTGCTGGCCTAGATATGCGTCTAGATGAATTCGAAACAGTAGGTAACACAGTTAAGGCATTCGCTTCTGATAATGCAACTGTTGTGATTGGTACTTCTCTAGACCCTGATATGACGGACGAAATCCGTGTAACTGTTGTTGCAACAGGTATCGGCACAGAGAGAAAACCAGACATTACACTAGTTGCTGGTGGAAAAGCTAAGGTTGCAGCAACTCCTCAACCACAAGTAGCGGCACAAGCTGCACCAAAAGTGGAAGAGAAAGTGGCACAACCATTGCAAGAAAAAACTGAGGTAAAACCTCAAGTTAAGCCGCAGCCAACAACGTCGCCTGTTTCTTCAGGTACAGGCGCTAGCCAAAGTGCAGCACCTAAGGCTGAGAAAGAGAGCGGATACTTAGATATTCCAGCATTCTTACGACGTCAGGCTGATTAACAATTACCCAAAATTTGACTATCGTCGAATTAATGGTAAAATTCGCGGTCGGTAAATACTGACCGTGATTTGTAGCACTGATAACGAGGCAAGCAGATGATCAGACAACGTACTCTGAAAGAAATTGTGAAAACAACTGGTGTGGGTCTCCACTCTGGTCGTAAAGTCACACTTACTCTTCGCCCGGCAGCTGCAAATACAGGTATTGTTTACCGTCGTACTGATGTAAATCCACCTGTAGATTTTCCAGCTGATCCAGCATCAGTTCGTGACACTATGTTATGTACTGCTCTTGTAAATGACGAAGGCGTACGTATTTCTACAGTGGAACACCTTAACGCGGCTTTAGCGGGCATGGGCATCGACAACATTATTGTTGAAGTAGATGCACCAGAGATCCCAATTATGGATGGCAGCGCAAGCCCATTCGTATACTTGCTACAGCAAGCGGGTGTTGAAACGCTGAATGCACCAAAACGTTTCATTCGCATCAAAAAGCCAGTTCGTTTCGAAGATGGCGATAAGTGGGCAGAGTTTGTTCCATTTAACGGCTTCCGTATGGACTTTGAAATCGAGTTCAACCACCCTGCAATTGAGTCTGACGAACAGCATCTATTGTTTGATTTCTCTTCTCAAGGCTTTGTGAAAGAGATCTCTCGAGCTCGTACTTTCGGCTTCATGCGTGATATCGAATACCTTCAATCACAAAACTTGTGTTTGGGTGGTAGCTTTGACTGTGCAATCGTACTAGACGAATACCGAATTCTTAATGAAGAAGGTCTACGTTTTGACAATGAGTTTGTAACTCATAAAGTGCTAGATGCGATTGGTGACCTTTATATGTGTGGACACGCTATTATCGGTGAATTCCGTGCATACAAATCAGGTCACGGCCTAAACAACCAACTACTACGTGCAGTGCTTGCTGACGCAGAAGCTTGGGAATGGGCAACATTCGAAGAAGAAGCTGGCTCGCCAGTGGCTTTTGCTGAACCAGGAATGGTTCTAGCGTAATTGTTGTTTTCAACAATGTAAGATTTCGAAAACCAGGCTATCGGCCTGGTTTTTTTGTATCTATTTTCCAGATACAGTGTCATCAACATCCGAAAGTCATCGACTAATGGTCGCCAGTCTGGCTAATCCATCAGCAATTAGAAAGAAAAGTTCCAAGCACATCAAACAAATGGGGTTATAAATGGTCGTTGGTGTGAAAATTACTTACACTAAGGGGCATTAATTTTAACTCAAGCCTTGAAAACTCTACTCTCAAGTACAATATCAGAAATACTAGATTTATCTCAGTATCCTTGGTTAGTAACTGAAGACTGGTTCATCGCTAGTAGAGACTGACGGCATTTAAAATAGATCGCGGACGATCTGAGAACGAAGAGATTCCAAGCACATGATTACTAAGCTGCTGACAAAGGTAATTGGCAGTCGCAATGACAGAACACTGCGCCGCCTTAGAAAAATTGTAAAAGAAATTAATAACTACGAGCCAACGTTTGAAGCGCTTTCTGACGAAGAGCTAAAAGCGAAAACTGTTGAGTTTCGTGAGCGCTTAGACAAAGGTGAATCGCTAGACCAACTCCTACCTGAAGCATTTGCTACGGTACGTGAAGCGTCTAAGCGTGTTTACGGCATGCGTCACTTTGACGTGCAAATGATTGGTGGCATGGTTCTAAATGCTGGCCAAATTGCAGAGATGCGTACTGGTGAGGGTAAGACTCTTACAGCAACTCTACCTGCTTATCTTAACGCCCTACCTAGTAAAGGTGTTCACGTAGTAACGGTGAACGACTACCTAGCTAAGCGTGATGCGGAAACTAACCGCCCATTATTTGAATTCCTTGGTATGACTGTTGGCGTGAACGTGCCAAACATGGCTCCACCAGAGAAAAAAGAAGCATACCAAGCGGATATCCTATACGGAACAAACAACGAGTTTGGTTTCGATTACCTACGTGACAACATGGCTTTCCGTGCTGAAGACCGTGTTCAACGCGAACGCTTCTTTGCTGTAGTCGATGAGGTTGACTCAATCTTAATCGATGAAGCGCGTACACCTCTTATTATCTCTGGCCCGGCTGAAGATAGCTCAGATCTTTACACGCGTATTAACACATTGATTCCTCATCTTGAGCGCCAAGATAAAGAAGATTCTGAAGAGTACCGTGGTGAAGGTCACTACACCATGGACGAAAAATCTAAGCAGGTTCACCTGACTGAAAACGGTCAAGAATTTGTTGAAGAGCTAATGGTGAAAAATGGTCTGATGGAAGAGGGCGATACGCTTTACTCTCCAACAAACATCAGCCTACTACACCATGTTAATGCTGCGTTGCGTGCTCACGTATTGTTTGAGAAGAACGTAGACTACATCGTAACTGAAGAAGGCGAAGTGGTTATCGTTGATGAACATACTGGCCGTACAATGCCAGGTCGTCGTTGGTCTGAAGGTTTACACCAAGCTGTTGAAGCAAAAGAAGGTGTGAAGATTCAGAATGAAAACCAAACGCTAGCTTCGATTACCTTCCAAAACTTCTTCCGTCTGTACGAGAAACTGTCAGGTATGACAGGTACAGCCGATACTGAAGCTTTCGAATTCCAGTCTATCTATGGCCTAGAAACGGTTGTTATCCCGACTAACAAACCTATGGTTCGTAACGATATGCCAGATGTGGTTTATCGTACAGAAGAAGACAAATTCAATGCGATCATTGAAGACATTAAAGACCGTGTTGCTGCAGGTCAGCCATCACTGGTTGGTACTGTTTCTATCGAGAAATCAGAGCTACTGTCTAACGCACTGAAAAAAGCAAAAATTAAGCATAACGTACTAAACGCGAAATTCCACGAGAAAGAAGCGGAAATCGTAGCGCAAGCAGGTACACCTGGTGCAGTAACTATCGCAACTAACATGGCCGGTCGTGGTACCGATATCGTGTTAGGTGGTAGCTGGCAGTCTGAAGTTGAGAAACTACAAAGTCCAACTCAAGAGCAGATCGACAAGATCAAAGCGGACTGGAAAGTGGTTCACGACAAAGTACTAGAATCAGGTGGTCTACACATCATTGGTACAGAGCGTCACGAATCTCGTCGTATCGATAACCAGCTACGTGGTCGTTCTGGTCGTCAAGGTGATGCAGGTTCTTCACGTTTCTACCTATCGATGGAAGATTCTCTACTACGTATTTTCACTTCTGATCGTATGGCTGGTCTTATCCAGAGCGGTATGGATGAAGGTGAAGCGATCGAATCTAAGATGCTATCTCGCTCTATCGAAAAAGCACAACGTAAAGTTGAAGGGCGTAACTTCGATATCCGTAAGCAACTTCTAGAGTACGATGATGTAGCCAATGACCAACGTAAGGTGGTATACGAGCTGCGTGATGAGCTAATGGGCTCTGACGACATCAGCGAAATGATTGAGCACAACCGTGAAGACGTGTTTACGTCGGTTATCGATGAGTACATTGCTCCGCAATCGCTAGAAGATATGTGGGACATCGCTGGTCTACAAGATCGTCTGAAGAACGACTTCGACCTAGACTTTGATATTCAAGGCTGGTTGGACGAAGACGACAAGCTTTACGAAGAAGCACTACGTGAACGTATCCTAGGCATGGCTGTTGATGCTTACAAACAGAAAGAAGAAGTGGTTGGTGCACAAGTGCTACGCAACTTCGAGAAGTCTGTAATGCTGCAAACGCTAGATGGTCTATGGAAAGAGCACTTGGCTGCGATGGATCACCTTCGTCAAGGTATCCACCTGCGTGGTTACGCTCAGAAGAACCCGAAACAAGAGTACAAGCGCGAGTCGTTTGAACTGTTTGAAGGTCTACTGGATGTACTGAAGTCAGACGTTATTACTATCCTTTCGAAAGTTCGCGTTCAGCAACAAGAAGAAGTAGAAAAGATGGAAGCGCAGCGTCAAGCTCAAGCTGAAGAAGCAGCGCGTCGTGCACAAGCGCAACACGCAACAGCAGAAAACCAGCTAGGTGATGATGAAGCAGAAGCAGCGTCGCCACAAACTGTAGTACGTGATGAGCGTAAAGTTGGTCGTAACGAGCCTTGCCCATGTGGTAGCGGTAAGAAGTACAAACAGTGTCACGGTAAAATTAATTGATGCTTTGCTGTAAAGGTTGATAACTGCGTCGGCGATGCTCATTTACACTTGTAAACTCCGCGTCGCCTCCTTGTTCTCAACCATTACAGCTTTGCCTAAATATAATTTTATTTATTCAAGAGTCGCTTAGGCGGCTCTTTTTGTATGTAAATTTCATGGCTTACTTTGTTACTCAAGGAAGTCGTCATTCCCTATAGCGAGGAGCGAGCGTAGTAGGGAATCTTGTTTAGTTAGGCTCGCGTAGTTTTAGATCCCCAACTCAGTCGTTCCTCCTTCTTGAGGATGATGTATTTAGGGACTATGTGAGTTCAGCGTTTTATTAAGGAACACCATCAATGAAAAGAATCCATATCGTAGCGGGTATTATCTTCAATCAAGATAAGTCACAGGTATTTATTACAAAGCGCCCAGATGACAAGCACAAAGGCGGCTTTTGGGAGTTTCCTGGTGGCAAGGTTGAAGAGGGCGAAACTATTGAGCAAGCGATGACTCGCGAGCTTGATGAAGAGATCGGTATCAAGGTGACCGAGCAGTCTCTGTTTGAGCATCTTGAATTTGATTACACGGACAAGTCACTTAAGTTCGATTTCATTCTCGTGACTGATTTTGAAGAGCAACCTTATGGTAAAGAAGGTCAGCAAGGTGAATGGGTCAGCCTTGAATCATTGAATCAGTACGCTTTCCCTGAAGCAAATGTGCCAATTTTAGAGCGAGTGGTAAAAGAGTTTTCTTAATTGCTAGCCTGAGTTTGAGATTGTTGTTAGTTTAAAGAGATTAATCGAATGAACGTTGCTGCAAGAGAACTGCGGCAACAGTAACCAAAACAATGGAGATATTCGCAGTGGTAAGAATTGCAATAGCAGGAGCAGCGGGTCGTATGGGCCGCAACTTGGTGAAAGCCGCTCATCATAATTCAGAAGCTAGTGTTGGCGCTGGCTCGGAACGTCCCGAGTCATCATTAGTAGGCGTTGATGTTGGCGAGCTATGTGGGGAAGGTCGCTTTGATGTTGCTCTAGTGGATGATTTGTCTAAAGCCATCGAAGAGTTTGATGTGATTGTCGACTTTACCGCACCTGTTAGCACATTAGCGAATATTGAACTTTGTAAACGTCACGGCAAAAAACTTATCATCGGTACGACAGGCTTCTCAGAAGAGGAGAAGCAGGTGATTGACGCTGCTGCAAAAGAGATGCCTATTGTAATGGCACCAAACTACAGCGTAGGCGTCAACCTAGTATTTAAGCTACTAGAGAAAGCCGCTAAAGTGATGGGCGATTACTGTGATGTTGAAATCGTTGAGGCCCACCACCGTCATAAAGTGGATGCACCATCAGGTACTGCGATTGGTATGGGTGAAGCGATCGCCGGTGCTATGGGCAATGAGCTGAACGATGTGGCGGTATGGTCACGTGAAGGCATTACTGGCGAACGTACGAAAGATGAGATTGGCTTCGCAACGATTCGTGCCGGTGACATCATCGGAGAACACACTGCTATGTTTGCAGATATCGGCGAACGAGTGGAGATTACTCATAAAGCGACTGACCGAATGACCTTTGCAAACGGTGCGATCAAAGCTGCTGTTTGGCTCAATGACAAGCCAGCAGGCTTTTATACCATGACAGATGTCCTTGGTTTGAATGATCTGTAAATAGATAATTATGCGCCGGCAATTGCCGGCGCTTTCTTTATTTGCTACCTTTAACGCAGTATTCTTGTTTCTCACCTCTCTCTTAAACCTACCTTTTAACATCGTTTTTACCTCACTTTTCTTGTTGTTTTGTTGTCTTGGTCTTATTTTTGGATTAGATCTTTAAATCTTCATGTTTTCTGTTTGTATTTATCGATTGCTTTTTGTTGGTGATGTTTTTAGTACTTAAAGGCAGACAAAAGTAATGGGATAAAATTGGAAAATCTCAATATCGTGCTTAATTGACCATGAAAGTTGAACTTTTGGAGCTTTGGAAGGGTAAATTGAATTAGTGCGTACAAATCTTTAATTTCTTTTGCGTTAAATGTTGACACGTATCACGCACATCACTAAAATACCGCCAATTTGTCTAATTTCCATAAACACTCACTTTTAAGTGTTGCAGGAAGGTAGATTTGCAAATTAAATCAATTTTAATGCATATTTATTTCTGGAGGTTGTCTTGAAAAAGTCAGCACTACTTGTCCTAGAAGATGGGACAGTATTTCACGGTGAAGCCATTGGCGCTGTAGGTTCTGCAGTTGGTGAAGTCGTTTTTAATACCTCGATGACGGGGTACCAAGAAATCCTCACTGATCCTTCCTATTCTCAACAAATCGTTACCCTTACTTACCCTCACATTGGCAATACCGGAACCAATTCCGAAGACGAAGAATCCTCTTCAATCCACGCTCAAGGCCTTGTGATTCGCGATCTCCCTCTTATCGCTTCTAACTTCCGTAATGAACAATCCCTTTCTGATTACCTTAAGTCGCAAAACGTTGTTGGTATCGCTGATATCGATACTCGTAAGCTGACGCGTATTCTTCGTGAAAAAGGCGCTCAGAACGGTTGTATTGTAGCGGGTAACAACTTAGACGAAGCTTTGGCTCTAGCTAAGGCAAAAGAATTCCCTGGCCTGAAAGGTATGGACCTTGCGAAAGAAGTTACAACAAAAGAAGCGTATCAATGGAAACAAGGTTCGTGGACGCTTACGGGTGGACTTCCTGAAGCGAAAGCAGACTCAGAATTGCCATACCACGTTGTTGCTTATGACTTCGGTGCAAAACGAAACATCCTACGAATGCTCGTTGACCGCGGCTGCCGCCTAACGGTTGTTCCAGCTGAAACTTCTGCTGAAGAAGTGCTTGCACTAAACCCAGACGGTGTATTCCTTTCAAATGGCCCTGGTGACCCAGAACCATGTACTTACGCAATTGAAGCGACAAAAGTGTTCCTAGAAAAAGGCTTACCAATCTTTGGTATCTGTCTAGGCCACCAAATTCTTGCTCTTGCGTCAGGCGCTAAGACAGTGAAGATGAAGTTTGGTCACCACGGTGCAAACCACCCAGTTAAAGATTTAGATCGTGATGTTGTGATGATTACTTCGCAAAACCACGGCTTTGCTGCTGACGAAGACACACTTCCTGAAAACCTACGTGCTACGCACAAGTCTCTATTTGATGGTTCTCTGCAAGGTATCCATCGTACAGATAAACCAGCATTTAGCTTCCAAGGTCACCCAGAAGCAAGCCCAGGTCCAGAAGACGCAGCGCCGTTATTCGACCACTTCATTGAACTAATTAAAAAGCACACAGCGTAATTCGGAGTAGTAGACAATGCCAAAACGTACTGACATTAAAAGTATTCTAATTCTAGGTGCTGGCCCGATCGTTATCGGCCAAGCATGTGAGTTCGATTACTCTGGTGCTCAAGCTTGTAAAGCGCTTCGCGAAGAAGGTTACCGAGTTATTCTTGTAAACTCGAACCCAGCGACCATCATGACTGACCCAGACATGGCTGATGCAACTTACATCGAGCCTATCCAATGGGAAGTTGTTCGCAACATCATTGCGAAAGAGAAGCCAGATGCAGTTCTACCTACAATGGGTGGCCAAACAGCACTTAACTGTGCACTAGACCTAGAGAAACACGGTGTTCTTGAAGAGTTCGGTGTAGAGATGATTGGTGCAACGGCTGACGCTATCGATAAAGCAGAAGACCGTTCTCGTTTCGATAAAGCGATGAAGTCTATCGGCCTTGAGTGTCCACGTGCGGATACTGCGAAAACCATGGAAGAAGCTTACGGCGTTCTAGATATGGTTGGCTTCCCATGTATCATCCGTCCATCATTCACTATGGGTGGTACTGGCGGTGGTATCGCATACAACAAAGAAGAATTTGAAGAAATCTGTCGTCGTGGTCTGGACCTATCTCCAACCAACGAGCTTCTAATCGATGAATCTCTTATCGGTTGGAAAGAGTACGAGATGGAAGTGGTTCGTGACAAAGCGGACAACTGTATCATCGTATGTGCGATTGAAAACTTTGACCCAATGGGCATCCACACCGGTGATTCAATCACAGTTGCACCAGCACAGACGCTAACAGACAAAGAATACCAATTAATGCGTAACGCTTCTCTAGCGGTACTGCGTGAGATTGGTGTTGAAACGGGTGGTTCTAACGTACAGTTTGGTATCAACCCGAAAGATGGCCGTATGGTTATCATCGAGATGAACCCACGTGTATCTCGTTCTTCTGCTCTAGCGTCTAAAGCGACAGGTTTCCCAATCGCTAAGATTGCAGCGAAACTGGCTGTGGGTTACACATTAGATGAACTGCAAAATGACATCACGGGTGGCGCAACACCAGCATCATTCGAACCAACAATCGACTACGTAGTAACTAAGATTCCTCGTTTCAACTTCGAGAAATTTGCAGGTGCTAACGACCGTCTAACGACGCAAATGAAGTCTGTTGGTGAAGTTATGGCTATCGGCCGTAACCAACAAGAATCTCTACAAAAAGCACTTCGCGGCCTAGAAGTTGGCGCGACTGGCTTTGACGAAATGGTTGACCTAGATGCGCCAGATGCACTAACAACAATTCGTCACGAACTAAAAGAAGCTGGCGCAGAGCGTATTTGGTACATCGCGGATGCATTCCGTGCGGGTATGTCTGTAGATGGCGTATTCAACCTAACGCAAATCGACCGTTGGTTCCTAGTTCAAATCGAAGACATCGTTAAGCTTGAGCAAGAACTTAAAGCGAAAGGCTTTGCTGGTTTGAACAAAGACGAGCTAAACAAGCTGAAGCGTAAAGGTTTTGCGGATGCACGCCTATCTAAGATTCTAGGTGTAGCGGAAAGCGAAATCCGTCGTCTACGTGACCAATACGACATCCACCCAGTTTACAAGCGCGTTGATACGTGTGCGGCTGAGTTCTCTTCAGATACGGCTTACATGTACTCATCTTACGATGACGAATGTGAAGCGAACCCAACAGACAAAGACAAGATCATGATTCTTGGTGGCGGTCCAAACCGTATCGGCCAAGGTATTGAATTTGACTACTGTTGTGTACATGCATCTCTAGCACTACGTGAAGATGGTTACGAGACTATCATGGTTAACTGTAACCCTGAGACTGTTTCAACGGATTACGACACATCTGACCGTCTGTACTTCGAACCAGTAACTCTGGAAGACGTACTAGCAATCGCTCGCGTTGAGAAGCCAAAAGGCGTTATCGTTCAGTACGGTGGTCAAACGCCACTTAAACTGGCTCGCGCACTTGAAGCGGCTGGCGTGCCAATCATTGGTACTAGTCCAGATGCAATCGACCGTGCAGAAGACCGTGAGCGTTTCCAAGTTGCTGTTGACCGTCTAGGTCTTCTACAACCAGAGAACGCGACAGTAACAACAATGGAACAAGCGGTAGAGAAATCTCGCGAAATCGGCTTCCCATTGGTTGTACGTCCTTCTTACGTACTTGGTGGTCGTGCGATGGAAATCGTATACGATGAGCAAGACTTACGTCGCTACTTCAACGAAGCAGTAAGTGTATCGAACGAATCTCCAGTTCTTCTTGATAGCTTCCTAGATGACGCGGTTGAAGTGGATATCGATGCTATCTGTGACGGTGAGCGCGTAGTTATCGGCGGTATCATGGAGCACATCGAACAAGCGGGTGTTCACTCAGGTGACTCAGCATGTTCTCTTCCTGCATACACGCTAAGCCAAGAAATCCAAGACGTAATGCGTGAGCAAGTTGAAAAACTGGCGTTCGAGTTGGGTGTTCGTGGTCTGATGAACACGCAATTTGCTGTTAAGAACAACCAAGTGTACCTAATCGAGGTTAACCCTCGTGCAGCACGTACGGTACCGTTCGTATCTAAAGCAACGGGTGCACCAATCGCTAAGATTGCAGCACGTGTAATGGCGGGTCAATCGTTAGAGTCTCAAGGCTTTACCAAAGAAATCATCCCACCGTACTACTCAGTGAAGGAAGTGGTACTTCCATTCAACAAGTTCCCTGGAGTTGACCCACTATTAGGCCCAGAAATGCGCTCTACTGGTGAAGTTATGGGTGTTGGTGCAACGTTCGCAGAAGCATACTCTAAAGCTGAATTGGGTTGTGGCAACATTTACCCAGAAGGCGGTCGTGCACTTCTTTCTGTTCGCGAAGGCGACAAAGAACGCGTTGTAGACCTAGCATCTAAGCTATCTAAGCTTGGTTACCAGCTAGACGCAACACACGGTACAGCAGTGATTCTTGGCGAAGCGGGCATCAACCCACGTCTAGTAAACAAGGTACACGAAGGCCGTCCTCACATTCTTGACCGTATCAAGAACAACGAGTATACCTACATCGTGAACACTGCAGCTGGCCGTCAAGCGATTGAAGACTCTAAAGTTCTTCGTCGTGGTGCACTTGCTGAGAAGGTAAACTACACGACTACGCTAAACGCAGCATTTGCGACATGTATGGCGCACACTGCAGACGCGAAGACGACAGTAACTTCTGTTCAAGAGCTACACGCACAGGTGAAAGCTTCTCAAGCTTAATTTGTCTTAGCTCAGCTAACTGAACTGAAGTTAGCGGATATAAATGCTCAAAGCCCACTCTTCGGAGTGGGCTTTTTTATGTCCGTGATACAGCGTTAGTTAAATGATGAATATTTGGAATAGGTTAGAATCTTGTGTTTCGTTATTGATCACCAGCTCAGGATGGTAAGTTGTCGCTACACGAGACTTTGAGGCGTTGGGTATATGGAAATCACTCTGGAAATATTGGCTATTTTGTTTGTTGTCGCAACAGCAGCGGGCTTTATCGATGCGATGGCTGGCGGTGGCGGGCTACTGACTTTGCCAGCACTACTCGCAGCGGGAGTTCCACCGACACAAGCCCTAGCAACTAACAAGCTTCAAAGCTCTTTCGGCAGTTTTTCCGCAAGTTGGTACTTCGTGCGTAACGGGATCGTTAGTATTAAGGAGATGCGCCTCGCCATTTTGTGTACCTTCATTGGCTCGGCGATTGGGGCAGAACTCGTTCAGTTCATTGATGCGAGCTTGTTGACCAGTGTGATCCCTCTGCTGCTGATCGCTATCTCACTCTACTTCCTATTAGCGCCACAAACCAAGACCTCTGAAGGTAAACAGAAGATCTCTGAAGCGATGTTTGCTTTGTGCGTTGGTGGTGGTGTTGGCTTTTACGATGGCTTCTTTGGACCAGGTACTGGCTCTATCTTTACTGTCTGCTTTGTTGCAATTGGTCACTTCTCTTTAGTCGATGCTACGGCACGCACTAAGGTGTTGAACTTTACCTCTAACATCGCTGCACTGATCTTCTTTATTTTGGCAGGCTTGCCAATCTGGGAGCTCGGCTTAGTGATGGCAATTGGCGGCTTTATGGGGGCTCAGCTGGGCGCGAAAGTGGTGGTGACAAAAGGGCAGAAGTGGATCCGCCCCCTTGTGATCGTGATGTCGATGCTCATGGCGTCTAAACTACTCTGGGAACAGCATCAACAATGGATTCTATCAGTGTTTTAACTCGTGGAGACTGGTAGCTATTTGGTCTTACACAGACATGAATCGGCCGGATTAAGCCCGCTAATTCCTGGAAGCTATACAGATATTGAGACTCAATATTGAGTGTTTTTACGATAGAGAGCGGAATTAAAGCAGGACCAGTTCCACCTAGTGCAAGTTGCGCTGCGGCAGTGTAGGCATCCATCTCCATCAAAGGTTTGATACCAAATTTTTCTAATACTGAGAGTTGGTAAGAGTTGGCGGGGTTAGTCATATCATTAGTGATGACTTTGGGTGGAAGCCCGTTTAACGGCAATTTACTTACAATGAAAAAGGGCTCGTCGAACAGATGAAACGTCATCAATCCATGATGCGGCGGCAACAAGCCTGCGCATAACCCTAGGGTTGCCTTGCCGGACTGAACTCGCTCGATGATTCTGGGCGTGTGGTTGGTGGTTATCGTGATGTATTTATCTTGTTGGATAAACTGTCCCATCATTTCACCTAAATAGCCGGCTATCAGAGACTTAGAGCTGTCTAAGGTAATGAGAGTCGTATCTTCTAACTCTTGCTGTTCATAAATAAGACCACGAAGTTCATTGAACGTAGGACCAATACTCTCGATCAGTGCTATCGCGTCTGGCGTGAGTTTTATCTGACGACCGCTCGGCTCAATCAGCTTTTTCCCCAACTTCTTTTCTAAGTTAGCAATCCGTTTGCTTACCGCTGATTGGCTGATATACAGCAGGCTGCCAGTGCGGCTCATGGTTTTGGCTTTACTCAAAACTAAGAGAGTTTCGATTCCTTCGAGTAGCATTTGATGATATTCATGAAAGTTGGGAATGGTACGTCCAACTTATCTCAATCAAGGCTGCTGCTCTAGCTTTTGTTTACGAGTTCTTGAACCAAGCTGGCTATTCTTGAACCGTAGTATTGAGCAGTGAGTAAGTCATTGTGGTTAATGCTATCTTCACCATCATCGATACTAGACACTAAACCAATATTTGAACCAGTGCGGTTTAACCCTAAATTATCTGTGTGTCTTGAGGCGTCTAAGCCAACCCAAATCATGCCGTGCTGACAAGCTAGAGTGAAAAAGCTAAGCAGGGTTTGTTGTTGCTCTCCGTTAAGACTGCCTCCAGTGGTGAAGCCAGCAGCGAGTTTATTTCGCCATAACTTCTTGCAGTAGTTGTCACTGCTCGCATCCATAAAGCTTTTAAACTGAGCGGCAGGTGAACCCATATAGGTTGGAGCGCCAAAAACGATCGCATCACAACTGTCTAGGAGTTTGAGCTTTTCGTCATTGTCATATCGGCCTTCAATGATCTCCGAGGGCAGTACTTCGATGAGTAGGGCTGAGTCAGGTAGCTGAGTGTTTACGCCCTCTGCGAGCAGTTCGGCGACCTGCTTAGTTGCGCCGCATTTAGAGAAGAAAACAATTCCAACTTTATTACTGCTCATCCTAGAGCCCTCATTGTTAGTAAATGAATATGTTTATAAAGCCATTCGTTTACTAATATAGCTCGTCAATTGATTAAGTAAATAAAAAACATTACTAAGCTAGGGCGGAAGTGACTTGAGGCGGAGAAGCAGAGCAGGAGTCTGAGGTGGCAAGGTTAAAAAAGGCCCCTAAGTGGAGCCCTTTTCTTTTTAGCGATAGCTTATTTAATCGCGAAAGTTGGTAAAGATAAGTGCCAACGAATGGCGCCAAGTCTGATCAACAATGTAGAGAATACGCCGGCTAGGAATGCGGTCTCTGAATCGTGGCCCATGCGAATAGCCATAGTGTGGAATGCACCGCCGATGATACAAGCGGTCGCGTAGACTTCGCTTCGCAGGATCATCGGTACTTCTCGGGCAAGTACGTCACGAATAATGCCGCCGCCACAGCCTGTAATTACGCCCATGATGATGGCAACCAATGCTGAGTCTTGATAAGCCAATGCTTTTTCAACACCAATACCAACGAACACAGCTAAACCTATGGCGTCACAGACGGGTAGGATCCACCATGCCAAACGCTTGGGGCGTCTCACGATGATCATAGTTAATAAACAGGTAACGATAATGACCCAAAGATAGGTGGTATCGGTTATCCAAAAAACAGGAGTAGCACCCAGTGCCATGTCTCGAATTGTACCTCCGCCAATAGCGGTTACACTGCCGAGAACGGCGACACCAAAAGGGTCCATTTTTAGGCGTCCAGCAACAAATACGCCTGAAATAGCAAAGATGGCAGTGCCAAATAAATCGATAATATAAAGCAGCATGGAGTCCATGATACTGGTGCTCTTATTGTTAAAATTGTAGGGACAGGTCGGTGGCGAATTGTACGAAAAAACAGACTAAAAAGTTAGTGATTTTCTCGGACTCTATCGAAGTAATCGCACACTTGCTGGATAGCTTGCAAAGTTCTTGTGGTTGGTCGGTTAATCCAGTCTGAATTGAGCGACCATATCTGATTTTTAGCGACGGCTGGGATCTCTTCCGCCCACGATTGCCACATGGTTCCATTCTCAATAGCGTGCTGAGAAGTGAAGATCACTTGCGGTTTATTCAGCACAACTTGCTCAATACCGACTTGCGGGTAGGGTGAAGCGCTGTCTTCAAAAATATTTCGGCCGCCACAAAACTCAAATACTTCACTTGGCCAGTGTCCTTGTGCCACGGTGATAATAGGTTTTTCACTTAGCTGGTAGAAGTAGCTGACCGGCTCCGCATCTTTGTATTTTAGCCTTAATGCGTTGAGCTGCTCTTTGTATTGCTTAGCATTATTCTCACCGATACTCGGATCGCTGGCGTATTGGCTAAGTTGCTCAATATTGGTCGCGATGCTGTCTAGGCTTTTGGTTTTCGAATAATAAATATTAAAGCCAAACTGCTCCAGTTTCGCCAGTTCTCTCGGTGGGTTACCCGCTGGCCAAGCAAGGATAAGATCTGGCTGAAGCGCGATGATCTTCTCAACCTTGATACCTTGATAGTTTGCCACTTTTTCTAGCTTATCGGCTTGTGGTGGGTAATCACTTCGTTCACTCACAGCAACTAAGTTATCGCCTAACCCCGCACTGTATGCGAGCTCTGTGGCGTGAGGGGCTAAGCTGACCACGCGTTTTGCCTTGGTTACTTCGGTTGCAAGCGTGCTTGGTATCCATAAGCTAAAGCTGATCGCGAAAGTTGCACATGATGTAACAAGTTGAGAGGGTTTCACTTTAAATCCCTTGGTGAATAATGAGTAAGACTAAGCTTTGTAAGAATATCCAAATAGCGATGCGTCCAAATAGCAGCTTTTGAACCTGTGATAAGTGCAGTGCGGATGGGGCGATTCTTCCGCCTAATTTTGCGCGAATGGCTTTGGTATCGTTGTAAATAGCCGGACCACCGAGTGATAGCTCAAGCTTATTGCCTACTGCTGTAATCAACCACGCAGGGCCTGGCAGAGGCCAAGAGCGACTTTGAGTTAGCATCATCTTAAGTGTATGAGACGCTTTATTACCGCATACGATCATCAAGGCAAATAAGCGCATTGGGATAAATTCAAGGATCGCGACGATTTTGATGGCTGTTGAGCCAAAAGGAGAGAACTGCTTGCGACTTGGTGACCAAGCTCGAGCTAATTCGATAATCAGGCGATACATTAACGCCGCGATTCCGCCTCCGATGGCGTACCAAAACAGCACACAAACCACATTGCGACCGTAGCCCATGATGATGGTTTCAGCCGCAGCTTTCCCGAGCCCTAATGATGATAGTGAATCTGTTTGGCGATTGACAATCGGAGCCAGCAATTGACGCGCAGTCACTTTATCTTCTCGGCTAAGTGTTTTGATGAGCTGGTTTGCCAGCTTTTCATTATTACGCCAATCAATGGCGAGCAGTAACAAAGCCAGTTGAAACAGCTGAGTCTGCCAAACCAGAGGTTGCAGTGCCAAGAGAAGAATCAGAGTTGGAAGTACCATTAATCCCCAGGCTAAGGTGCCAGAAATCAGGCTTTGGGAATAGTTTTGGTTGTTATTAACCTTGCTTGCTAAAAGCTCAGCAAACTTATGCCATAAGGTCGTGGGGTGTGCGGCATGAGGGATAGGTAGAATCAAATGAAAAAGCAGTGCTCCCCACATTACAAGGAGCACGCCATTTGCAAATACCTGATCAAACAGTGTTTGCATGCTTAGTCGCTTACTTTAGTAGGGCAACCATTTTGATAACCATTTCAGAAGAGCTTTGTGCTGCTAGTGGCAGAAATTCTTCAAAACTCATTGGTGATTCTTTGTCTGCAACGTCAGAGATTGCACGAACAACCACAAATGGTACTTGGAACTGGTGACAAGCTTGAGCAATCGCAGAAGCTTCCATTTCTACAGCAACCACAGACGGGAAGTGCTTACGGATGAACTCTTGGCGTTCTGCTGTGCAAACAAATGCGTCGCCAGTACAGATAAGGCCACGAACCGCGTGCTTGTCTTCCATTTGAGCTAGCGCTTGCTCAGCTACCTTCATCAGGTTCTCGTCAGCTTTGAATGCAGCTGGTTGACCTGCCATCTGGCCGATTTCGTAACCGAAAGCTGTTACGTCTGCGTCGTGGTGACGTACTTCTGTAGAGATAACTACATCGCCAAGGTTTAGAGTTGAATCAAAACCGCCAGCAGAGCCCGTGTTTAGAACGACATCTGGTTGGTATTCGCTTAGTAGGATAGAGGTACCAACAGCCGCAGCTACTTTACCAATGCCTGATTGAAGCAAAACAACGTCAACACCATTTAGCTGACCAGAGAAAAAGGTACAACCGCCTTTATTAACTTCAGTAATGTCTGAAATAGCTGCTTTTAGGATCGCAACTTCTTGCTCCATTGCGCCAATGATGCCGATTTTCATGTGTAGTCTCTTAATTAAAAAATATTTAAACAGTAGAGCGAAATTGTAGCATGGATAAGAAGCGTCGAGCGACAGCCCAGAAGCACTTCTCATCCGAATAGTGTGGATTTACTCCAGTATTCTTTGTCTATTTGATTAGACCTTCGCTTTGCAAGCTAGCACGAAGTTGTTCTGCTCGTTTACGGTTCACACCAAAGTCAGAGTAGCCAGTGCGGGACTCTGAACGAACGATGAGCTTGTCTCCATCGACTTTTAACTCAAGGTCATCGACAAAGCGCATGATGCGTGATGTGCACTCAACACGCAGGTAATCATCGGTTTTGTTGGCCGTTTTCGCGCCCGGCAAAGTCAGAGCGACTTGCTCAATGGCATCAAGGCTTGCTGAATCGGATAGCTCGTATGCAGCCAAAGCATATTGTTCACGGTCATCTTGTGTTGATACGCAATTTGGTTTGTCACCACAAGGTGATGATGTTCTGTCTTTCATGTCCGTGATCCCTTGGCTGCAAGCGGTTAAAGTTAAAAGTGATAGCGAGAGGAGAGCGGCTTTTTTCATAGTGTTTCCTATGGCGAATTTTAGTTTTAATTGTAGTTCTCGGTATTGGTTAATTTTCGATTGTTTTACGTGTTTTTTATTATGCCGTTAGTAAACGTATCGAACTTAAAAAAGGATCCATATGCGGATCCTTTCTTCATAGTAACGGCTTGAGTAATAAAGGAAACCTTAGGCTAATCACACTTCTAGATAATCCAATATCCCTTCAGCGGCTTTGCGGCCTTCATCGATAGCAGTCACGACTAAGTCAGAGCCTCGAACCGCATCGCCACCGGCAAAGATTTTGCTGTTGGTGGTTTGGTACTGAAACTCTTGCTGACCGGGTGCTTTAATACGGCCCCATTGATCAAGCTCGACACCGAAAGGTTCTAACCATTCCATAGCGTGAGGTTGGAAACCAAATGCCATGATCACGGCATCGGCTTCAAGAATGTGCTCACTGCCTTCAACAGGTTCTGGGCGGCGACGGCCTGCTTCATCAGGTTCACCTAATGCGGTTTTCACGACTTTAACGCCAGCAACATGCCCAGAACTATCAAGCTCTAAGCCGATAGGCTGGAGGTTAAACTTGAACTTCACGCCTTCTTCACGTGCATTCTTCACCTCACGGCGAGAGCCCGGCATGTTGGCTTCATCTCGACGGTAAGCACATACCACATCTGCCGCATTCTGACGAATAGAGGTTCGAACGCAATCCATCGCGGTATCACCACCACCAAGCACGACGACTTTCTTACCTTGCATATCGATAAATGGGGTTGGGTTGTCCAGTTCCATGACCTTGTAGGTATTAGAAATCAAGAATGGCAGAGCGTCATAAACACCCGGAGCATCTTCATTATCTAGACCTGCACGCATGTTCTTATAAGTGCCGACACCAAGGAAAACAGCGTCGTAATCATCGACCAGCTCTTGAAGTTGAATGTCTTTGCCAACTTCGATATTCATTCGGAACTCAACACCCATCTCGCTAAAGATGCGGCGGCGATTCTCCATGATACCTTTCTCAAGCTTGAACGATGGAATACCAAACGTCAGTAGACCGCCGATCTCCGGATAGCGGTCAAACACAACAGCTTTTACGCCATTGCGTACCAAGATATCAGCCGCCGCTAGACCTGCCGGCCCTGCACCGATGATTGCGACCTTTTTATCGGTCCATTCAACGTGAGACATGTTAGGCTTCCAACCCATCTCAAAGGCTTTGTCGGTAATGTACTTTTCAATATTGCCAATGGTTACTGCACCGAAATCGTCATTGAGGGTACAAGAGCCCTCACACAAGCGGTCTTGAGGGCAAACTCGACCGCAAACCTCAGGCAGGCTGTTGGTTTGGTGAGACAGTTCAGCGGCTTCGATAATACGCCCTTCATTGGCAAGCTTAAGCCACTGAGGGATGTAGTTGTGAACAGGACATTTCCATTCACAGTATGGGTTACCACAGTCTAAACAACGGTCTGCTTGCGCTTTCGCTTGCTGTTTAGTGAAAGGTTCGTAGATCTCTACAAACTCAATCTTACGTATCTTGATTGGTTTCTTCGCTGGGTCTACGCGATTCACATCAATAAATTGGTATACATTCTGGCTCATTATTGGCTCCTTCCAATTATTGCGCTTGAACACGAAGTTCAGCTGAGCTGCGGCTTTGGTGGCCGAGCAAGGTGTTGAGATCCGCCGTCTTTGGTTTCACTAGGTAGAACTTCGGAATCCATTCATCAAAGTTCGCCAGAATAGCTTCAGCGTGTACTGAGCCCGTTTCTTCTAAGTGCTCTGCAATTAAGCCACGCAGATGTTCTTGGTGGATATATAAGTCAGATAGAGAAAGCGCCTCAACCGACTCGTTGTTCACTCGGCCTTGGAAGTCTTCGTTCTTGTCCATGACATAAGCGAAGCCACCCGTCATACCTGCACCGAAGTTGACGCCAGTTGCGCCAAGAATGGCAACAATACCGCCCGTCATGTATTCACAAGCGTTGTCACCCGCACCCTCAATCACGGCAACCGTACCTGAGTTACGTACGCCAAATCGCTCGCCCGCCGTACCTGCGGCAAACAACTTGCCACCGGTTGCGCCATACAGGCAGGTGTTACCTATGATGGTTGCTTCGTTACAAGTAAATGCGGTGCCTTGGTGAGGTTTGATAACCACCTTACCGCCAGCCATGCCTTTACCAACATAGTCATTGGCATCACCCGTTAGGTAAAGCTCTACGCCGCCAGCATTCCAAACTGCGAAAGATTGGCCAGCAGTACCGTCTAGGTACAATTTGATTGGCGATCCAGCCATGCCTTGGTTGCCGTATCGCTTAGCAATTTCGCCAGAGATACGTGCGCCTATCGAACGGTCTGTATTAATCACGTTGTAGTAAAGGCTGGTGGACTGTCGTTTCTCAATCGCATAGAGAGCATCATCCAGAATCTGCTGGTTGAGCTGAGCCTTATCAAATGGCGCGTTTGGTTCGGTCCAATACAGAGGGTGACCCTCTGGTGATACCGGAGCTTCCAGTATCGAGGAGAGATCCAATTTGCTCTGTTTCGCAGTAAGACCTTCAACAGCCTCCAGTAAATCTGTGCGTCCAATTAGGTCAGTGAGTTTTTCTACACCAAGGTCAGCGAGGTGTTGGCGAACTTCATCGGCTAAGCCAGTAAAGTAGTTCACCACCATATCAGGCAAGCCTTTGAAATATTCGCGGCGAAGTGTTTCATCTTGAGTTGCAACGCCTGTCGCACAGTTATTGAGGTGGCAGATTCGTAAGAATTTACAACCCATTGCCACCATTGGTGCGGTACCAAAGCCAAAGCTTTCTGCACCGAGAATCGCGCCTTTAATCACATCGAGACCGGTTTTCAATCCACCGTCGACTTGCAGGCGGATCTTATGACGAAGCCCGTTAGCAACCAGTGCTTGCTGAGTTTCGGCTAAGCCAAGCTCCCAAGGGCAACCTGCGTATTTCACCGAGGTTAGTGGGCTCGCTGCGGTACCGCCATCGTAACCAGAAATGGTGATCAGATCGGCGTAGGCTTTTGCTACACCAGTCGCGATAGTACCAACACCCGGTTCAGACACTAACTTCACTGAAACCAAGGCTTTAGGGTTTACTTGTTTAAGATCGAAAATCAGCTGAGCCAAATCTTCGATCGAGTAAATATCGTGATGCGGAGGCGGGGAGATCAGAGTAACACCCTGAACCGAGTATCTCAGCTTAGCGATTTCTGCCGTCACTTTATGACCTGGCAGCTGACCACCTTCGCCTGGCTTCGCACCTTGTGCGACCTTGATTTGCAGAACATCCGCATTGGTTAGGTAATGTGGTGTTACGCCAAATCGGCCAGACGCAATTTGTTTGATGCGTGAGTTACGGTCGGTGCCAAAACGTCGTGGATCTTCACCGCCTTCGCCTGAGTTTGAGTAACCACCCAAACGGTTCATCGCCATAGCTAATGCTTCGTGCGCTTCTGGACTCAGGGCACCAATCGACATCGCCGCTGAGTCAAAGCGTTTAAAGAGGTCACTGCTTGGTTCTACTTGCTCAAGGGCTAATGGTTTATCAGCTTTTTTTAGGCTCATCAAGTCACGTAACATTGCCGCAGGGCGAGCATTTACCTGCTTAGCAAAAGAGAGGTAATCCGACGTTTCGCCAGTTTTTACTGCGGTTTGCAGTGTACCAACTACATCTGGGTTATAGGCGTGGTATTCACCACCATGGACGTATTTCAGTAAACCACCGTGCTCGATTGGCTTACGCTTAGTCCATGCTTTACGTGATAGGTTGTAAATATCTTGCTGGAAATCGCTAAAGCTTGCGCCTTGAATTCGAGTAGTTACTCCGCGGAAACAGAGCTCAACGACATCAGAATGTAGGCCAACGGCTTCGAAAAGCTGTGAACAGCGGTAAGAAGCAATGGTTGAAATACCCATCTTCGACATGATCTTATACAGACCTTTGTTGATGCCGTTTTGGTAGTTCTGCATCGCTGCACGATAGTCTTTGTCTAAAGATCCATCATCGAGCATCTTACCTAACGCTTCATAAGCAAGGTACGGATAAACCGCAGTCGCACCAAAGCCAAGTAGCACTGCGAATTGGTGTGGATCTCGAGCGGTTGCTGTTTCCACTACGATGTTGGCATCACAACGCAGGTTGGTATCAGCAAGGCGAGTCTGTACTGCACCAACCGCCATGGCTGCTGGAATTGGCAGTTTGCCTTTCTCTAAACCTTTGTCGGATAACACAACCAAAACGGCGCCTTCGCGGACTTCTTGTTCTGCACTATCACATACCGCTTTGATCGCTTGTTCAAGGTCTTGCTGCGCTGGATCGTAGTGCATGCTTAGGATCGCATGGCGGTAGTGCTTTTGATTCAGTTGCAGAAGTTGCTGCATGTCTGAGTAAAGTAGAACAGGAGAATCAAATGTCACACGATAGGCGTGTCCATCTGTTTCACAGAACACGTTCATCTCTTGGCCAATGCTGGTGGCGAGCGACATCACATGCTTTTCACGCAGAGGATCAATCGGTGGGTTGGTGACTTGGGCAAACTTCTGACGGAAATAATCAGTGACTAGTCGCTCTTTTGAAGAGAGTACCGCCATTGGTGTGTCGTCGCCCATTGAGCCGACTGCTTCCTGTCCCATGTCACCAAGCACGCGTAATACCTGATCGGACTCTTCGTTGCTCATTGCAAACTGTTTTTGGTAGGTTTTGAGCGTGTCATCGTCGAAGCTACGCTTACCCACTTGGTCATCATCGAGCTCAGAAAATGGTGTTAGCTTGTGAACGTTCTTTTCCATCCACTCTTTGTAAGGGTGGCGACTTTTGAGGTCATTATCGATCTCGTTAGATTGCCATAGCTTGCCACGGCGAGTATCTATAACCAGTAGTTCACCTGGCCCAACACGACCTTTTTCTGCTACTTCATCTGGCGCGTAGTTCCAGATACCAACTTCTGATGCCAGTGTGATTAGGTTGTCTTTGGTAATGACATAACGCGCAGGACGCAGGCCATTTCTATCGAGGTTACATGCCGCGTAACGACCGTCAGATAGAACGATACCAGCAGGGCCATCCCACGGTTCCATGTGCTTGGAGTTGAAGTCGTAAAAAGCACGCAGGTCTGGATCCATGTCTGGGTGATTCTGCCAAGCGGGCGGCACAAGCATGCGCATCGCTCGAAACACATCCATACCACCGGCTAGGAATAGGTCGAGCATGTTATCTAGGCTTGAGGAGTCAGAGCCGGTTTCATTCACGAAAGGGGCTGCGGTTTGCAAATCTGGCAGCAGTGGTGAAGAGAATTTATAGGCGCGAGCCTTAGCCCATTGACGGTTGCCTTCAATGGTATTGATCTCACCATTGTGCGCCAAATAGCGGAATGGTTGAGCCAGCGGCCAGCGCGGTTGTGTGTTGGTTGAGAAACGCTGGTGGAACAGACATATTGCTGATTCCATGCGTAAGTCTGCAAGATCGAGGTAAAATCGCGGAAGATCGGCAGGCATACACAAGCCTTTGTAGACCATCACTTGTGTTGAAAGGCTACAGATATAGAAATCTTTGTCTTCGGTGATCTGTTTTTCAATTCTGCGACGCGCGATGTATAAGCGGCGTTCGATATCGCGCTCACGCCAACCGGCAGGAGCAGAGATAAACACTTGCTGAATGTTTGGAACAGAATCTTTTGCGATAGGACCTAATACCTCGGTATTAGTCGGAACTTCGCGCCAACCTGCAATAGTCAATGTCTCTTGGGCGAGTTCTTTATTGACGATCTCTTGTGCTGATTGAGCTTTGATTGGGTCTTGGCTGAAGAAAATCATGCCAATCGCGTATTGCTTGCCGAGATTAAAATTATTCTCTTCTGCAATAATTCTTAAATAGGAGTCAGGCTTCTGTAGTAGTAAGCCACAGCCATCTCCGGTTTTACCATCCGCGGCGATACCACCACGGTGTGTCATGCGATCTAGGGCTGAAATAGCAGTTCTTACCAACTTATGACTAGGTTGGCCTTCCATTTGCGCTATTAAACCAAATCCACAGTTGTCTTTTTCAAGACTAGGATCATATAGAGCCATTGCAATTCTCCCTTTTGCTTCTCTGTCATCCAGACAGTAAATGACTAACTATTCATGTACTTGTTATTTTTTATGAACTTATAGTCTTTTAGCTAGTTCAACGTTATCCCTTGTGTTAACAAAACTCAGTGGTTTTATTTTCACCAGTTTTACAACGTATAGCTAATTGTGTTTAAGGTCAAGTTCATGGTTAATTATCATGCGTAAACGCGATTAACCACGTAATAATCTAAAATAGTCGATTGATATCAGTTAGATATGAGTGGTAAATGTTAATGATATTTAACATTTATAGTGGCGGAGTAGTTGTGAGAGGGAAAGGCTAGATAGAAAAAAGGCTAGCATCGAGTGCTAGCCAAATATAAAAGTTAGGAAGGGTGTTGCTTTTCCTCTAGGCTAACGTCATTGACGTTAGCCCGAGAAATATTATGCGGAAAGCATGAGTGAATCAGCTTTCGCTTCTAAGTTTGAGTTACCCATTAAGAAGTCATCAATGGCAATCGCACATTCACGACCTTCATTAATACAACGTACTACTAGAGATTGACCGGTACGCATATCACCAGCAGCGAAAACACCTTTCTGGTTGGTTGCGTAACCTTCAGAAGCAACGTTACCGCGCTCATCCAGTTTGATATCAAGCTGAGCAAGTACACCTGTTGGCTCTGGGTGCAAGAAACCCATCGCTAGGAATGCTTGGTCACAAGGAATAACACGCTCTGAGTTTGCTACTTCATCAAAAGTAGGGCGCTCACCAGGAGCTGCGTCTTTCCATACGATGTCTGCGATACGTAGACCCGTCACCTGACCTTGATCGTTACCGATGAACTCTTTGGTTAAGATGTTCCAGTGACGCTCACAACCTTCTTCGTGAGAAGTCGTGGTCTTCATGATCATTGGGTATTGAGGCCATGGCATGTTTGCTGGGCGCTTCTCTGGTGGGATCGGCATGATCTCAACCTGAGTAATGCTCGCTGCTTTGTGACGGTTTGATGTACCCACACAGTCAGAGCCAGTATCACCACCACCGATAACCACAACGTGCTTATCTTTAGCGTGAATCTCTTCTGTTTTAAGATCTAGGTTGTTAGCTCGGCGGTTGTTTTGACCAAGGAACTCCATGGCAAAGTGAACGCCTTTCAACTCACGACCTGGGATTGGCAAGTCACGTGGAACCGTAGAACCACCAGTTAGCAATACCACATCAAACTCTTGGCGTAGTTGCTGAGCGTTAACATCAACACCTATGTGTTGGTTAACTTTAAACTCTACGCCTGCTTCAGCCATTAGGTTGATCTTACGATCAATCACGTCCATACCCAGTTTGAAATCTGGGATACCGAAACGCAGTAGACCGCCAACTTTTTCGTCACGTTCAAATACCGTCACTGAGTGACCAGCGCTGTTTAGCTGCTCGGCTGCGGCTAGACCTGCAGGTCCAGAGCCAACAATCGCTACGGTTTTACCCGTGCGAGAGCGAGGTGTTTTTGGTTTTGCGTACCCTTCACGGTACGCCGTTTCTACAATCGTTTTCTCGATATTACAGATAGTGATTGGGTCTTGGTTAATACCTAGTACACAAGCACTCTCACAAGGAGAAGGACACACACGACCCGTAAACTCAGGGAAGTTATTGGTAGAGCTTAGGATGTTCCAAGCCTCTTCCCAGCTGTCACGGTAAACCGCGTCATTGAATTCTGGGATGATGTTACCAATTGGACAACCGCTGTGACAGAAAGGTACGCCACAGTCCATACAACGGGATGCTTGAGTATTGATCTTGTCACCAAACTCTTCGTTAAGTACGAACTCTTTGTTGTCTTCGATACGAACCGATGGGTCGAGCTTCTTTGGAAGCTCGCGACCGTGTTCTAAAAATCCAGTAGGCTTACCCATTATACTGCCTCCACTTCTTCCGTTTGTGCCTGTTGTGCTTCAGCTTTACGCTTCTCAAGAACTGCTTTGTAGTCGCGTGGCATAACTTTAATCAGTGATGCAACACTTGCTTCAAAGTTGTCTAGGAAAGACTGAGCAACTTCACTTCCTGTGAATTCAACGTGCTTGGTTAGCATATCTAGTAGAAGATCTTTATCTTCTTGTTCAATTGGATCTAGGTCTACAAGTTCTGGGTTAAGCTTGGTTTCGAAGTCACCTGCTTTGTCCCAAACATAAGCGACACCGCCACTCATACCCGCAGCAAAGTTACGACCTGTTGAGCCAAGGATAACGGCAACACCACCAGTCATGTATTCACAACCGTGGTCACCAACGCCCTCAACAACAACCTTCGCACCTGAGTTACGAACACAGAAACGTTCACCAGCCATACCGCGAATGAAAGATTCACCTGAGGTTGCACCGTAGAAACATACGTTACCAACCACGATATTATCTTCAGCAACGATAGAAGACTTCGCATCTGGGTACAGTACCAAAGTACCGCCAGACAGGCCTTTACCCCAGTAATCGTTCGCGTCGCCTTCTACTTCGAACTTAACGCCTTTCGCAAGGAACGCACCGAAAGATTGGCCAGCACTACCGTGGAACTTAACGTTCATTGGCTGTGGTAAACCTTGGTCTTTGTAAACCTTCGAGATTTCGTTCGACAGCATGGTACCCGCAGAGCGGTCTGTGTTGATGATAGGGAAGGTCGCATTCACGGCTTCACCTTTCTCAAGCGCTGGAATTGCCGCTTGAATCAACTTGCGGTCTAGAACGTCTTCTAGGTTGTGGTTTTGTTGTGTCTGGTTGTAGATACCATCTTCTTCACGAGCCTGCTCAATGTGCAGTACAGGTGTTAGATCTAGGTTCTTGTACTTCCAGTGGCCGATGTCGTCACGAACTTTAAGTTTGTGCGATTGACCTACCATCTCATCGATAGAGCGGAAGCCAAGTTCAGCCATAACTTCACGCAGACCTTCAGCCATGTATTGGAAGAAAGTCACTACGTCTTCTACGCGGCCGTCGAAACGCTCACGCAGAGTTTTGTTTTGTGTTGCGATACCAACAGGACAGGTATTCTTGTGACACTTACGCATCATGATACAGCCTTCAACAACCAATGCTGCTGTTGCTACGCCCCATTCTTCCGCGCCAAGTAACGTTGCTACTGCAAGGTCACGTGGTGTTTTCATCTGACCATCAGACTGAACAACGATACGGTTACGTAGGCCGTTTTTCAGTAGTGTTTGGTGCGTTTCTGCTAGACCCAGTTCCCAAGGCAGACCAGTGTGACGGATAGAAGACATCGGAGATGCACCCGTACCACCATCGAAACCTGCGATAAGTACTACGTCAGCTTTCGCTTTTGCTACACCTGATGCAATCGTACCTACACCAGCTTCTGATACTAGCTTCACGTTGACACGGCCGTTACGGTTCGCGTTTTTCAGATCGTAGATTAGCTGAGCCAAATCTTCGATTGAGTAGATATCGTGGTGTGGCGGTGGTGAGATTAGACCTACGCCTGGAGTCGAGTGACGCGTCGCGCCGATCCAGTCATCAACCTTATCACCAGGTAGTTGACCACCTTCACCAGGTTTCGCACCTTGAGCCATCTTGATTTGCAGCTCATCAGCGTTCGATAGGTAGTAAGACGTTACACCAAAGCGACCAGAAGCTACTTGTTTGATTGCTGAACGTTCCCAGTCACCGTTTTCTTTGCGTTCGAAACGTGCTGGATCTTCACCACCTTCACCTGAGTTTGACTTCGCGCCAATGCGGTTCATTGCAACAGCCAGTGTTGAGTGAGCCTCATGCGAGATAGAACCAAAGCTCATTGCGCCGGTTGCGAAACGCTTAAGGATATTCTCGATTGGTTCTACTTCCGCTAGAGGAATAGAGCCTGCAGGGTTTTTGATGAAATCAAGTTGGCTACGTAGCGTTGCTGCGTTGTCGCCTTGGTCATCGACGGCTTTTGCGTACTTCTTGAACTGACCGTAATCTTTGTTACGCGTCGACTCTTGAAGTAGAGAAATCGTTTCTGGGTTGAATAAGTGTTTCTCACCACGTTGTTTCCACTGGTAAACACCACCAACATCAAGGATTTGAGCTGGGATTTCACGAGCTGGGTAACCAACACGGTGACGAACAAGCACTTCACGAGCGATGTCATCGATCGTTAGACCTTGGATACGAGAAACCGTACCAGTGAAGTATTTTTCAACCACTGACTTGCTGATACCAAGTGCTTCAAAGATTTGTGCACCGTGGTAAGACTGCAGTGTCGAGATCCCCATCTTAGAGAAAATCTTCAGTAGACCGCCGTTAACACCTTTACGGTAGTTATCGAAGAACTCACGTGGGTGAACGTTCGGGTCTAGTTTTTTAGTACGTTGTAGTTCAACAATCGTTTCAATTACTAGGTATGGGTTAACTGCGTTTGCACCATAGCCAAGAAGCGTTGCGAAGTGGTGTGTTTCACGTGCATCACCCGTTTCAACCACGATGTCACACTTAGCACGTAGGCCTTTACGTATTAGGTGGTGGTGCACAGCGCCAACAGCCAGCATTGCTGGAATAGCAGCGTGGTTAGAGTTAACCGCACGGTCAGTCAGTAGGATGATAGAGTAACCATCAATCACGGCATCTTCTGCGTATTGGCAAATACGTTTCAGAGCACGCTCTAACTTACCTTGGTCTCCGTTTGCTTGGAATACGATATCCAACGTCTTCGCTTGAAGGTGCTCGTTATCGATAGCACGCAGCTTTTCTAACTCAGAGTTAGACAGTACTGGAGACTCAAGCTCTACCTTTTGACAGTGCTCAGGTGTTTCAGCGAGTAGGTTCTGATCTTTACCTAGGTAAGTGTTCAGAGACATAACCATACGCTCACGAATCGGGTCGATTGGCGGGTTAGTTACTTGAGCAAACAGCTGTTTGAAGTAGTTTGAAAGGTGCTGCGATTGATGGGAAAGAATCGCTAGCGGCCAGTCAGCACCCATTGCAGAAAGCGGCTCATAGCCTGTCTTCGCAAGAGGTAGAATTATTTCGTTTACTTCTTCAGAGCTCACACCAAACGATTGTTGTTTGTGGAGAAGCTTCTCTGGAGAAGGTTGGCTAAATTCGTTGCTCGCGTCTGGTAGCTTTTTCAAGCTCAGAAGGTTTTCTTCAACCCACTTTTCGTATGGTTGAGATTTCGCGATGCCATCTTTCACTTCTTCATCAGAAATGATGCGGCCTTGCTCTAAGTCAGCAACGAAGATACGACCTGGTTGTAGACGACCACGGTATTCAACGTTTTCTGGTGCAATTTCAACAACACCTGATTCAGACGCCATCACTAGGAAGTCGTCTTTAGTCACTGTGTAGCGAGAAGGGCGCAGACCGTTACGGTCAAGGGTTGCACCTACTTGAACACCATCAGTGAAACATACCGAAGCTGGGCCATCCCATGGTTCCATTACGTTCGCGTGGTACTGGTAGAACGCACGACGAGTTGGGTCCATGTTTTTGTTTTCTTGCCATGCTTCTGGGATCATCATCATCAATGCGTGTGGCAGAGTACGACCTGAAAGAACAAGTAGTTCCAGTGCCATATCGAAGTTTGATGAATCCGAGCTACCTTCCTGACAGATAGGCAGTAGCATGTCGATTTCAGCTTGTGTGAATAGATCCGATTCAAGGATCGCTTCACGCGCTTTCATCCAGTTTAGGTTACCGCGAACCGTATTGATTTCGCCATTGTGCGCGATGTAACGGAAAGGCTGAGCTAGACGCCAACGTGGGAATGTATTGGTAGAGAAGCGAGAGTGTACAAGTGCTAGAGCTGTCACCATAGTTGGGTTTTGCAGATCTAGGAAGTACTGAGGAACTTGTTCTGTTGTTAGCTGACCTTTGTACACCAATGTCTTGTAAGACATAGAGTTAATGTAGAAGTCATCACCGATATTTGAAACGCTTTCTAGACACACGCGAACGGTGTAGTTACGTAGAACGTACAGTTTGCGCTCAAGCTCTTCTGGAGTAATACCAGGGCCGCCAGAGACAAATACGTGTTCAAATTGAGGTTCAGTGCTTAGTGGGTCAGCACCAATCATTGAGTTGTCAGTTGGAAGTTCACGGTAGCCGATCACTTCTAACTCTAGGCGTTGTGCATTGCGTTCTAGAATGTCACGACACTGTGCACGTTTGTGTTCATCTTTAGGGAAAAGTACAACACCAACACCATATTTTTCAAAAGATGGCAGTTTAATTCCAAGCTTTACGGCTTCTTCTAGTAAGAATTCGTGCGGCTTCTGTAGCAGGATACCTGCACCATCACCAGAACACGGATCGCAGCCTTGGCCACCACGGTGTTCCATACGTGCAAGCATATCGAGTGCTTGAGTTACTACATCATGAGATTTGCGATTCTTGAGATGCGCAACAAAACCGATACCACAAGCGTCATGCTCCAGTTCAGGAGTATACAGACCCTGTGAGTTCTGCTCTTGATCTACCATAGATACATCCTTCCAGTTAAATCTAGGCGCAACTTCTTTGTATAAAGTCAGCCTTGTCCTTTTATATTTATGAGTCTAAACCTGCCTATGTTGGCGGTTTGAATCCTTTCCGTATCTCGCAGGAAAAGTATTGCGAGAAAAACAATCCTTGGTGATATCCGTTTATTTTTAGCCACAAACTAGTGGTTTATATAGGTGGGAGTTAGATATCACCGACTTATTAGCAAGTTTTTGTTGTAAGTAAATACTCAAAAATAGCCAATATGTGTAAGTATCCTACAATTTTGTTTAGGCGAATTGCAATGAAAGTTGAACCATGTAGACCATTTTTTTCGTTTTATTTTGAATTTTTTGTCTAACAAATGTGCAACATTAGGCAAATAGAGCCGATTTTTTGCATGTTTATTGATATTTGATAGGTTGCTCGCAAAAAGCCTTGAGTAAACTAATTGGTCGAATTTTGCAGGGATGTAATTTTTTTTCAAAAAAAAGACTGATATTCATTCTTATTTACTTGAGCGCTTTGAAAATATGCAATTACATGAGTTGGTCAATACTATCGGCCAAGATCTTCAACGTCGTTATGGCGAAAAGGTTCATAAACTAACACTGCATGGTGGTTTCAGTTGTCCAAACCGAGATGGAACCATTGGCCGTGGAGGCTGCACTTTTTGTAATGTGGCGTCTTTTGCCGATGAACAAACTCAGGTTCAGAGTATTGCAGAACAACTAAAAGATCGTGCGGGTGAAATTGCTCGTGCTAAGAAGTATCTGGCTTATTTTCAGGCGTACACCAGCACTTATGCTGAGGTGCAAGTGCTCAAGAATATGTATGAAGAGGCGCTAAAAGCACCTGGTGCCGATATCGTTGGTCTTTGCGTGGGCACAAGACCCGACTGCGTACCTGATTCTGTTTTAGAATTATTGGCTGGATACGTAGAAAAGGGGTATGAGATCTGGTTGGAACTCGGTTTGCAAACGGCCAATAACAGCACGCTCAAACGCGTTAATCGTGGTCATGATTTTGCGGTGTATGAAACGATCACCCAACGTGCTCGTGCTCTCGGAATCAAGGTGTGTACTCACCTGATTGTTGGCCTGCCAAAAGAAACTAAAGCGGATAACCTGGAAACACTAGATAAGGTATTAGCGGTAGGAACGGATGGCATCAAACTTCATGGCCTTCATATCGTAGAGGGAAGTACCATGGCCAAGGCATGGAAAGCAGGCAAGCTAGAAGCTCCAAGCCTTGAAGAGTACATCGACATTGCTACCGATATCATTCAGCGTACGCCAGCGGACGTGGTTTACCATCGTGTTTCATCTGCGGCAAGACGCCCTACGTTACTATCTCCGTTATGGTGTGAGAACCGTTGGTTGGCGATGACAGAGATAGGTCGTTCATTAGATAAAACCGGTGCTCAAGGCATTAAAACAGGTTCTGCGTTCGAGTACACATTACCTGTTTTAAACATAACGAATTGATAGAAATGGGTGAAAGTAGGTAACAGCAGATAAAACCAGTAAATAGTGGTAACATTTCCCTCACAGATTTTATGGTATAGATTGAGAGTAGATGGAACTGGTAATGACTTGGTTGTGGGACAGAGCGTATGGCTACGGTGTTTATATCGTTTTCATGTTGCTGATTGCTCTGATCTGCTGGCATCTTTATTCACGTTATCAGTCTCATATTGAAAAGTTACTTCTCTCGACGCCATCCCCTCTATTTTTCGTTGATGTCCGGACCGGCGAGATCTTGTATTCCAACCGTCAGGCAATGCAGTTGCTTGGTATCCGCCAGATTGGCGTAAACTTTCGTTTTCCTACCGTGGAAAGCGAAAATAGTTTCCGTCAATACTTAACCAATCACATCAACTCTCGATCATTTGCTCAGAACTCGCTTTGGGCACTGTCTGAATTTGAGTCCTTCAAGATCAATCTTGTGGGGCGTAAGATCCACTTTAGAAACAAAAAAGCGTGGATGATTCACGCATCACCTTACAAAAACACGAATGAAGAGCAATCCCAAGAGCTGCGTGAACTGAATGTCGCCCGTACCGCTTTGGACTCCCTGTCTGAGTTGATTTATGTAAAGGACCAAAAAGGTGAATTGCTAGCAAGCAATCGCTCCTTCAAGAAGTTTTGGCATGGTCGCCCGGAAGAGGGCACTTTAAGCGTTTCGGGTGGAGCCTTAAAAGGCCGCGTCAGTGAACGTTCATGGACGACTGACCAAGATGGTAAAAGCTGCCTACTTGAAACCTACCAAAGTGTGTTGTTATCTCAGGATGGGGAAAACATCGGCACGCTTTCTATTAGCCATGATGTAACCGACTGGCACGATATGCAGCAGAAACTGCGTGGTGAGATGGAAAAACGTAAAGATACCGAAGTCGCCCTTGCTCAGCGTGACACCATCTTACAAAACATCTTAGAAGCCAGCCCTGACTCGATCGGTATCTTTAATGAAAACATGGTTTACCAAGCCTGTAATAAGCCGTTTGTGGCAGCGCTTGGTATTTCTGAGGTCAGTGATTTGGTCGGTAAGCGCCTTCAGGATGTGGTGCCAAATAGCATGTATATGCGTATCTCAGAGTCCGATCATCAGGTGCTTCATCAAGGGAAATCACTGCGTTATATCGACAAGGTGATCTCTAGTGATGGTGAATACACTTGGTATGACGTGGTGAAGTCGCCATTTAGAGATCCAGCGTCTAGCACTAATGGTGTGTTGATCATGGCTCGCGATATCACCGAGCGTTACCTTGCTGAGCAGAAATTGGAAGAGGCGAACCTTGAGCTTGAGCGTCTCAGCTTTATGGACAGTCTGACTCAGGTTTCTAACCGACGCCGCTTTGATGAACAACTGTCGACCCTGTGGCATTACCATGTACGTGAGAAGTTACCACTTACTATTATGTTGTGTGATATCGACTTCTTTAAAGGCTACAACGACTACTACGGTCACCAACAAGGTGATGATGCGCTGATTCAAGTCTCTCAGGCGTTTAAGAAGGTACTTAACCGTTCGTCAGATTGTGTGGCTCGTTATGGTGGTGAAGAGTTTGGTTTTATTCTGCCAAACACAACCGCGGACGGAGCATTGATGGTCGCACAGCGAATTCATGATGAAGTGCTAAAGCTGGGGCTGATCCATGAAAAATCAACCGTTTCTGAGTTTATTACCGTCAGTATTGGTGTTATCTCTTATGTACCGACTCCTGAAGATGAGATGGAGTCTGCGGTAGCGTTAGCCGACAGTGCGCTTTATCAAGCGAAGTCTGATGGTCGAAATCGTTCGAGCGTGCATCCATCGTCGATTCGCTAAATAAATTTATCACTGACTTAGCCTTTATTTACTTGGGTTATCTGTTTTAAACAATATAACCCAGCTCTCTTGCTGCATGTGATGTAGCTAGCTTACCTCCTATCTTCAAACAGGGTAGAATGTTGCTAGTCTTATCGCATGGAGCGCTAAATGAAACCCATGAAAAATCTCGCCCAGTATTACGTGGATCTACTCGTAAAGCTGGGGATTGTCCGCTTTTCTATCTTACTCGCCTTAGCGCTTGTTGCCCTCGCTGTTGTCGTGCAAGTCGGCATCACTCTCGCACTTAAAGGTAATGTTGATGACATCGACATTGTCCGCTCAGTATTCTTCGGTTTAGTGATCACACCTTGGGCCGTTTACTTTCTGTCAGTGGTTGTTGATCAGCTGGAAGAGTCTCGTCAGCGTTTAGCTAAGTTAGTCTCTAAACTTGGCGACATGCGAGAGCGCGACCAAGAGCTGAATAATAAGTTGCAGCTTAATATCGAGAAGCTTAATCAAGAAATTGAAGAGCGTGAAAAGGCCGAAGAGGCGCGTGCTGAAGCGATGCATGACCTCGAGAATGAAGTATTTCAGCGTGAGCGCACTCAGCTTGAACTTGCAGAGCGAACGGCACTGCTGCGCTCGTTTATCGATGCCTCGCCTGACCTTATTTACTACCGTAATGAGGACGGCGTGTTCTCGGGTTGTAACCGTGCAGTTGAGGAGCTCACTGGCAAGACAGAAAAAGACTTGGTGGGTTTGACACCGTGGGATGTCTACAGCAAAGAAATCGCTCAGCAAGTTGTTGAAACAGATAAGAAAGTTTTTGCTGACAACCAGGCTCTCACCTACGATCAATGGCTTGAGTACCCAGATGGACGTAAGAGCTACTTCGAACTGCGTAAAGTGCCTTTCTACAGCAAAGATGGTCGTCATCTTGGTTTGGTGGGCTTCGGTCGTGATATTACCGAGCGTAAAGAGCATCAAGAGTCCATTGAGAAAGCTAGCCGTGATAAGACCACCTTTATTTCTACTATCAGCCACGAGTTAAGAACACCGCTTAACGGCATTATTGGCTTAAGCCGCATGTTGCTTGATAGCCAACTGACCAGTGAGCAGCGCAAACAGATGCAAACTATCAAGGTGAGCGCGGTAACACTGGGTAACATCTTCAACGATATTATCGACATGGATAAGTTCGACCGTCGCAAGCTTGAGCTATTCCCAACCCCGATCAACTTTGAAGACTTTGTTGTGGAGATCGAAAGTATCTCGGCACTGATGGCTGAACAGAAAGGCTTGAGGTTCGACTTAGAACGATTGTCTGATCTTCCTGTGGCTGTTGAAGTTGATGGTACTCGTCTAAGACAGGTACTGTGGAATCTAGTTAGTAACGCGATGAAGTTCACCAAAGATGGTGGCGTGGTGATGACTGTTAGCGCCGATATTGATGGTGACTTTGCCAACATCACTATGGAAGTTGAAGACACAGGCATTGGTATTCCTGAAAGCGAACTCGAGAAGATCTTCGCGATGTACTATCAGGTGAAATCAGGCACCGATAACTTGCATGCAGTGGGAACCGGTATTGGTCTTGCTGTCTCTAAACAGTTGATCAACATGATGGATGGTGACATTGAGGTAACCAGTGAAGAGGGCTTTGGTAGTACCTTCACGGTTTCGATTCGTGTGCCTGTTAATCATGACACTCAAGCCTTGATTAAGACACCTCGAAAACAGTCGAACCTTAAGATCTTCATGGTTGAAGATATCGAACTCAATATCACGGTTGCACGCTCTCTGTTGGAGAGCCTAGGTCATGAAGTGACGGTGGTGATGACTGGTAAAGAGGCGCAAATTGCCTTCAACCCAGAAGACTATGACTTGGTATTGTTGGATATCCAGCTACCAGATATGACAGGCTTCGATATTGCCCAGTACTACCGTGAGAAATACACCCAATTACCGCCGTTAGTGGCATTGACTGCGAATGTACTAAGTAACAAGCAAGAGTATTTCCAGAAAGGTATGGATGAGGCGATCAGTAAACCGCTATCCGTGAGAGCGATTCAAGATGTGATCAGCGAACTTATCGAGGATGCATCAGAGGCTGTGAAAGAAGCCGGAGCGACCGAAAAGGTAGAGGAGAGTAAGCCGATGATTTCTTCGATTGACACCAGTTTGCTTGATATTGATATGCTAGAGTCTTATGTTGACATTGTTGGACCGAAGCCGGTTTTAGATAGCATCGTGATGTTTGAAGATATGATGCCGGAGTATATGGAAATATTGAACTCCAATATGGTCGCGAAAGACCAAGCCAGTATCGTTTCTGAGGCGCACAAGATTAAAGGCGCTGCAGGTTCAATTGGTTTGAAGCGCATCCAGCAAGTAGCTCAAAAAGCCCAATCTCCAGACCTACCAGCTTGGTGGGAAAATATTTCAGATTGGGTCGATGAGATTAATAACGAATACCAGAATGACATTGAAGTCTTAAAGAGTTGGTTAAACCAAAGGTAGAAGAATAATGAAAAAATTAGCATTCGCCGCATGCGTAGTGGCATTAGCGGGCTGTGCTGCACCACAAGTTGAGTGGCAGCAGGACAACCAAGTTGAAGTATCTGCAGCGACAGTCACAATGAAAAGCAACCTTTGGCACAACAAGATGCCAACGATCGGAGAGACTCAAGACAAGACTCTGCATGGCGCTATCTACCTAGAGTCAGATTCAGAATTACCAGCAACACTGGCGGTGGAAAGCGTGACCGTTAAGCAAGGCGCAGATACCTTGTTAGTAACTGCTGACGATCTTGATCTAAGAACGCACAGCGAGACTCAGTGGGAAGTCGCGTTTGTATGGCAGCTAGAGATCGACAGCGAAAAGCCGGTTGATGTTGCGGTTGAACTGAAAGACGGTGAAACGGTGAAATGGCTGGTGGAGAAAGACGTTAAGGTTGATACGGTTTACTAACCCTTATTCAACTCAGAACAACAAAAAAGGGAGAATGCGTTGGCATTCTCCCTTTTTAATAACTATTGATTGCGCTTCAACTGTTTAAACACTATGTGCTAAACGACTAGAAACGCGAATCGAATTAGTCTTCTAGGTCACCACAAAAGCGGTAGCCTTCACCGTGAATCGTTGCGATGATTTCTGGAGTACCAGAAACAGATTCAAAGTGCTTACGAATACGACGGATTGTTACGTCTACAGTACGATCGTGTGGCTTAAGCTCACGGCCAGTCATCTTCTTAAGAAGGTCTGCACGTGTTTGGATCTTACCTGGGTTCTCACAGAAGTGAAGTAGAGCACGGAACTCTGAACGAGGTAGCTTGTAGCCTTCGCCATCTGGGCTAACCAGAGAACGACTGTTGATATCTAGTACCCAACCGTTGAACTCGTACTTCTCAACGCTGCGCTTCTCTTCTTGAACAGAGCTTGTGCTCATTGAACGGTTAAGAAGGTTGCGTGCACGAATAGTCAGTTCACGAGGGTTAAAAGGCTTAGTGATGTAATCATCAGCGCCGATCTCTAGGCCAAGGATCTTATCAACTTCATTATCACGACCAGTTAAGAACATAAGCGCTACATTTGCTTGCTCACGCAGTTCACGCGCAAGTAGTAGGCCATTCTTACCTGGAAGGTTGATGTCCATAATTACAAGGTTAACTTGGTTGTCAGATAGCAC
Source organism: Vibrio sp. 99K-1 (assembly GCF_013114585.1). Taxonomy (NCBI): domain Bacteria; kingdom Pseudomonadati; phylum Pseudomonadota; class Gammaproteobacteria; order Vibrionales; family Vibrionaceae; genus Vibrio; species Vibrio sp. 99K-1. The sequence goes on from NZ_VTXF01000003.1 coordinate 206,352, forward strand.
TTGGTGCATCTCTTCACCGTCGCTAGCCTCAAAAACAGCATATCCCTCTGCTTCAAAAATACTCTTTAGAGTGTTACGAGTTACTTGCTCATCTTCAACGATAAGAATCTGCGGGGTTTGCATTTGGCGGTACCTAAATTTGTGACGAAACTGTGCTAATAGAATAAATTCTAGGCAAAAACATAACATACAGGTAATGTATTTTTGATGATAACTTAAAGTTTTCAAAAAAACACTTACTTCCAGCTATCTGCCTTCCTTGAAGTATTGCCCAATAACGTAGATCCAGTACGCCTTTCAATCATTCTTTTAGTGATTGCAACGGATTCTATAATGTTAACAGCATGCTAACAACGCGAGAATGTTAATTCCATTCACTTTGTTGATTTACATCAATTGCCGTATCGCAACAAACTTTAATAGTATGGCTACAACTTAACCAGTGTTATGGTGACTATTTAGCAGGAAAACCAGAATGATTATTCGAGATAGTGATCACATCTCGCCCGCTAAAGACCTGATTATGAACCAAGGAAGCTGAACGCTGTCCTTAGAGTCTAGTAGATAAATATGTTCAATCAACCTTGATTCAGTATTAAATTGAGCATAGAACAATGAAAACAAAGGAATAATTTTTAATAACAATATAAAAGCATAGGGGCTCGCCTGATTTTCAGGTACGCCTTACTCACGGAGGATATATGCACGATATAACACCCGACTTGTGTGATGAGTTTGAAAGCAAAGTCACCCTACTTAACCTTCCATTACAGAACTTCGGCCAACGTGGTGCGTTCTGGGGAAAAATTGTAACAGTTCGTTGTTATCACGATAATTCGAAGGTTCGCGAAGTTTTAGATACTGACGGCAGCGGCAAAGTATTGGTTGTTGACGGAAATGGCTCGTGTCAAAAAGCACTGCTTGGTGACCAACTCGCGATTCTTGCCATAGAGAATGGTTGGGAAGGCGTGATTGTAAACGGTGCTGTACGTGATGTTGGAATGATGTCACAAATGGACTTGGGTGTTCAGGCGCTAGGTGCATCACCATTCAAAACCGAGAAGCGTGGCGTAGGCCAAGTGAATGTGACACTGACGGTGCATAACCAATTGATTCAGCCTGGAGATTACATTTATGCCGATTGGAATGGCGTGCTAATTTCATCTGAGTTGCTGCTTGAATCATAAGTGGTGTGTGATCTTCAGATGAGGTTTGGATCATAACTTTGTCCATCGATATTAAGCTTATGGATTAGAAGCGAAACCCTAGTCCTACTTCGACACCTCGCTGCCACTCTTCGTAATCAAGGGTGGCATGCAAATCCAAGTTGTCGGTCAGTTGCACTCGGCTCGACACCTCAGCCGCAACAGATTTGTCACTGTCTTCTGTTTCATCTTTATAGGTGTGCAAAGAACTGTTGAACGAGACCCTTTCTGAAAACTGGTAACTGACACCGCTCAAGAATCCACTTTCATGTTTCAATGACGCATTGTTGATTCGTGTACCGACGTAAACATCCACGTCATCGAATAAGCTGTACGCGTAACCGCTGTCGACTTTCCAAGTATCGAAACTTTCGTTGGATGCGTTTTGAGATGAAATAAAGAACTTGTGGGCCGAACGATCAATTTGACTCGGCAATAAAGGCAAGCTATTCGCTGAACATACAACAGGCATAGCAAAGGCTAAAAGAATAAGTAATCTCTTCACTTCCCACTCCTGATGTTATTTATTATTGTTCTGCGAACGTTATCGTTCAATTAAAGCACAGTTCTTGTATGCTTGCTGAACAATCGATATAGCATTTTGTTATGACCTTATATGAAATTGATTTGCTAATATCTGTTCGTTTATCAAACCGTACCTCTGAATTGTCGGTGCGCACTGGATGTTTTATCACTGAAATGACGGTTTGCTCTGAAAAACGGTCTGAATGTAAAAAAAACGCAACTTTTCATTGACGTCTAGTGGTAAAAATTGATACACGTAGAGTAAAGCACAAGCAGAGAATTTGATATGCAGCACGTAAGCCACCTAGTAATGACCACAACCATTATTATTACCGACATTAACATTGTTGGGGCAGGCTGCTAAGTAACGGATTTTAAAAAAAAGGCCTGTATCCAACAAGATACAGGCCTTTTTTTGTACCATTTTTATGACTTATGGAGAAAGGGATGCGCGTTTTAAAGTTTGGAGGTTCATCATTAGCTGATGCAGATCGTTTTTTACGAGCGGCTGATATCATCGCTAATAATGCCCAGCAAGAAGAGCTAGCCGTTGTACTATCGGCTCCAGGAAAAACAACCAATAAGTTGGTCGCTGTTATTGAAGCTGCACTAAAAAATGGTGAAGCTGACGCACAGATTACAGAGATCGAATCTTCATTTAATGCACTATTTGCAGAGATCAAAGCGGTCGTACCTTCAATTGATGGTTCTGCGTTCCAAGAGCAGGTGGATACTTCTCTTGCTCAGCTAAAGCAGTTCGTGAATGGCATCAACCTACTTGGTATGTGCCCAAACCACGTCAACGCTCGCATCATCAGTAAAGGTGAGCGAATCTCTATCCAGTTAATGAAAGCAGTGTTGGAAGCGAAAGGCCAACCAGCAAGCCTGATTGACCCTGTTCAATACCTATATGCTAAAGGCGATCACCTTGAAGCTATGGTCGATGTGGATGTCTCTACACAGAACTTCCAACAATCACCACTTCCGAAAGGCCACGTTAACATCATGCCGGGCTTTACTGCTGGTAATGAAAAAGGTGAGCTAGTCACGCTTGGTCGTAATGGCTCTGACTACTCAGCAGCTGTGCTAGCGGCGTGTCTACGTGCAGATTGCTGTGAAATCTGGACTGATGTCGATGGCGTTTACAACTGTGACCCGCGCTTAGTTGATGATGCTCGTCTGCTTAAATCACTTAGCTACCAAGAAGCAATGGAGCTTTCTTACTTTGGTGCTTCGGTTCTACACCCGAAAACTATTGCTCCTATCGCACAATTCCACATTCCTTGTCTGATCAAAAACAGCTTTAACCCACAAGGTGCTGGTACTTTGATTGGTCAAGACACTGGCGAAGATAACCTAGCGATCAAAGGCATCACGACACTAAGTGACCTAACGATGGTTAACGTATCGGGCCCAGGTATGAAGGGTATGGTTGGTATGGCGAGCCGCGTATTCGGCGCGATGTCTTCGGCTGGCGTATCTATTGTTCTTATTACTCAATCGTCTTCTGAGTACAGCATCAGCTTCTGTATCGAGTCGGCTGATAAGTTAAAAGCTAAGCAAGTGCTATCAGAAGCGTTTGAACTTGAGCTTAAAGATGGCCTGCTAGAGCCAGTTGAGTTCATGGATGACGTTGCTATCGTGACCTTGGTGGGCGACGGCATGCGTACTTCACGCGGTGTTGCTTCTCAGTTCTTCTCTTCTTTAGCTGAAGTGAACGTGAACATTGTTGCGATTGCACAAGGCTCATCTGAGCGCGCTATCTCTGCGGTTATCCCTGAAGATAAAATTTCAGAAGCAATCAAAGCGTGTCACGAGAACCTATTTAACTCTAAGCACTTCCTTGACGTATTCGTTGTTGGTGTTGGCGGTGTTGGTGGCGAACTTGTTGACCAGATCCAACGTCAGCAAGGCAAACTGGCTGAAAAGGGCATCGTGATTCGCGTATGTGGTTTAGCCAACAGCAAAGGTTTATTGCTAGACAGTGAAGGCTTACCACTAGAACAGTGGCGTGATCGCATGTCGAGTGCGACAGAAGAGTTCAGCCTCGCTCGCTTAGCCGCTCTTGTTCAACGTAACCATATCATCAACCCTGTATTGGTTGACTGTACGTCTAGCGAAGATATTGCGGCGCAGTATGCTGATTTCCTAGCAGCAGGTTTCCACGTAGTAACACCAAACAAGAAAGCAAATACAGCTAGTATGGCTTACTACCATCAGCTGCGTGAAGTCGCACGTAACTCACGTCGTAAACTGATGTACGAGACAACGGTTGGTGCAGGTCTACCTGTAATCGAAAACCTACAGAACCTAATCTCTGCAGGTGATGAGCTTGAGAAATTCAACGGCATTCTGTCTGGTTCTCTTTCTTACATCTTCGGTAAGCTTGATGAAGGTATGACGTTAAGCCAAGCAACCAACATTGCGAAAGACAACGGCTTCACAGAACCTGACCCACGTGATGATCTATCTGGTATGGATGTGGCGCGTAAGCTACTTATTCTTGCTCGTGAAGCAGGCATGGCGCTTGAGCTTGAAGACGTTGAAGTTGACCAAGCTCTACCACCAGGTTTTGATGATTCAGGTACGGTTGAAGAGTTCATGGCTCGCTTGCCTGAAGCGGACGCTTACTTCCAAGAGCAATCAGCTATCGCAGCAGAAGAAGGCAAAGTACTTCGTTATGTTGGTGAGATCGCCGATGGTAAATGTAAGGTTCGTATCGCAGCTGTTGATGGCGACGACCCAATGTTCAAGATTAAAGATGGCGAGAACGCTCTAGCATTCTACAGCCGTTACTACCAACCAATCCCGCTAGTACTTCGTGGCTACGGCGCTGGTACTGAAGTAACAGCAGCAGGCGTATTCTCTGATGTGATGCGTACTCTTGGTTGGAAATTAGGAGTTTAGGAATGAGTTCAAGTGATATGGATGTTGTCGTTTATGCTCCTGCATCAATCGGTAATGTCAGTGTAGGGTTTGATGTGCTGGGGGCCGCTGTGTCTCCAGTAGATGGCACACTGCTGGGTGACCGAGTTATGGTTAAAGCAGGTGATGAACCATTCTCACTTAAAACAGCAGGTAGCTTTGTTTCTAAGCTGCCAACTGAAGCCAAAGAAAACATCGTCTACGACTGCTGGGTGGTGTTCTCTAGAGAGCTAGATAAAAAAGGCGTTGCGCTTAAGCCACTGGAAATGACGCTAGAAAAGAACATGCCTATCGGTTCCGGTTTAGGTTCAAGTGCATGTTCAATCGTAGCGGCGCTTGATGCGCTAAACCGTTTTCATGGTCAGCCACTGAATGAAACTGAACTGCTTGCCCTAATGGGTGAGATGGAAGGTAAAATTTCAGGTGGTGTGCATTACGACAACGTAGCACCGTGCTACCTTGGTGGTGTGCAACTAATGCTTGAAGAGCTAGGCATCATTAGCCAAGAAGTGCCGTGCTTTGATGACTGGTACTGGGTGATGGCTTATCCGGGCATTAAAGTATCTACGGCTGAAGCGAGAGAGATCTTACCATCTCAATACCGTCGTCAGGATATCATTGCTCATGGTCGCCACTTAGCGGGCTTTATCCACGCGTGTCACTCTGGCCAACCTGAACTGGCAGCGAAAATGATCAAAGACGTGATCGCTGAACCATATCGTGAGAAACTGCTTCCAGGGTTTGCTGACGCACGTAAATACGCGCTGTCGGCAGGTGCATTAGCTACTGGTATTTCTGGTAGTGGCCCAACTCTATTTAGCATTTGCAAAGAACAAGATGTCGCCGAGCGTGTTGCGCGCTGGTTAGAACAAAATTACGTACAAAATGAAGAAGGATTCGTTCACGTTTGTCGCCTAGATAAGCAAGGTTCGATCGTTACAGGAAGTGAGTTATGAAACTGTACAACATCAAAGAAAATGATGAACAAGTCTCTTTTGGCCAAGCCGTTCGTCAAGGCTTAGGTCGCAATCAAGGTCTATTTTTCCCATCTGAACTGCCTAAGTTTGATGATATCGATGCGCTGCTAGCAGAGGATTTTGTCCCTCGTAGTTCAAAGATCTTATCGGCATTGATTGGTGATGAGCTACCAAAAGAGCAGATAGATCAAATGGTGGATGCGGCATTCCAATTCCCTGCACCTATCAATCAAGTGAAAGATGGCGTCTACGCGCTTGAGCTTTTCCATGGTCCAACACTGGCGTTTAAAGATTTCGGTGGCCGCTTTATGGCTCAATCTCTAGCGGCAGTTTCGAATGGTGGTCAAATCACTATCCTGACAGCAACATCAGGTGATACTGGTGCAGCGGTTGCGCATGCTTTCTACGGCATGGAAGACATCAACGTTGTGATTCTTTACCCGAAAGGCAAGATCAGCCCGCTACAAGAAAAACTATTCTGTACGCTGGGTAAGAACATCCACACGGTAGCGATTGATGGCGACTTTGACGCATGTCAGGCGCTAGTAAAAGATGCATTTGATGACGCAGCACTGCGTGAAGAGATTGGTCTTAACTCAGCGAACTCTATTAACATCAGCCGCTTGATGGCTCAGATCTGTTACTACTTTGAAGCGGCTTCTCAGCTAACCAAAGAGCAACGTGAAAACCTGGTTATCTCGGTACCAAGTGGTAACTTCGGCAATCTAACTGCGGGTCTATTAGCGAAAGCGCTTGGCCTACCAGTGAAGCGTTTTATCGCCGCTACCAATGAAAATGACACGGTTCCTCGTTACTTAGAAACTGGCGAGTGGGCTCCAAAACCGACAGTTGCGACAACATCGAACGCAATGGATGTGAGCCAACCAAACAACTGGCCACGTATCGAAGAGCTTTGCCAACTGAAAGGCTGGGGCTTGGATACACTGGGCAAAGGTAAAGTATCTGACGAGCAGAGCTCTGAATCAGTACGTGACCTAAAAGCACAAGGTTACCTATGTGAACCGCATGGTGCGATTGCTTACCGCCTGCTTGAAGAGCAGCTTCAAGAGAATGAAACTGGCTTGTTCCTATGTACAGCGCACCCAGCGAAGTTCAAAGAAGTGGTTGATGATATCCTAGGTTCAGACATTGAACTGCCAGGTCCGCTAGCTAAACACGCTGCAATGGAGTTGTTATCTGAAGATTTAGATAATGATTTTGAAGCACTAAAAGCAGTACTTCGTCGAGTTCAACCGGCGTAATTTTTATTTGCGTGTAGAACCTGATGGTTAAGAGAAAGGTGAATGAGCAGTCATTCACCTTTTTTATTGCCCAATAGCTTATAAAGTTAACTTTATTTAGGTCATTTCCTCGGGTTAAATGGTTTATCTGGTTAATAGTTTTAACCCAAGCTCAACGGAAAGGGATAGTATGAATTTTTTGATTTTCCTTGGCTCTGTACGTGAGAGTACACCGCCAAGACCTGCTCGATTAGGAGTGAGAGTCAGCAAGGCGTGTGCAAAACTACTAACGAATAAACACTCAGATCATACGGTTGAGATTATCGACCCACTGGATTACGACTTTGGTGACGTATTTAAGCCTGAGTTTTCTTACCATCGTTCCAAAGTACCTGCACATCTTGCGGAGTTAGCCGATAAGATTGCCAAAGCTGATGGCTACGTGATGGTAAGCCCGGAATATAATCATTCAATGAGCCCAGCACTGGCCAATATTCTTAACCATTTTGGTAGCTCGTTATTCTCATATAAACCGAGTGCGATTGTGACGTATTCTGCAGGGCAGTGGGGCGGGGCAAGAGCGTCGGTTTCGATGCGAACCTTCTTATCTGAACTCGGTTGTTTACCGGTTTCTGCGATGATTCATCTGCCTAAAGCACAAGAAGTCTTTGATGAAGAGGGTTGTGTTGCCCAAGAGTCAGAGCAAGATCAATGGGATGAATACATGAACCGAACCTTCCATCAATTGATGTGGTGGGCACAAGGTGCAGCGTTACAGAGAGACAAAGTGGATCCTACAACGTTAGCTAAGGCCTTTACTAAAGATCCTTCTCAGCGAAATGCGCCGTAGCCGGTGTATAGGTAAATGTGAGCAGCATAAAAACGAAAAAAGCTTGGTCATCTCTGACCAAGCTTTTTAAATCTTTAACACTCTAGTTTCTGAGATTATAGAGACTCAGTGAACGTACGTGCGATAACGTCACGTTGCTGTTCAGTTGTTAGAGAGTTGAAACGTACAGCGTAACCCGATACACGGATAGTTAGCTGTGGGTAGTTCTCTGGGTGAGCAACTGCGTCTTCTAGTGTTTCACGCTTAAGAACGTTAACGTTTAGGTGTTGACCACCTTCGATACGTGGTGCTGCTTCGATAGCAACTTCACGGCTCTCGTATTCACCTAGGTCTGCAGCTGGGATAACTTGGTCAGCTTCGAAACCAGCAGTAGCTGCAACACAACGAGCTTCATTCTTTTCGCTGTCTAGTAGCCAGATTGAGTTTAGTAGGTCGTCGTTTGCTGCTTTAGTAATTTGAATACCTTGGATCATAACTATCTCCTAGTCCACTGAATGTGGTTTGATTATGGTGTTAACTTTCGATTTTTATTGAGCTGGGTAATATATACCTAATATTTGTGAGGTTAACATTGATTTAAGTCAAAAAACAACCAAAAACCATATTTTTACAAAGGTGATTATTTTGAGGTAAATCAATAAAACCTTTGAAAACAAACTAATTACAAAATATTTTAAACTATAAAAAATATTTAACGGTTATATTTGTTGTAATTTTACTACATTTGTTGCGCTTTTATTGAGCGATAACCGATACAGCCCTTTATTTATTATGCATTCTGAAAGTGTGAAGTGATTTAATGACAAACAAAATTTCATCGTCAAAACCTGAAACAAATATTAAGTTTATTGGCGCTCATGTGTCGGCAGCCGGTGGTGTTGATCAGGCTCCAATGAGAGCTCGAGAGATAGGTGCTAATGCGTTTGCACTGTTTACTAAAAACCAGAGGCAATGGGCTGCAAAGCCGTTAGAGGCGAAAACTATTAGCGCCTTTAAAGCCAACTGCAAAATGTTGGGCTTTTCAGCGGAGCACATTCTTCCTCACGACTCCTACTTGATTAACCTCGGCGCACCAGAAGAAGAGAAACTAGAGAAATCACGCGCTGCCTTTATTGATGAGATGGAACGTTGTAACCAGCTTGGGTTAACGCTTTTGAACTTCCATCCTGGCAGCCATCTTAAAAAGATCTCTGAGACTGAGTGTCTAGCTAAAATCGCAGAGTCGATTAACCTCGCCCATCAAGCGGTTCCAGATGTGATTGCGGTGATCGAGAATACCTCAGGCCAAGGCACTAACTTGGGTTGGAAGTTTGAGCACCTAGCAGAGATTATCGAGCAAGTAGAAGATAAATCGCGTGTTGGCGTGTGTTTAGATACCTGCCACACCTTTACAGCGGGTTATGACCTAAGAACAAAAGAAGCGTGCGAACACACTTTCGCTGAATTTGACCGCATCGTGGGTATGCACTATCTAAGAGCAATGCACATCAATGATTCAAAAGCTGAGTTCGCGAGCCGAGTTGATAGACACCATTCTTTAGGAAAAGGCGAAATTGGCTGGGATTGTTTTGAGTATATTGCCTCAGATTCCCGCTTTAACGGAATCCCTCTTATCCTAGAAACGATTGATTCGACGATTTGGAAAGAGGAAATTCAACAGCTTAGAATGTTTCATCGCTCAGCAACGCTAGCGACGGAAGAGGCGTAATAATAGAGGGGGAAATTAATTTTCTTCTTTTTATAAGAATTGGCACCTTTCTTTCATAGCTACTAAGTGAATATGTAGTTCACGATGTCTTATAGGAGGTGCCTTTATGTATTCAAAAGCCCAAACTTCAACTGTTTCTGCCGCTCGTCGTTTACCGACTCCAAATCGTCACGTGCATAGCCATGGTCACCATCGTACTCAGCAGAAAAGCGGTTAATCGAGATCAACACAACTTGAACTGATTATTATGATTCATTAACAAGTGAACCCTACACATCATGTTTATTGATAGCTGTATGAGGTATAACTAAAGTCTTATTTAGGACAGTTAGCCTATACAGCTATTTTTTGACTGGCGAAACCTAGAAACCATGATGATTGGGAAGTAAAACGATGAGCACACCAAAGACTTGGGAATCCATTATTAATGACGAACGTGAGAAAGAGTACTTCCAAAGTGTTCTCGCTTTCGTCGAACAGCAACGTAATAGTGGGAAAACCATCTACCCACCTCAAGAGCAGGTATTCAGCGCTTTTGATATGACGCCCTTTGAGTCTGTGCGAGTGGTTATCCTAGGACAAGACCCTTATCACGGTGCTAATCAAGCTCACGGCTTGGCTTTCTCTGTATTGCCTGGCGTTAAAATCCCGCCTTCTCTACGCAACATGTACAAAGAACTGGCACAAGATATCGAAGGTTTTGAAGCGCCTAACCATGGTTACCTTGAAGCTTGGGCATCACAAGGGGTGTTGATGTTGAATACTGTTTTAACAGTAGAAGAGGCACAAGCACACTCGCATGCCAAATGTGGCTGGGAAACCTTTACCGATGCCATTATTGCAGAGCTGAACCAGCGTTCTGAGCCGATTATTTTCTTGTTGTGGGGCGCGCATGCGCAGAAGAAAGGCCAAGCGATTGATACACAGAAACACCATGTGTTAGCTGCACCTCATCCTTCACCGCTGTCGGCACGTCGCGGTTTCTTTGGTTGCCAGCATTTTTCAACGGCTAACAAACTGCTTTCTTCTATGGATCAGCAACCTATAGACTGGCGCCTACCTGCAGAAGTGTAGGTTGGTTGTTTTCTGAGCAGGGTCAAATCATAACTCGGCATCTTCGTATACACTTATAAATAGTAGGTGTAATGGAGTGCAATACTATGATGATTGAAAGGATAAGACGAGAGCATGGCTATATGGCTCGATTACTCGCGATACTCAACAATAAGTTAGAGCTGCTAAAGCAGGAGCGAGAAATAAACTATAGCCTGATCGCTGAGGTGGTTCACTACTTGATGAACCATTCAGACAAAGTGCATCACCCTAAAGAAGACGTCATTTATCGCTATTACCTTAAGCAATATGGCAGTGACCAAGCAATTGAGGACTTGGAACTCGAGCATCAATTGCTATCTGAGAAAACGGCTGACTTTTTAGGTGTGGTAGACATGATCCTCCAAGATGCCGTGGTGCCACAGCAGGTGTTCATCGATCAACTCGAAAGCTTTGTTAAAGCGCAGCGAAAGCATATGGAGTATGAAGAGAAGCATGTGTTACCTATGATCGTGCAAGCATTTACAGTGAAGGATTGGCAAGAGGTTGAATCGCAATGGCTTCAACCTGAAGATGACCCCGTGTTTGGGGATACGATTGCTGATCAGTATCGTCAACTCGCGGCGCGCGTGCGACAAAATGAACAAGAGTGTGTTTAGCGAGTCAGTATTCCCCTCTATATTAAAGGGGATTTTCCCTCACAACGGAAATTTCAAAATGACTCGCAGCGTACGATATCACCAAATGAAATAAAAAAGGCACCTTCATAGGTGCCTTTTGCTATCTGTTTTCTTATCGTGCTGATTAAAGCTTTATATCGTCAAGGCTGAAATCAAGTCCTAGGTTCATCTCTCGCAGCTCTTTCTCAAGCTGTCTACGGTCATTGATTGCCTCAATTTCACGCCACTTACGCTTGAGTGGTTTAGAGCGTGTTTTCTGAGTTGCACGTGGCATTTCTAGTTCTGATATTTCATCGAATTGAAAGTTATCCATAAGCCATATCTCCTTCCGTGGGACTAGTTCTTACGAACTATTAAATATCATATTTAGGTTCACCATAACCTTGATTTGTTTCTCATTTGTTTCAAAACTATGAAGCTTTTGTTCTAGTTTTTTATGCATGCTCACACATTGTGGTGATTTTTGTGTGCAAAAAACGAGCAAACAAACCGAAGTAAACGATTAAATTAAAGGTTATTGAATGTTAATTCATTGTGCGAAAGGAATAGTATTTTAGTGATAATGCATTTAAGTGCGTATTGTACTGTACGAGACGGGGATCTTATTACTCTAGAAAAAAACACAGATCTTCACTATACCTTGTAAAACCTAGGCTGACGTTACTTTTACAGTGTGTCGTTCTTATTCGGTGGGGTCGGTTGTTGATGTTGAGATTATGTCCCGATAATGTGACTTTTATTGGGCTGGATTGTTGAAAAATGTGTTAACAAAAGGTGTGTTATTAGTGAAATGTCATTTTAATATAAATTCATTTGCATATTGATTTTTAGGTCATCTCGCTGCATTATCCGCCCGTCAAAAAATACACCGATACGTAAAATGGATGCATGAAGCGACATTTACAATCTAGATCGCAACAAATAAATATAAAACTAATGCCGACACAACTATTGACACTGGCATAGGTGATCTAGGGGAAGGCTTGGAAGCATGATCGGTGCTTAAACTCAATTACGAGGTTCACGTGACAGACTTAATCAATTTGATGAACGATCTCCTTTGGGGATCTATCTTAGTTTATTTACTGGTTGGTGTGGGTATCTACTTCACCGTACGACTAGGCTTCATTCAATTCCGCCATTTCGGCCACATGTTCTCGGTTCTAAAGAACAGCCGTAAAGCAGACAGTGCTGGTATCTCTTCTTTCCAAGCTCTTTGTACTAGTCTTGCTGCTCGTGTAGGTACGGGTAACATGGCAGGTGTTGCTGTTGCACTTACTGCTGGTGGCCCTGGTGCTATCTTCTGGATGTGGCTAATTGCAATGCTAGGTATGGCAACATCGTTTGCAGAGAGCACACTGGCACAGCTATACAAAACACGCGACAACGACGGTAACTACCGTGGTGGCCCTGCATACTACATGGAGAAAGGCCTAGGCATGCGTTGGATGGGGGTTCTATTCTCTATCTTCCTAATCATCGCATTTGGTCTTGTATTCAACGCGGTTCAAGCGAACGCAATCGCAAGCGCGATGAACACTGCGTTTGACTTTGAGCGTAGCTACACAGGTGTAGCAATCGTAATTATCTCTGCATTCGTTATCTTCGGTGGTATCCGTAAGATCGCACGTACTGCAGAAATCATCGTTCCTATCATGGCATTGGCTTACCTTGCTATCGCATTGTTCATCATGTTTGCGAACATCGAGAAAGTGCCTGAAGTGATCGCTCTTATCTTCAAGAGTGCATTCGGTCTGCAAGAAGCGGCTGCGGGTGGCCTAGGTTACGCAATTGCACAAGCGATGATTAACGGTATTAAACGTGGTTTGTTCTCGAACGAAGCAGGTATGGGTTCTGCGCCAAACGCAGCAGCTTCTGCTACGCCTTATCCACCGCACCCAGCATCACAAGGTTATGTGCAAATGCTAGGTGTGTTCATGGATACGATCGTTATCTGTTCTGCGACAGTAGCAATCATCCTGATGTCGGGCGAGTATGTACCACACGGTGAAGTAACGGGTATCGAATTGACTCAACGTGCACTAACAGCACAAGTGGGTTCATGGGGTGGCATCTTTGTAGCGGTAGCGATTTTCTTCTTCGCTTTCACTTCAATCATTGCAAACTACTCGTACGCTGAAACGAACCTTATCTTCCTAGAGCACAACAACAAGAAAGGCCTAGTGCTGTTCCGTATTATTGTGCTGGGTATGGTTATGTTTGGTTCTCTAGCAACGCTACCAACGGTATGGGCACTGGCTGATGTATCGATGGGTCTAATGGCGATTGTTAACTTGGTGGCGATTATCCTGCTATCAGGCATCGTGATTAAGCTAGCGAAAGATTACAATCGTCAACTAGACGCAGGTAAAGTACCGACATTTGATTCAAATGACTTCCCAGAGCTTAAGTCTCAACTGGAAGACGGTATTTGGGACAACAACAAGAAGTAATTTTGTTGGAGCGATAAACCGCTCATCCTAAAACGATTAGAAAGGCTAAGGTTTCGACCTTAGCCTTTTTCTTTGTCTACCGTTTGTTATTTTGCGGTTTTGGTGATTGAAAGTGGGTGGTTAGAATCATCTATCAAAGTAATAGGAAGAGTCATAAAGACAAGTTGATGTTTTTTCTATACTCTAGCAGCATCCAGTTAGATAACCGATTAGGGTAAAGTTATGTTAGTTGTCGTCTCTCCAGCCAAAACACTTGATTACGAATCACCACTAGCGACAGAACGCTTTAGTCAGCCGGAGTTTGTTGAACACTCTGCTGAACTGATTGAAGAGTGCCGCAAGCTGACACCTGCAGATGTCTCTGCATTGATGAAAGTGAGCGATAAGATCGCTGGGCTGAACGTAGCGCGCTTTGAGCAGTGGAGCGAAACTTTTACCCAAGAGAATGCACGTCAAGCCATCCTTGCCTTCAAAGGTGATGTATACACAGGCCTAGACGCTGAAACACTATCGGATGAAGATTTTGACTATGCACAGAATCATCTGCGTATGCTTTCTGGTCTTTACGGCTTACTAAAGCCACTTGATTTGATGCAACCTTACCGTTTAGAAATGGGCACGCGTTTAGCAAATGCTCGTGGTACTAACTTGTACCAGTTCTGGGGCAACATCATCACAGACAAGCTGAATGAAGCGCTGAACGCTCAAGGCGACAATGTGCTGATCAACCTAGCATCTAACGAGTACTTCAAAGCGGTAAAACCAAAGAACTTGGATGGCCAAGTAATTACACCGGTATTTAAAGACTGTAAGAATGGTCAATACAAGGTGATCAGTTTCTACGCGAAAAAGGCGCGCGGCATGATGGCTCGCTACATCATTGAGAACAAAGTGGACTCAATTGAAGCGCTGACTCAGTTTGATACTGCGGGTTATTACTTCGTAGAAGAAGAGTCGAATGTGAAAGAGTTGGTCTTCAAGCGTGAAGAGCAAAACTAGACGTTATTGATTAATGGTCGTCACGCTCTATGGCGAGACACCAGCCAGATAGAGAAAAGCCCCGTGCAGCGAACTGCATGGGGCTTTTTTATTGAATCGTTGAAGCAGCCAAATTACTTCTTCTTAGCCGCTTTCTTTTTCTTCGCGATTTTTTTCTTCTTCGCGATTTTCTGTTTCTCTACCGCTTTCTTATCTTCTTTCTTTGGTTTCTTTTTCTTGGTTACAGCCGCTTTCTTGTGTGTTGGGCGCATACCTTCAACAAAGCGCTCTTTGATCGCTTCTTTGGTGTAACGAGCAACACGTTCAATCATCAGTTGATCGTGCGCTTCGATTAGAGAAACCGCGTTGCCTTTTTTACCTGCACGAGCGGTACGGCCGATTCGGTGTAGGTAAACATCAGCCGTGCGTGGCATGTCGTAGTTGATTACGTGGCTTACGTCTGGAAGGTCGATACCACGAGCCGCTACGTCAGTTGCTAGCAGTACGTTTACTGTGCCATCACGGAAACGAGCAATTGCATTGTTACGACGATCTTGAGGCATTTCGCCTTGAATCCAAGCACATGGAATCTGAGCGCTCTCTAGTAGTGCGCGCAGGTCGCCTAAACGCTCACGAGTCTTTAAGAACACGATACTACGCTCAGCTTCTTTAGTAATGATGTGTTTTAGCAGCTCGAGTTTGTGCTCAGCTGTGTCTGCACGGTGGTACCATTGAGTGATCTTTTTACGCTCACGTAGTGATGATTTTGCGTCGATCTCTGCTGGGTTGTTCAGTAGGTCTTCAGTGAAACCTTCAACACCTTTACCTTCTAGCGTTGCTGAGAAAAGTAAAGTTTGCTTACGCCAGCGACACTCTGCAGATAGGCGATCAACAACAGGACCAAAGCCCATGTCTAACATGCGGTCTGCTTCGTCTAGGATCAGCCATTCGATCGCACGACAATCAAAGCGCTCAGCTTCGATGTATTCCATAAGACGACCTGGAGTCGCAACAACGATGTCTTGCGTGGTGCCAAGAATGTCTGCGTGCTCTTGGTACATCACACCACCTGTGATGGTGAAGATGTTTAGCGCAGTGTATTTCGCAAGCTCACGAGCTTGGTCAGTGATCTGCATTGCTAATTCACGGGTCGGCGTCAGGATAAGCATACGAGCAGGGCCCGCTTTCTTACGTGGGAAATCCTGAAGGTACTGCAGTGCTGGCAGTACGAATGAGGCTGTTTTACCAGTACCTGTTGGCGCAGAAGCCAAAACGTCTCTTCCATCTAACGCTTGTGGGATAGCTTCAGCTTGTATCTGTGTTGGGCGTTCGTAGCCCATTTCGTCAATTGCTTTAAGCAGCTCTTGGTTTAGATCGAGTTCTGCAAAGGTTCTGATCACTGTTGTTTCTCCACAAGCAATAAATGTTTCTGCCTCAAAAAGCAGACGATAAAAAAGAGTAGTCGGACATTATAGAAGCATTAGTGATTAGGATCACATGGTATTTGCTACATCTTGAGATAAAAATCTTTGGTGAGCGCTATAAATGCCTCGCTATAACCATTTTGATGATGAATGGTAAGCGATTCACGCTGCAAATCGGCCTCACACGCAGGATCTTTCGATAACTCAAACAATATTCGACTCGCGGGCTTTTTGTCTGTTGTTTTGACATCAAGACGTTTGGCCAAGTACCAACCGCACTGTTTGGCAAGCTTGATAAAACCTTCTCCCTCAGGCGTTGGCAGTATAAAACTGGCGGTTGCAGTTTCGGTTGTTATCTCGAAACATCGTTTAGCAAGTTGCAGGTGATCCAAGCTGTCGGTATGTCTGGCGGTGGCTCTTTGGCTCTGCTGTGCCTGTTCCCCAGAGTTGAAGTAGGGTGGGTTGCAGATTATCGCGTCAAACTTTTTCGGAAAGTCGGTGGTGAGTACACTGCCATTATACAGAGTGATGCGATCTTGCCATGGCGACTGCTCAATATTAATGGTCGCAGCCTCAATCGCATGTGGATCAATATCGATCGCGGAGATCGAGACGTCTGTAGAACGCTGCGCGGCCATCAAGGCCAAAAGCCCGGTGCCAGTTCCAATATCGAGTGCCGAGGACTTGGGTGTAATGCTTACCCATGCGCCAAGGAGTACACCATCGGTGCTGACTGGCATACCGCTTTGCCCACCGTAAATTGAGAATTGCTTAAAATTGAAGCTTTTAGTCTGCACGATTTTGTCTTTCATGAATGTTCTGAGTATCGAGATATTTTAAGTGATTAGCTCTAATGTTAACCACTTTTATGGATCAATGTTCTGTTTGAGAAACTATTGTTGTGAATTATGGTTAGTTTATAATTGTGGCTATTTTTTCATATCTAGTGGAATCCACTGCTTTTTGTTTGTATATGCAAATTTATATGGTGTTTTTGTGTCGTGACTTGCAGCTAGCCAGTTGTTTCGTCATTATGCGCGACTATTTTATAGATTGAATGGCAGCTTTTCGCTGTAACATTCACGTAAGCACAACATAAATTCATAAATATAATTAAGGATTATCTGTGAAACAGAGTCTAAAACTAACAGATATAATGGCATTGGGCTTTATGCTTTTTGCGTTTTTCTTGGGTGCGGGTAACATCATCTTCCCACCTCTAGCTGGTCAATTGGCTGGTGATCATTTCCTTCCAGCGATGTCTGGTTTCCTGCTGACTGCCGTTGGTCTGCCGTTAATCACTATCGTAGCTGTTGCACTTGCGGGTGGTTCTTGGGGTCACCTGACTAAAGATCTTCCTAAGAAAGCAGCAACCATCATGGCTGTGTTGATCTTCATTATCATTGGTCCTGCATTTGCTGCACCACGTACCGGCCTTGTTGCTTATGAGATGGCGGTGAAACCGTTCTTCATCGATGCCTCTCAAGCCCACCTAACTTTCTTTTCTATCGCGTTTTTTGTGGTTGCCATGTTCTTCTCATGGTCTCAAGGTAAGCTTATTGACGTCATCGGTAAGGTACTGACACCGGCCCTATTTGTGGGTTTGGTTGTACTGGCTATCGCTGTATTCGTTAATCCTCAAGGTGACATTCTTGCTGCTCACGGTGAATACATTACTCAACCGCTGACAAAAGGTTTCCTTGAAGGTTACAACACCATGGATACTTTTGCTTCACTGATGTTTGGTATGCTGATTGTGGATTCTATCCGCAGCAAAGGCATCACTGACCGTGCGGCGACAACTAAGTACCTGATCAGTGCAGGTTGTATTGCAGCGGCTGGTCTAGCGTTTGTTTACATCTCTCTGTTCTTCCTTGGCGCGACAAGCTCAACGGTTGCTGCAGGCGCTGACAATGGCGGTGCGATCTTAAGCCTATACGTTCAATCACTGTTTGGTCCTTCAGGTCAGTTAGTACTTTCTGTTATCGTACTACTAGCGTGTCTAACAACAGCGATTGGCCTTGTGTCTGCGTGTTCTGACTACTTCAGCTCATTAACGCCGCTGTCTTACAAGACTTGGGTAATCATCAACGGTGTTGCGTGTGCTACGGTAGCGAACGTTGGTCTTTCTCAGCTTATTTCTCTGTCTGTTCCTGTATTGTTTGCGCTTTACCCAGTAGCGATCGCATTGGTAGCACTGACGTTCTTGCGTAGCCGTTTCCCTAATCCAAAAGCGGCGTACCGCGTTGTGGTATTAGTGTCACTACTGTTCGCTCTTATCGATGGTGCAAAAGTAGCGGGTGTTGATGTATCTGCATTGAAGATGCTTCCTCTGTTTGAGATCGGCATGGGTTGGTTACTTCCAACGGCGGCTGCAATCATCTGTATGTTCTTTGTTGGTAAGTCAGCAGAGCAAGAGATGGCAGAAGAGACGGTTTAATCTCTGATTGAGATTAGATAGTCATTCTGGATGACATAGAAAAGGCCTCATTACTTCGCAGTAATGAGGCCTTTTTGTATGCTGTGTGCTTTGATATGAACAGCTGTTCGAGAGCTTACATGGCTTATAGCTTCTCGCTGTACTCAACCAGAACTTGTTCTACCCAGCTTGCGATACGGTCGTCGCTGAGTTCGTATTGTGAGTCTTCATCCAGCGCTAAGCCGACGAATTGTGATTGATCTTCTGTGAGCGCTTTAGACGCTTCGAACTCGTAGCTGTCGTCGTTTGGCCAGAAGCCAACAAATTGAGCTCCGGCTGTTTTTAGCTCGTCATGCAATAGACCCATCGCATCTAGGAACCACTCACCGTAACCTTCTTGGTCACCTAAGCCAAACAGTGCTACAACCTTACCTTTTACTGGTGTTGTCGCGATGTCGTCCCACAGCTCATTCCAATCTTCTTGGATTTCGCCAAAGTCCCACGTAGAGATACCTAGCAGTAACAGGTCGTAATCTGCCATCAATGAAAGCGGAGTTTCTTTCACGTTATGGATATCAACTAGGTCTTCACCAATAATGCCGCGAATCTTTTCTGCTGCCATTTCTGTGTAGCAGGTGGTTGAGCCGTAAAATAATCCAATTTTCATAGCAAACGTTCGATTTTAATTTCAGATGGCGAATTCTAACCATAAATCGACTTCGATTGCAGCGATTATCCACTCAAGCTGTAATTTTTATGGCATTCATATTTGCTCTGGCATACTCTCAAAACAGTTTCCAATATTGTGAGTAACACTATGCAGTCGCCTCAAGGGCAGAGCGCAGACCACGGTCTCGTTGAACAGTTTTTAGATGCTATGTGGATGGAGCGAGGGTTATCAGAGAATACTCTTGTCTCGTATCGTACTGATTTATCCAAACTATTAACGTGGATGGAACAGAATAATTATCGCCTCGACTTTATTAGTCTGTCGGGATTACAGGACTACCAAAGCTGGTTGGTTGACGCGGATTTTAAGCAGACTTCCCGTGCACGTATGTTGTCGGCAATTCGTCGTTTGTTCCAATACTTACATCGTGAGAAAGTCAGAGCTGATGATCCGAGTGCGTTGTTGATTAGCCCTAAGCTGCCACAACGTCTGCCAAAAGATTTGAGTGAAGAGCAAGTGGATGCTTTGCTCGATGCACCTGATCCGAATGACCCGATTGAACTTCGCGATAAGGCGATGCTTGAGTTATTATATGCAACCGGTTTGCGCGTGACGGAGCTGGTTAGCCTAACGATGGAGAACATCAGCCTGAGACAGGGCGTGGTACGTGTTATTGGTAAGGGCGGTAAAGAGCGCTTGGTGCCAATGGGCGAAAACGCTGTGGACTGGATTGAGAGTTTTATTGAACAAGGGCGCCCGCAACTGCTTGGTGAAAACAGTTCAGATGTGGTTTTTCCAAGCAAACGTGCTAAACAAATGACCCGTCAGACATTCTGGTATCGTATTAAACATTACGCGGTTATCGCAGGTATTGACACAGAATTGCTGTCCCCGCACGTTTTGAGACACGCTTTTGCCACTCATTTACTGAACTATGGTGCCGATCTTAGGGTCGTACAGATGTTACTTGGGCATAGTGACTTATCGACAACCCAAATTTATACTCACGTGGCGACTGAAAGGCTGAAGCAAATTCATACTCAGCATCACCCTCGTGCTTAAATCCATTTATTTTTAAGGTGAACTTAATGAGCGTATTACGCCGTCTTCCTCTATTAGCGCTGCCGCTGATGATCACTGCATGTAATGCATCAGAAGCGAAAGTAGAACAAACCACAACAGCCGCAGAGGTTGCTTCAGCTCAAGATATTGATACTGCGGCGCTCACCAAGCGTTTTGAAAAAATCGGTATCAAGGTGAACAAGATTGTTCCTTCGGATATTGATGGTCTTTTAGAGATTCAAACCAACAGTGGCATTATTTTCTCTTCTCCAGCGGGTGACCATTTTCTAGCAGGCACACTTTACTCTCTGGATGAAAACGGCAAATTCAGCGACGTATTGGCAGAGCGTCAAGCGCCAATCAATGCTAAGAAAGTAGCGGCATTGTCTGATACGGTTATCGAATATAAAGCAGATAACGAAAAATACGTTGTGACCGTGTTTACTGACATTACTTGCGGTTACTGCGTTCGTCTTCACAGCCAAATGCAAGGCTACAACGACTTAGGTATCACAGTACGTTACATGGCATACCCACGTCAGGGTGCTACGGGCCAAGTGGCCGATCAAATGGCGGCTATCTGGGCTTCTGACGATCCAAAAGCCGCAATGCACAATGCTAAGGTAGAGCGTAAGATGCCAGCTTCAAGTAAAGACCTTGAAGAGAAGAAACAGATTATCGCTAAGCAGTACCAACTGGGTCGTGAGCTTGGCATCAATGGTACTCCTGCAATCGTATTGGCAAGTGGTGAGTTGGTGAGTGGTTACTTACCGCCAGCACAGCTGCTTCAGCGTCTAGAGCAGTAGTTTCGTCTTTAGCAGAGCTGTCACAGTCGTCATCAGTTAATATGGCGACTGTATGACTTATTTATATCCCACGTTTTTGATTTAAGGAGTGGCCTGATTGATATCAGGCCCATTTTTATATGATAGAGATTCAACGCCGTCCTGAGGTCGACATTTCCGTTTTACCTGCTCATTTACCAGATTTGTTAAAACGCATCTACGTGAGCCGCGGAGTTAACAGTGCAGACCAACTTGAGACTGCAGCGAAAGGTCTACACTCCTATCAAAAGCTAGGGGGTATTGATGACGCTGTCGAATTGTTGTTTAAGGCGATTCAGCATCAAAAACGCATTATTGTTGTTGGCGACTTTGATGCCGATGGTGCAACCAGCTCTGCGTTGTCGGTACTTGCGCTGCGTATGCTAGGCAGTTCAAATGTTGATTACCTAGTACCCAACCGTTTTGAAGATGGTTACGGTCTTAGCCCTGAAGTGGTGGAGCAAGCAATCGAGATTGGTGCGGAAGTGATCATGACGGTTGATAACGGTGTCTCTTCGATTGAAGGGGTGCGTTTTGCCAAAGAGAAAGGGTTAGAAGTTCTGGTCACTGATCATCACTTACCGGGCAGTGAATTGCCTATGGTTGATGCGATGGTGAACCCGAACCTAGAGAGCTGTGCATTTCCGTCTAAAGCCCTCGCTGGTGTTGGCGTGGCTTTCTATCTGATGATGGCACTGTGTGTTCACATGCGCAAACTGAATTGGTTTGCTGAACGTGGCATGACAGAACCTAAGCTAATGGAGCTGATTGACCTTGTCGCTCTAGGCACCGTTGCGGACGTGGTGCCACTTGATGAAAACAACCGAATCTTGGTGCACCAAGGCTTGCAACGTATTCGAGCGGGTAAAGCTCGTCCGGGTATTCAAGCCTTGATTGAGATTGCAAAACGAGATGCGAAACGTTTGGTCGCTTCGGATTTTGGTTTTGCATTGGGTCCTCGTATCAATGCCGCCGGCCGACTTGACGACATGTCGTTTGGTGTTGAGCTACTGATGAGTAACAACATCCACGCTGCACGTCGCATGGCGAGTGAACTTGATGGTTTGAACCAGACTCGCAAAGAGATCGAAGAGGGCATGAAACAAGAAGCGATGGCTTTCTGTGAACGCCTTGAGTTTGGTAAAGACGACTTGCCTTCCGGCTTGGCATTATTTCAACGTGATTGGCACCAAGGTGTGATTGGTATTTTGGCTTCCCGTATCAAAGACAAATACCATCGCCCTGTGATTGCGTTCGCCGATGGTGGAGAGGGGAGCATTAAAGGCTCGTGCCGCTCGATTCCGGGTTTGCACATGCGCGATGCGCTAGACCGTATCGACACTCAAAACCCAGGTTTGATTCTTAAGTTTGGTGGCCACGCAATGGCGGCTGGCTTAACGATCATGGAAAAGGATTTTGAACGCTTTAGTAAACTGTTTAACGATGTAGTGAAACAAGAACTCGGAGAAACGGCACTTAAGGGCATTATCTTGTCTGACGGAGAGTTGCTGCCTGAAGAGTTCTCTATGCACACCGCTGAAACGCTACGCGCGGGTGGCCCTTGGGGGCAAGCATTCCCAGAGCCTATCTTCGATGGTGAGTTTAAAGTGTTGCACCAAAAGCTGGTGGGAGAAAAACACCTTAAGTTAATGTTAGAGCCATTATACAAAGGCCACCCAACCAATGTGATGATTGATGGCATCGCTTTCAATGTTGATTTGCGCCGCTGGCCAGATGCCTCAGTGAAAACGGTACATCTTGCCTATAAGCTGGATATTAACGAGTTTCGTGGTAACCAGTCATTGCAGTTAATGGTTGACCACATCGAAGCAAAATAGCCTAACTTCAATAAGATTACGGCTTCTTTCGCCTTATCAAAACAACAAGCTCGGATGTGAAATTCGGGCTTGTTTTCATTCCTAAATCGCCCGCAACGGCACCAATTTCTGAGCTTAAAACTTTATATTGTTGTAAGTGACTGAATATTGGTTTGCCCTCTAAAAATTTCTGTATCTCCGTCACACTTTTGAGTACAATTCTCCGGTTAAATTCTACTCATAAATGATGAGCTAAAATGTTTGAAATCAATCCTATAAAAAACCGTCTGCAGGATGTGTCTGAGCGCACAAATATCCTGAGGGGGTACCTTTGACTATGACGCTAAGAAAGAGCGTCTAGAAGAAGTAAACGCAGAGTTAGAACAACCGGATGTATGGAACGAACCTGAGCGTGCTCAAGCGCTAGGTAAAGAGCGTTCTGCACTGGAAGCGGTAGTAGAAACGATTGACCAACTTGACCAAGGTGTTGAGGATGTTGATGGCCTACTAGAGCTAGCGGTTGAAGAAGAAGATCAAGAAACGTTCGACGAAATTGAACCAGAACTAGCGGAGCTTGAAGCTAAGTTAGGTAAACTTGAGTTCCGTCGTATGTTCTCTGGTGAGCATGACGCTTCAGATTGTTATATCGATCTACAGTCGGGTTCAGGTGGTACTGAAGCACAAGACTGGACTTCAATGATGCTACGCATGTACTTGCGTTGGGCGGAAGCGAAGGGCTTCAAAACGGAAGTTATCGAAGTATCTGAAGGTGAAGTTGCTGGTTTGAAAGGTGCAACGGTACGTATCTCTGGTGAGTACGCGTACGGTTGGCTGCGTACAGAGACAGGTGTTCACCGTCTAGTTCGTAAATCACCATTTGATTCAAGTGGCCGTCGTCATACTTCATTTGCATCTGCGTTTATCTATCCAGAGATTGATGACAACATTACGATCGACATTAACCCTTCTGACTTACGTATTGACGTATACCGTGCTTCGGGCGCTGGTGGTCAGCACGTAAACACCACGGAATCAGCGGTACGTATTACTCACGTTCCTACCAACACTGTGGTTCAATGTCAGAATGACCGTTCGCAGCATAAGAACAAAGATCAAGCGATGAAGCAGCTACGTGCTAAGCTTTTTGAACTTGAGATTCAAAAACAAAATGCTGAAAAACAAGCGAATGAAGATACTAAATCAGACATCGGTTGGGGCAGCCAAATCCGCTCTTACGTACTGGATGATTCACGTATCAAAGATTTACGCACCGGCATTGAAAACCGTAATACTCAAGCGGTTCTTGACGGTGACTTAGACAAATTTATTGAAGCTAGCCTGAAATCAGGTCTGTAAGCTTTTTACCGACTATATTTGCGAAAATATAGCTGTTCAAATTATACAAGCAGGGTACATCTCAATGACTGATGCTGTTCAAAACGAAAACGTACAAGAAGAAAACAAACTAATTGCTGAGCGCCGTAGCAAGCTGGATCACATCCGCCAAAGCTGCAAAGCAAATGGTCACCCAAATGATTTCCGCCGTGAGCACCTAGCTGGCGATCTTCAAGCGGAATTCGGTGAGAAGACTAAGGAAGAGCTAGAAGAGCTTAACCACATCGTTGCGATCGCTGGTCGTGTAATGGCGAAGCGTGGTCCATTCCTTGCGATTCAAGAAACTTCTGGTCGTATCCAAGCATACGCAGCGAAAGACGTACAAAAAGTACTGAAAGAGAAGTACCAAGGCCTAGATATCGGTGACATCATCGGTGTTAAAGGTGCACTTCATAAGTCAGGTAAAGGCGATCTTTACGTGAACATGGAAGAGTTTGAACTGCTGACTAAAGCTCTTCGTCCTCTACCAGAGAAGTTCCACGGTCTAACTGACCAAGAGATGCGTTACCGTCAGCGTTACGTTGACCTAATCGTGAACGAAGATTCTCGCAACGCATTCATCGTGCGTTCTAAGCTTGTTTCTTCAATCCGTAACTTCATGAGCTCAAAAGGCTACCTAGAAGTTGAAACGCCAATGATGCACGTGATCCCTGGTGGTGCGACTGCACGTCCATTCATCACTCACCACAACGCATTAGACATCGACATGTACCTACGTGTTGCACCTGAGCTTTACCTTAAGCGTCTAGTGGTTGGTGGTTTTGATCGTGTATTCGAGATCAACCGTAACTTCCGTAACGAAGGTCTGTCTCCACGTCATAACCCAGAATTCACAATGATGGAATTCTACCAAGCGTACTCTGATTACAAAGACCTTATGGATCTAACTGAAGAGATGCTAAGCACAGCGGCTATGGACGTTCTTGGTTCTACTTCTATGCCTTACGGTGACGAAACAGTTGAGTTCGGTGGCAAGTACGCGCGTATGAGCATGTTCGATGCGATCAAGCACTACAACCCTGAGCATGCTGAGATTCAAGCACTAACAGAAGCAGACCTACAAGACCGTGAGAAGATGGTAGCAATCGCGAAATCTGTACACGTTGAAGTGGAAACGTTCTGGACATGTGGTCAGCTTCTTGAAGAGATCTTTGGTGAAACGGCTGAGCCTCAGCTAATTCAACCAACGTTCATCACAGGCTACCCAGCGGATATCTCTCCTCTAGCTCGTCGTAGCGATGACAACCCGTTCTTCACAGACCGTTTTGAGTTCTTCATCGGTGGCCGTGAAGTAGCGAACGGCTTCTCTGAGCTTAACGATGCACAAGACCAAGACGAGCGTTTCAAAGCGCAAGTTAACGCGAAAGACGCGGGTGATGATGAAGCAATGTACTACGATGCAGACTACATCACAGCACTAGAGCACGGCTTACCACCAACAGCGGGTCAAGGTATCGGTATCGACCGTCTAGCAATGCTATTTACAAACACGCACACAATCCGTGACGTGATCTTGTTCCCGGCAATGCGTCCACAAGCGTAACTCTCGCTTACGGGTCGTAACACCCAATAAAATTTAAAAGCCACCTTCGGGTGGCTTTTTCTGTTTTTAGAGCTCAAAACCTAGTCTGTACCGCACTCTTGATTCGAAAAATCACTATTTCTGACATAGTCTTACTATTGAGACATAAAATCTAAGATAGTCTCACTACTATACGTCTCTGCGCTGAATACGATCTCGTGGCATCTAGTCGAACGAAAAGCGATGAGTCGTATTAGTCTGATTTAAATAAAAATAGAATAAGGAAGAAGGATGGGAACTCAATTTAAGATGGATTCCTTACCAGGTTCTCTTATCGTCGTTGGTGGTGCGTACGAACCCTGGTTATCTGTATTAGAACAAGTGGGTTGGCAGTGTACCCAGTGTGCTGACTTGCGAAAAGCGGATGCCTTGATTGCTGATATTGGCCCATGTATTGGTATTGTCGATCTCAGCCATGATGAATTCAGTCTTAATGGTATTGCTAACCTTGTGAGTAACAATAAGCAAGTACGATGGCTCGCTTTTATCCGTGAATCGCAATTAAGCTCTGATACGATCTGCCAATTTATCGTTAACTTCTGTATCGACTTTTTCACGGCACCTATCCCTGATGCTCAGCTATTGAGTACGATTGGACATCAGTTGGGAATGCTCAAGTTAGAACAGAAAGTATGGCCAAATTACGGTATCAATAACAATATGGGCTTACTGGGTGACTCAGTGGCTGTGAAGCGCTTGAGAGATCAAGTAAAGCGTATTGGTCCAACCGATGTCAGCATCCTGATTTATGGAGAGAGCGGCTCAGGCAAAGAGACGATTGCACGCTCTATTCATCAAAACTCCTCACGATCTCAAAAGCCATTTCTAACGGTGAACTGCCGTGCCTTGTCTGAAATGAGAATAGAAGCTGAGGTATTTGGAATATCAGCACAACCAACGTCTTCTCCTTGTATGCTGGAAGAGGCCGATGGTGGCACCATCTTGCTCAATGATGTTTTGGCGATGCCACGTAATCAACAGTTGAATCTGCTGCGTTTTCTACAAGAAGGCAAGATTGAGACCGCAGAAGGACCTAAGTCTGTTGATGTGAGAATTCTGGCTGCGAACTCCTCTGATATCGAGAAAGCACTGATAGAAGGGGACTTCAATGAAGAGCTTTATCACTATATCAATGTACTGCGCATTCATGTTCCGAGTCTGAAAGAGCGTGTAAGCGATATCTCCGTACTAGCTGATCACTTCCTACGAGAGTATTCGAAAGAGTTTAATGCTCAGGCTAAGAGTTTTTCAGACGATGCCATTCGTTCGATGAATCGCTACCACTGGCCAGGCAATGTTCGCGAATTGATGAATCAGATAAAGCGTGTTGTGTTGATGTCGGATGCAGTGATCATCGAAGATCACCAACTCGATTTACCAAAACAGAATGATGAACGACGTAGCTTGAAGAGTATTCGTGAACGTTCAGAGCGCGATGCGTTGTTAATTGTTTTGGAATCATACGGTGGTCAGGTTTCGCTGGCAGCTAAAGAACTTGGTGTATCACGGGCAACCATGTACCGTTTGTTGAATAAACACAGCCTTATTTCTGAGGGAGTTGTGTAGAACTTTCTTCTAAGTCATTCAATCTGTTCGTGTAAATTTAAGAGCCACGCATCATGCGTGGTTTTTTTGTTGCTAGTCGTTGCGTTTATGTTCGAACAACTGAGAGATGAACTCTAAGTCGTTAAGAGAGATATGCTGTGATTTTATATAATCATAGTGAATATGTTATATGTAAATGAATATGCAACTGATATTTCAGGCGATTGCATTGTTTTAAAAATGTTAACCAATTAGCGGTTGAATAATATACTCACTTGGTTAGACTTTAACCGTGAAAGCAACGATTTAACAAAGACTTGTCTGCTTTTACTTCCCCATTTCTTTTTGGATTTTTTAGTTAGCTTGGAGGCGCAAATGAAACATTTCGATTTTATACAGCACATTTGCGCGTCGTTTGATCCGTGTACTGACATGGTGACTGTTATGTCACAAATCTCAGCCATGGCCGATCGAAACACCCAAGATAAACCTAACTAATAGATCCGTATCCTTATTTGGCTGCGGAAAAATAGCAGCTAAGTGAGAAGCCCTCATACTATCTAACACGCTATTTTTCCTCAGTTGACTCAACAACTGGAGAGTTATTATGCGTCACTCAGTATATTTAAAATTAGCAACAGTCCTTATCCGTGCCGATCTTCGTCGTGAAGAGCGGGAATGGCAGCGAAAAGTACGTCGTAGTTCACTAGACCTACCTTGGCACAACACTCATTTGCTAAGAGATATTGGCCTTGAAGCCGATGGTCGTCCAATTGGTTTCTCTGAGCCTGAAGTTGTCACCATTGAACGTCGTGTTCGTCATCTTCGTCGTGTTCTTAGCGCGCGAATACCGACGTAATCTTTCGGGGTTGATCGCACCTTTCAACCCCTTAAATCATTGACGGTGATAGTTAGGTGTCAAAAGTGAGCGCTTTTGAACTAGAACTGGACAAAAAAGAGAAGCATTGGCTTCTCTTTTT
This sequence comes from Vibrio sp. 99K-1, assembly GCF_013114585.1. Classification (NCBI taxonomy): domain Bacteria; kingdom Pseudomonadati; phylum Pseudomonadota; class Gammaproteobacteria; order Vibrionales; family Vibrionaceae; genus Vibrio; species Vibrio sp. 99K-1. The sequence continues at coordinate 234,665 of NZ_VTXF01000003.1, forward strand.
TGTTTTTTTAATCGATAAAAATCAACGTGCCCTAGTAAAGAAATAGAGTTCTACTAAGCTATAGAGAGCAAGGGAGGCCGGTTATGCAAAAGCATCAGTTAGACATGTGGCTACATGGAGAGCACAAAGACTCGTATCAAATCCCCAAAGTGTACGTTATTGGCTGTTCCGATATCTCGGAATATCTGCTGGCTGTGGAGTACAAACATAAGCTTGAGCCGGTAAAACAAGATGGTGAGCCACTTCACTTTGGATCTTTGGATCAAGTGAAAGAGGAGTTACTCCGGCTAGGGTTTGAAAAGGCCTATCTTCGCTTGCACAATGCTTATGACGAATTTGGCAGTGAGCCAAGTCAAAGCTACTGTGATATCGAATTAGCGTTGAAACCTCATTGATCAAAGAACGTAACTCACTGATATTGTTTCGTACTAATGTTTATTGGGCTATGCGTAATGCGTCGTCAGCAAGTTGTGAGTAAATTGAGTTCGCAAATAAAACCCACGAGGCTTGGTCTTGATGGGCTTGCCACTGGCTCCATAAGCTTCAGTTAACACGCGACTGTTTGCGGCCTTTGGACGTAAGTGTAGGGCTTCTCCATGCCTTGCCGTGATCTGTTCAACGTTCCCTAAAACGATCAACTCCATCAACTCTTCCCAGTCTCTCTTTAGGAGTTCGTTCTCAGCTTCACTTGGTGTCCATAGTAGTGGTGATCCAACGTGACGTTCTGCCAGCGGGATTTCTCTTTCCCCTTCTACAGGGATCCACAACACTTTAGACAGTTTATTGCGAACATGGCTGGTTTCCCATGTCAGTCCTTGCACTCCCATTAATGGCGCCACACAAACAAAGGTGGTTTCAAGTGGCTTACCAGAATAGCCAATCGGAATACTCTTTAGCTCGATGCCTAGCTTCGCGAAATCCTGTTCTGGTTTACTGCCAGCAGGTGCTCCTAAGTGCCATTCTAACAGTTGCCCAACCCAGCCTTTGTCTCGCTTAAGATCGTTTGGCATGTCCATCTCTGCTTCATCAGCGAGCTCTCTGAAGGTCATCCCGGCAATCGCGTAAGCTCTGTCTAACAACTCTTGTTGTGTTTGTGGTTCTGGTTTCATAATAAAAGGCATGATCAAAAAAATGATTTTATCAGAAGTTATCACCAAATGACGACTGGTTAAGAAATGATCTCCTAGTCGAAGAAGGGATCAAACTTAGGGTTATCCACAGGACATAAAGGTAATTAATTGAAATATTAATTTAGTGGATAAATAAACAGGGGTTTTTGGTGGATAAAATGCTTGCTAAATGGGGTGTAAAATGAATCTTTCACTTGGTAGTGTGGATAAACACCGGGGTGGTTGATCTTTGAGCAGCTTGTGTTTTTAAAAGATCTTTTGTGTTTTGACTGTGCTTTGATTTTTTATTTTTATTTTAAGGTGTTGATTTTTAATGTTTAAGTTTTTGTTTTTCTAGTGGGCTGGTTTTAGTGTTGATGAATCTATGGATTAAATAAAACGATTGCGGCTAATTCTTCACATAGTTATTCACAGAAAAGGTGAATAAATGTGGTCTAGGTCTCACTATTGTGTGGGTAACTCGAATTTGAGCAAAACTTATCCATATTTGCAGATAATATTCATAAATATAGCGCTTATCACGTCACTAAGTTTGCTCCAATTGGGGATATGTGGAAAAATCAGTGTAATTAAAAATTTAGATAGAGGTTGGCCAGTGATAGATGGCGATGGTTACCGATTAAATGTTGGTATTGTAATCTGTAACAACCATGGTCAGGTCTTCTGGGCTAAACGATACGGGCAACATTCATGGCAATTCCCTCAAGGGGGAATAGATGAAGGTGAAACTCCGGAACAGGCAATGTACCGTGAGTTGTATGAAGAGGTTGGCCTTACTAAAAAGGATGTAAAGATCGTCGCGACAAGTCGTCATTGGTTACGCTACAAGCTACCCAAACGACTGGTTCGGTGGGATTCTAAACCTGTCTGTATTGGACAAAAACAGAAGTGGTTCCTTTTACGCTTAGATTGCGATGAATCGCGTATCAATATGCAGCGTGGGAGTACACCTGAGTTTGATGGTTGGCGTTGGGTGAGTTACTGGTACCCAGTTCGACAAGTAGTTTCTTTTAAGCGAGATGTTTACCGTCGAGCGATGAAAGAGTTCGCATCTTTAGCAATGCCGTTTAAAGAGCGAAAAACAAAAGGAAAACGCAAATTGCGTAGAGGTTAAGCATGCTCAGTCAACTAAGGGAAATAGTTGAACACGTATCAAGAGTTGAAGATGTATCGACGGCACTTGATATTCTAGTTAAAGAGACATGCAGTGCGATGCAGACGGAATGTTGCACCGTGTATTTAGCCAATAATGATATGCAGCGCCTTGAGTTGATGGCAACTCAAGGCCTGATCTTTGAAGGTAATAGTATTCACATTGGTTTCGACGAAGGCTTAGTTGGCCTCGTGAAACGAAGTGCTGAACCTATTAACCTTGCACAAGCGTCTGCTCACCCTGCTTATAAGTTTTTTCCAGAACTTGGAGAAAACATTTACCACTCTTTTCTTGGTACTCCTATTATCCATCGCAAGCAAGTGCTTGGCGTATTGGTTATTCAACAAAAAACACCTCGTTTATTCAGCGAGATGGAAGAGTCATTCCTCGTTACGCTCTCAGCTCAACTTGCGGTTATTGTCGCGCACGCTCAAACCCAAGGTCATTGGCTGTTGGAACAACAAAAGCTGCCAGGCATCAAAGGTATTGCTGCTTCATCTGGGGTAGCGATTGGTGATCTGTGGTGGGACAACACCCAACCTGAATTAACGGATGTGTATCCTGCTTCGACGCTCAATATCGAGCGCGAGCAAGAGTTATTGGCAGTGGCGGTTGAGAATGCCCTCAATGACTTCAAGCGCATGCGAAAGCGCTTAGACAGTGAAATCAATAAAGACGCATTGGCGATCTTTGACCTGTTTACGCACTTACTCAACGATCCTATGTTGCGTAAGGATCTAAAAAGCCAGATTCAGAAAGGCGATAAAGCGGACTGGGCACTAAGGCAGGTGGTTGAGAGCTATTCCAATCGCTTTGCTCGTATGTCGGATGTGTATCTGCGTGAAAGAGCACAGGATATCCGAGAGCTCGGTCAAAGGCTGTTGTACTTCCTTCACAACTCTGAGTATGAGCTACGTACCTTAGATAAGCCGATTATTCTGGTGGTTCGTGAGTTAACCGCTTCAGTATTAGCGTCGATTCCAAAAGAGAAGCTGTTGGCAGTGATCTCTTTGGAAGGGGCGGCGAACTCGCACGCTGCTATTTTATCTCGCGCGCTTGGTATTCCTTCGGTGATGGGGGTTAGCATTAACCTCGAGCAAGCGAATGGTAAGCAAGCCATCGTCGATGGTTATAGTGGCGAGATCTTTATCGAGCCGACCAAGAACCTGCTCAAAGAGTATCGCGGGCTGATTCTTGAAGAGAGTGAGCTCTCCTCAATGGTCAATCGCGAGCTGTATCTACCTGCGAAAACCCAAGATGACCAACAGGTCGAAATCCTACTTAATGCAGGTTTGAGTGCTGATACCAATATTGCCATCAACCAAGGTGTAGATGGCGTTGGTTTGTACCGAACGGAAATCTCGTTCTTGTTGCAACAACGTTTCCCATCAGAGGATGAACAGTTCAAGCAGTATCGCTCTGTGCTTTCGAGCTACCCAAATAAGCAGGTGGTGATGCGTACGCTCGATATTGGTGGTGATAAGGCATTACCTTACTTCCCAATCGAAGAGGACAACCCCTTCCTTGGCTGGCGTGGTATCCGTTTTACGCTGGATCATCCAGATATCTTCATTATTCAACTGCGTGCCATGCTACGTGCGAGTTGTGAAAGCCATAACTTGAGCATTCTGCTACCGATGATTTCGGGCGCTCAGGAGTTGGATGACGCCCTGCAGTTGATTGAGCAAGCCTATGATGAAGTGCATGAACTTGATAATCGAGTACGGATGCCCCGTATCGGTATCATGATTGAAGTGCCTTCGATGCTCTACTTGTTACCACTGATTGCCGACAAGGTCGATTTTGTTTCTGTCGGTACTAATGACTTAACCCAATATTTATTGGCCGTTGATAGGAACAATTCCCGCGTCTCTGATGTCTATGAATCTATGCACCCGGCAGTGATCATGGCATTGAAACAAATTCATGATACTTGTAAGCAATATCAATTACCTGTGTGTATTTGTGGCGAGCTAGCCGGTGATCCAATGGGCGCATTGTTACTGCTTGGGTTGGGGTATCAGACGTTAAGTATGAACACCTCGAATGTTGCTAGAACCAAATATTTGATTCGCCAATCTAACTTGAGCGAATTACAGGATTTGGCAAATAAGGCACTTTCAAAGCCGTATGGCAGTGACATCTATAGTATGATGCTGAACTATTTCGAAGAGCGTGAATTTACAGGCTTCATTCGAGCAGGTAAAAAATAGGAATTAACGTGTCATATGAACTCATAGGCTTGCTAGCAGGCCTTGGTGCTGTTGTTGGTGTTTTAGCTGGCTTGCTGGGTATTGGCGGTGGGTTGCTGGTGGTTCCGGCATTACTGTTCTTGCTCCCGAAAGCGGGTATCCCTCAAGAGTTTGCAATGCAAATGGCATTAGCGACCTCGCTATCTACCATTATTGTTACGTCAGGATCGTCTGCGATTAACCACTTAAAGTTGGGTAACGTTGAGATATTTGTCGTTAAATGGTTAATGCCAGGGGTTGTGGTTGGCGGTTTTCTCGGTTCTTTTGTAGCTGACGTTATTCCTTCTCAATACTTACCTAAAGTTTTTGGTGTGATTGTGTTAGTGCTAGCACTGCAGATGCTGTTGTCGATTCGCTCTAAGAGCCAAAAAGCGATGCCGGGCTCTGCGACAACCATGTTATGTGGTGGTGGCATTGGTTTGGTTTCAAGCTTGGCGGGTATTGGTGGTGGGTCGTTGTCTGTACCTTTCCTTAACCATCATGGTGTGGAAATGCGCAAGGCAGTGGGCTCGTCTTCGGTGTGTGGTTTCGTTATCGCTATCTCTGGAATGTTAGGCTTTATTTGGCATGGCTCGTCTGTCGAGGGGCTGCCTCCGTTTAGCCTCGGCTATGTCTACCTGCCTGCCTTGGTTGCGATATCGTGCACATCAGTACTAACCACACGAGTGGGGGCGAAGCTGGCTACGCAATTACCAACACCAGTACTTAAGAAGTTCTTTGCGGTATTTTTAATGTTTATAGCAGCGACCATGCTGCTGTAGTGTCTTTCGTTAGCGATTGAGCTAACCGTTATTCAATTTAGATAGAGAGCCAAGTATGTCTCAGGGTTTTATTGAATTCCCAAATATCGATCCTGTTCTTATTGAACTAGGACCAATCTCAGTTCGTTGGTACGGCCTAATGTACCTTGTCGGTTTTATGTTTGCTCTTTGGCTAGCAAATCGCCGAGCTGATCAGCCGGGTAGCGGTTGGACTCGAGAGCAAGTATCAGACTTATTGTTCGCTGGCTTTCTAGGTGTGGTACTTGGTGGTCGTATTGGCTACGTGTTGTTCTACAATTTTGACCTTTTCTTAGCGGATCCACTGTATCTATTTAAAGTATGGACTGGCGGTATGTCTTTCCACGGCGGCTTGCTGGGTGTTATCACCGCAATGTTCTGGTATGCGAAAAAGAATGGTCGCACCTTCTTCGGCGTTGCAGACATGATTGCACCATTGGTTCCATTTGGTTTAGGTATGGGCCGTCTAGGTAACTTCATGAACAGTGAACTATGGGGCCGTGTTACGGATGTGCCATGGGCAATTGTATTCCCGAATGGCGGTCCACTTCCTCGTCACCCATCTCAGCTTTATGAAATGGCACTTGAAGGGATCGTGCTGTTCTTCATCTTGAACTGGTTTATTAAAAAGCCTCGTCCTCTTGGTTCTGTATCAGGGTTATTCCTTGCAGGATATGGTACATTCCGCTTCTTAGTAGAATACGTACGTGAACCAGATGCTCATTTAGGCTTGTTCGGCGGGTTTATCTCTATGGGACAAATCCTATCACTGCCAATGGTTATCATCGGTGCGCTGATGATGGTATGGGCATACAAGCGCGGTCACTACAAAGACGAATTACCACAACAAACGAAGTAAGGAATTGGTGTGAAACAGTATTTAGATCTCTGTCAGCGTATCGTTGATAACGGTACTTGGATTGAAAATGAACGCACGGGCAAGCGCTGCCTAACTGTGATCAATGCTGACCTTGAATATGATGTTGGTAACAACCAGTTCCCACTTGTCACTACACGTAAGAGCTTTTGGAAAGCGGCAGTTGCTGAACTGCTTGGCTACATTCGCGGTTACGACAACGCTGAAGATTTTCGTAAGCTAGGAACGAAAACTTGGGATGCGAATTCGAACCTGAATGAAGCATGGCTGAATAATCCTTACCGCAAGGGTGAAGATGACATGGGCCGTGTTTATGGTGTTCAAGGCCGAGCATGGGCAAAGCCTGATGGTGGTCATATCGACCAGCTGAAGAAGATTGTTGATGACCTGACAAACGGTATCGATGACCGTGGTGAGATCTTAAACTTCTACAACCCAGGTGAGTTCCACATGGGATGTTTGCGTCCGTGTATGTACAGCCATCACTTCTCTCTACTGGGTGATACTCTGTACCTAAACAGTACTCAGCGCTCTTGTGATGTACCACTAGGCCTGAACTTCAATATGGTTCAAGTGTACGTGTTCCTAGCTATCATGGCGCAAATCACGGGTAAAAAAGCGGGTGTGGCTTACCACAAGCTAGTTAACGCTCATATCTATGAAGATCAACTGGCGCCAATGCGTGATATTCAGCTAAAGCGTGAGCCTCTAGCTGGCCCTACATTCCACATCAACCCAGAGATTAAGTCTCTAGAGGATTTAGAAACTTGGGTAACAATGGATGACTTCTGGGTTGAAGGTTACGAGTGCCACGAAGCGATTAGGTACCCATTCTCGGTTTAATCGTATCCGTTTGTTTGATTGAAAGGCTGCCACTGTGCAGCCTTTTTTATTTGTGATACTTGGCTTGCTTACTATTTATAAAACCAATAATCTTGTGGGGTCTTTTCTAACTACAGAACTACTATGACTCGCTCGCATTGCTTTGTATTGCAACACGATTTTCCTATTGCTTTCTACCCTGATAAAAATCAGTTAGTGGTGGATAGCGAAGCGATTCATTTAGAGCCTTTGCAAGCTAAATTGCTGAGTTATTTCATCGAAAATCGCGGGCAAGTGGTTAGCACTCGGCAGATAGCCGCGGATGTGTGGCAAAGAACTCAAGTGTCTGACAACTTGGTCAGACAGGTCATCAGCTTGCTGCGCAGTCAGCTTCAGGATAAATCACGTCCGTATCGGATTATTCAGACCATTCCTAAGCAAGGTTACCTGTTCGATGTTGAGGTGACTCAGTCGAGCGTCGAACCAACTCCCGTTGAGGGCGTCTCTCAACCTGAATCTACCCCTTTTGTTGCTAAGTCGAAAAAGAAAACCATCGCCCTGATTACAACCGCAGTATTCTCTGTTGGCTTAATAGCAACTTGGGCGTGGCAAACCGATGTCCCAACCAGTGGCACTGCTGTTGTTTCTGCTCACCAAAGTGATGTGATTCCTGTTTATATCCATGACATAACCCTAGATTCTTCGAACGATTATGAGATGTCAGAAAGCGTCTATAACTATCTTTTCTATGGGCTGAACTCAGCTAAAAAACTATCGGGTTACCACTTTTCTCAGCTATCGAAACAGGGGAAGCAATCACTGGCTAATAATGGTGTCGAGCTCAAAGGTTGGCTTAAGCAAGAGGGGGGTGACTATGTGTTGAGCGTGCTTGTACAAAACAATCGCCAACCGAATCAAAGTCAGAAGGTGGAAAAGACCTTTAGCCAAGATAACTTCTTCGATGCCATTGGGGATGTGATTCTAGAGATCAAAGCCATTATTGCTCCTATGAGCTCAGAATACGGCGTAGCGAGTCATCGCGTGACCTCTATTGATAACTACGATGATTGGAGTGTTATCTCTGAGGGGATATCGTTGTTCTACCAAGGTAAAGGTGGTCAGCCATTTGAGGAAATAGCACTTCAGTTGGATACGATTCAACAACAAGGGCGAGATAATTATCTGGTCAATGCCTTGCTGTCGTATTCGGAATCTTTGGCTTATTTGCAAAGCCATGAGCAAGAAGATCGCGAACATGCGCTACAACTGGCAAAGCAAGCCTTCGAGATGAACCCGCGTTGTGATATCGCGAATCTAACCCTGGGTCTTGCACTGTTAATCAACCAACATGCCAACCAAGCTTTCCCTTACCTTTTTTATGCAGCCGAAAGCACACCGAGCCCAATCAGTTTTTATCTACTAAGTGTCGCTGACAAGCTGTCGGACAACCCAAAAGGTTCGCAATACAACTATCAACGCTACACCGAAGTGAAAAAAGAGCATAACGGTCAACTGTTTGATCTTATTGAATCTTTATAAAAAACAAACTTTTTCTAAATGCCTAAACTCCCACTTATGTGAAGGTGTGAGGGAGCGCTGGTGGCATGGGAGTTAGGTTGGTTTTCCCAGTCCTAATGGGCTTCTTAACATGTTTGTTTATTGTTTGTAGTCAGCCTTGATTGCCTTGCATCAAGTGTAAACACGCCGACTTCCACATACTGGTCCTCAAATCATTCATTATTTGGGGTACACACATGTTGAAGAAATTTGCTTTTCAGATCATACCGATTCAGATCTTTTTATTCGTCTTTTGGTTCAAAAATGGCTTTATCGATAAAGTGATGGGCGTGTTACTTGGCTTTGTTACACCTGATACCGCTTATGCAGGTGATACCTGGGCTGGTTGGAAAGGTTATATTGTTGGCACTTGGGATAAGAGCCAAGTCGGTCATGTTTTACTTAGCCCAACGTTCGACTTTATGTTTCCGATTCTAATTGCGTTGCAATGCGTTCCATTTTTACTGGTTATTCGCTCGGTGTTTGCCGGTGAGTTCATGGTCGGTAAAGAGCGTCCGTGGTTACTTTATGCTGCTTTCTCTTCCCTGTTTGTGACTGCTTGTATGGCGTTTACTCAAACCATCACTGGCGCGAGTGACGGACAGTATTTATGGCAATTTATCGGCTTTGGCATGGTTGCGATCATGTACCTGCGTAATGAGCAGGGTAAGTAAGCGTTTTTTAGATGCGAGTAAACGGGATTCGAGATGCGAAGAGCTAAGAGTAGAAATGAGTAAATGAGATTAGGAATACGAAAAACATACCTAGGTTTGAGTCGGCGATATACCAAGTACGACTATCACAGTTCATGTTTTTCGTTACTCGCTTACCCGTATCTCTAACCTGCTTCTGACTCTTCGTTACTCGTTTACTCGAATCCCGCATCTTTTTTTGTTTCCCGCATCTGCTCTTATAAAAGAAAAAGCCCGCAACCTGAACTGACCCCCAATAGTTGGACACCAATTATTGGGGGTCTTTTTATGTCCAAATATAGCCGAGAGCTAAAATGTATCATTGCTAAGCAATATTTAGATGGC